>CAYUBT010000096.1:0-10024 GCA_964443055.1 uncultured Rubellimicrobium sp.
CGAAGCAACCAGTCCGTTGGGAATGTGCTAGACAGGTGGCGGGCGGGAGTTCGCAGACCGGATGCCGTCCGCGGCCCTGTCCGAAGCCACCACATCACTTCAGGGGAGGATGTGAGCCTCACCGCAGCGTGCCTTCAGAGCCCTGCCTATTTCTGGTGACAGGGGGACGAAAACATGCTGCATTGATCGGATGCGAAGCGAAGCGGAGGGAACCCATGAGCCTGACATCCCACATCGACGAACTGCGCAAGAAGCATCAGTCCCTGTCGGACGCCATCGAGGAAGCGCAGCGCCAGCCTGCGCAGGATGAACTCGAGATTTCGCGAATGAAGAAGCAGAAACTGCATCTGAAGGAAGAGATCGCCCGCCTCAGCGCCGAGTGAGCGAGAGGGGCCGCCCGCCAGGGGCGGCCCTTTCGGACTACCTCAGGCAACGGCCCGCTGGCGCGCGCGGATGCGCTCCCCAACATCACCGGCAAGCAGGCCCTTCCCGGTAGCACGCTGGTAGAGCGCATGCATCGGATTGGAATTGACCTCCGAAATCAGGGGCCCGTCATCCGTCAGAAAGATGTCCCAGCCAAGAATGCCGTGTCCGGGCAGCGCGCTGTGGCCCTCGATGGCGATTCGGCAGGCCTCGGCGAAACCGGGCAGGACCATCCCGACCAGCGGCGTCTCGGGATCAAGCCAGTGCGTCAGGCCCGGCCCGACCAGATCGTCGGGGTCCGGCAGATTGATCACCTGTCCCGTGTGAATGTCGGCCAGCGCGTAGCTGGGACGCTGCAGGACGACTCCGTCATGCATTGCCCCCGGTGACGGGCACCGCTGCGCGGCATAGAGCACCTCGGGCTCACCACTCGCACCGATCAGCGTCGTGATCCGCAACGATCCCGTCGCCGTCCCCATATGCGTTCGCAGGATGGCGGCATTATGGATGCGGGGCTGGAACAGATAGCCCTGCGGCCAGCTTCCGGCGATCTCGGCTGCCAGCACATCGGGCGGCACGGTTTTCCCGTTCGCAAGGACAAGATTGCCCTGTGCATCGCGCCCGTCGATCGCCACGGTCCCGAGCGAACGCGACGAAGCGACAGGCTTGCCGAAAATCTCCCCCTCCTGAGAGGCAAGAAACGCCGCAACCTCGGCCCGTGAGGCGAGCAGGTGAACATCCGCCTCGGTGCGCCCGTCGCAAAAGAGCGCAAGAACCGGAACGACCGGAAGATCCCGCCCGCCGAAGAACCGGAGAGTCTTCAGCTTGTCGGAAAGGATGTCGTCCATCTGCGGCAGCGCCCGGTCACGCAGGGAATCGTTGAGGGGCAGGTTGTCGCGCCGGGGCACGTAGCTGCGCACTTCCTCCCATGTGACCTCGGGGCGGTAGAGCGTCCATCTGAGATATTCGACCGGCGTCATGTGCGGGTGCCGCATCCTGAGCATGACGAGCCCCCACAGGAGGCTCCAGATACCCGGGCAGCCATGTTCCAGCGCATAGCGGATCTCGACGGTGATGTCGTGCGCGTCGATTTCTTCTGCGGTCGTCAGCCAGTGCTCGCCTTCAGCCACCTGATCCATAGGTCACACCAGATACTGCCCCCCATTGGCCGAAAGCGTCGATCCGGTGATGAAGCCCGCGTCGTCCGAGGCGAGGAACACCACGCAGCGGGCGATTTCCCTTGCCTCGCCCAGCCTGCCCACCGGGATCTGCGGCAGGATCACCTCGTTCATGACCTTCTCGGGCACGGCCTGCACCATTTCGGTGTTGATATAGCCGGGGCTGATCGCGTTCACCGTGATTCCCGCGCGAGCACCTTCCAGCGCGAGCGCCTTGGTAAAGCCGATGTCGCCCGCCTTGGCAGCCGCGTAATTCGCCTGTCCGAACTGGCCCTTCTGCCCGTTCACCGACGAGATGTTGATCACCCGCCCGAACTTGCGGTCGCGCATCCCGGCCCAGACCTGATGCGTCATGTTGAAGGTGCCGCCCAGATTCGTGGCGATCACCGCGTTCCATTGGTCGGGCGTCATGCGGTGGAAGGCCGAATCGCGCGTGATCCCGGCATTGTTCACGAGGATGTCGACGGGGCCAAGCGCCTCCTCGACCCGGCCGACCCCGTCCCGGCAGGCGCTGTAGTCGGCCACATCCCATTTGTAGGTGACGATGCCGGTCTCCCGGGCGAAGGCCTCGGCGGCCTCGTCATTGCCTGCATAGGAGGCAGCGACATTGTAGCCCGCCTCCTTCAGCGCACGCGAGATGGCCGCGCCGATGCCACGCGAACCTCCTGTGACAAGGGCGACTCGGGACATGGCAACCTCCTCCTGCAACCATCTTGATTCATGCTAAGATGTTGCAGGCCCCGCAGGCAAGGAATCTTGCAGGAGGGCCCGGGCCCCGACCCCATCACGCCTTTCGTCATTACATGCGGCAGTGAAGCAAGCCAGTTGTCTGACGTCTCTGGCTTGCCGCGTCGCCTTCGGCTCCTCGCAATGACGGGATCGCGGGAACCCTGCGGAACGGATGCCCGCCAACAACCCCGCTCGAGGTCGTCACATCAGGTCAGCGGAGGAGATGGCCTTCAGCAGCCCGGGCTCGGAACCCTGAGCTGCGTGTGGCGATGACAGAAAACCGTCACCCGCCCCCTCAGCGCTCCACGCAGAGCGCGACGCCCATGCCGCCGCCGATGCAGAGTGTGGCGAGCCCCTTCTTCGCGTCACGGCGGCGCATCTCGAACAGGAGCGTGTTGAGGACGCGCGCGCCCGAGGCTCCGATCGGATGGCCGATGGCGATGGCTCCGCCGTTCACGTTCACGATCGCCGGGTCCCAGCCCATGTCCTTGTTCACGGCGCAGGCCTGGGCGGCGAATGCCTCGTTCGCCTCGACCAGATCGAGGTCGGACACGTTCCAGCCTGCCTTTTCCAGAGCCCGGCGCGAGGCGGGGATCGGCCCGGTGCCCATGATCGACGGATCGACCCCCGCCGTCGCCCATGAGGCGATTCGGGCCAGAGGCTCGATCCCGGCCTTCGCGGCATCTTCCTCGCTCATCAGCAGGACGCCCGCTGCCCCGTCGTTGATGCCGCTGGCATTGCCTGCCGTCACGCTTCCGTCCCTGGCGAATGCGGGGCGCAGTTTCTGCATGGCCTCGATGGTGGCACCATGGCGGATATATTCGTCCTGGTCGACGGTCACATCGGCCTTGCGGCCCTTGATGGTGAAAGGGATGATCTCGTCGGCGAAACGGCCCGCCTTCTGTGCGGCCTCGGCCTTGTTCTGGCTGGCCAGTGCGAATTCGTCCTGCATCTCGCGGCTGATCGACCACTGCTCGGCCACGTTTTCCGCCGTCTGGCCCATGTGATAGTTGTTGAACACATCCCAGAGCCCGTCACGGATCATCGTGTCGACAAGGGGAAGATCACCCATCTTCTTGCCCGCGCGCAAAGGGGCGCAATGGGGCGAGAGCGTCATGTTCTCCTGCCCGCCCGCCGCGACGATCTTCGCATCACCCAGCATGATCTGCTGCGCGCCGAGCGCCACCGCACGCAGCCCCGAACCGCAGACCTGGTTGAGGCCCCAGGCCGCCGCCTCGACGGGGAAGCCTGCGGCGATATGCGCCTGACGCGCCGGGTTCTGGCCCTGCCCCGCAGTAAGCACCTGGCCAAGGATGGTCTCGCTCACCTGCGCAGGGTCCACGCCCGCACGCTCGACCAGCGCGCGCAGCACGGCGGCACCAAGCTCATGGGCGGGGGTGTTGGCAAAGGCGCCGCTGAACGAACCGACAGCCGTGCGTGCGGCCGAGGCGATGACGACGGAAGACATGTGGCAGCTCCTGTTCTCGATACGGGGGTCACGGCGGCATCGCCCGGCCCCGGTCATCTCCTTTCATAGGGCGCAAGCGGGGTGGGCGGCAATGGCTTTCGCTGCAGGGCAGCAAAGCCCGGCTAAAGCCCGGGTGCCGGCCTCCCGAACAGGTAGCCCTGCAGGCAGTCCACACCCAGATGCTGCAGATACGCGGCCTCCTCCCGGGTTTCGACCCCTTCGGCCACGGTGAACATGCCGAACTGGCGGGCCACGGCAATCAGCGCCTCGGTCATCACCTGATTGTCGGGCGAGGACGCGATCCCGTGCACGAACAGCGGGTCGATCTTCACCATGTCGAAGAAGAAGTCCTTCAGATGGCGGAAGGAAATGAACCCCGCGCCGAAATCATCGAGCGCGAAGGAGATGCCCGCAGGCTGCACCGCCGCCATGAAGCGGATCACCACTTCGGGCAGGAGCATGGCGGAGGCCTCGGAGATTTCGAGGATCAGCCGTGCGCCGATGTCGGCATCCCTCGCGAGCCCTGCCTCCAGCACGTCGCGCCAGTGGCCATCGGCGATGGAACGCGCCGACATGTTGACCGCCAGCCGGAGCCCCGGATCACGTGCGAGCGCCTGCATCCCCAGCCGCAGGGCAAGGGCGTCGATCTCACGGCCCTCGGCACGCTCCTCGACCCCGGCGATGAAATCCGCAGCCGGAATCAGCCGCCCGGAGGGATCGACCAGCCTGATGAAGGCCTCATGAAAGGCCACGCGCGCAGGCTCTGCCGCCATGACCACCGGCTGAAAGACAAGCCGCGCCCGCCCGTCGCGCAGGGCGGCCGCCACGAGTGCAGGCACGTCTCGATCCTGCAGCGCGAGCGCCGCACTGAGCGGATCGGGCGGCGCATCGACCCGCATGTCATGACTGGCTGCAAACATCCCCCTGCCCCGGCTGCTGTCCCGGCTGGCTCCATGGAATCGCATGAAAGGCTGAAGGTTGCGTTGACGCCCGCCATTTGCCACCAAGCCGCATGGACGATCTGCCACGCTGCGCCTGGGCGGGAACCGACCCGCTCTATCGCGCTTATCACGATCAGGAATGGGGCGTGCCCGAACATGATTCGCGGGCGCTGTGGGAGAAACTCGTCCTCGACGGGTTTCAGGCGGGGCTGAGCTGGATCACGATCCTGCGCAAGCGCGAGAACTTCCGCCACGCCTTCGCCGGGTTCGACCCCGAAATCGTGGCCTCGTTCGGACAGACAGACATCACCCGTCTGCTGGCCGACCCCGGCATCATCCGCCATCGCGGCAAAATCGAGGCCGCGATCACCGGCGCGCGGGCCTTCCTTGCGCTCGAGGAGCGCGAGGGCTTCGCCGCCTTCGTCTGGGACCATCTGGGCGGCACGCCGCTGCAGAACCGCTGGGAGCGGCCCGGGGACGTGCCCACGGACACGCCGCTTTCGGCGCGTCTCTCGCACAGCCTGCGCCGCGAGGGCTTCCGCTTCTGCGGCCCGGTCATCACCTATGCCTGGATGGAAGCCTGCGGGCTGGTGAACGATCACCTGACGACCTGCCACCGCCACGGGCCATGTGCGGCACTGGGGTAAGCGCACCCGGCCCGGAAATACCGTCATCGCGAGGCGGAGGCGAAACAATCCGGTGTTCCACCGTTCCCGGCTTGCCGTGTCGCCTGCGGCTCCTCGCAATGACGGCACTCCTCACCACCTTGCCAGCGCCGCCTCGTCCTCGTCCTTCGCGGCGACCCAGTCCGCACCCTCGCGCGTGATCTCCTTCTTCCAGAAGGGCGCGCGCGATTTCAGCCAGTCCATGAGGAACTCGGCCCCCTCGAACGCGGCCAGCCGATGCGGTGCGGCGGTGATCACCATCATGATCACCTCGCCGGGGACAAGACGGCCATGGCGATGGATCACCTCGACCCCGGTCAGGCCGAACCGCGCCCGCGCCTCCTCCGCCATCGCCTCGATGGCGCGCGCGGTCATCGCCGGATAATGTTCGATCTCCATCGCGACCAGCCCCGGCGCGACATCGCGCACGACGCCGGTGAAACTGACCACCGCGCCTGCATCCGGTGCTCCGAACCGCGTCAGTTCCGTGCCGGGGTCGAAGGGGTCTTCCTGAACCCTGACGGACATCAGCCGCCCGTCATCGGCGGGAAGAAGGCCACCTCGCGCACGCCCGTCAGCGGCGCGTCGAAATCGGCCAGCTCCTGGTCGAGCGCCACCCGCACCGTGCGCAGATCGGCGAAGGCCGCGGCATAGCGCTCCTCGCGGGCGACAAGCTCGGCAACCAGATCGCGCACGGTGTCCGCCGCCGTCTCGACCCGTTCGGAGGCGAGGCCGATCCGTTCGCGAAGCCATGCGAAATACAGCACATCCATGTTCATGATCCCTCCTTCAGAAGGGGCAGCGACTTGCGGTAATATTCCCAGCCGGTGATGGCGGTGAGCACCGCCGCGATCCAGATCAGGACCAGCCCGCCCCGCGTCGCCACCGCTGCCCAGGTGAATCCTTCGGGCAGGATCCCTGCCCCCACGCGCGGCGGGCGTCCGTCCTCAAGATAGGCGAGACCGAGGCCGAGGAACAGCACCGCGATGGCGACCATCTGCGCGGTCGTTTTCCATTTGGCGAGTTTCGTGACCTTCAGCACCGCAGCCCGCGCGCCGAGATATTCACGCAGGCCCGAAACGAAGACCTCGCGGAACACGATCACCGTCGCCGGCAGGATCAGCCAGGGATTCATGCCTGAATAGCCGGTGATGACCATGATCGCGATCATCACCATCGCCTTGTCGGCGATCGGATCGAGCATCGCCCCGAACCGCGTTTCCTGTTTCCACAGCCGTGCGAGATAGCCGTCGAAATAATCGGTCACCGCAGCACCGACGAACAGCGCCAGCGCCGCAAAATCCGCCCAGGGCCGGTTGAAGTAAAGAAACATCACCGGAACACCCGGCGCCGCGAGAAGCCGCAGGATCGTCAGCGTGTTGGGCACGGTCCAGACTTTCATGCCCGACGTGTAGGCGGTTGCGAAGCGTAAATCCAGACGTCACACGCGAATCCGCACGTCACACGCAGGTGGCCAGGCGCCGGACGCATGCCCCGTCATTGCGAGGGGTCGTCAGCCGGTGCGGCAAGCCGGAACGTGGGGAATACCGGGTTGCTTCGCTGGCACCCGCAATGACGAAGGGCGTGATGGGTCCGGGGCCCCCTGGCGAGAATCGGCCCTCCCCACACCCACCTTGCAGCACCGGGCGTTCGGGTCTAGGCGATCCCTGATCGGCGAAGCTGCAGACGTGAGGGTGCTATGGCCAATTCCTATGACCTTTCGGGCCGGACGGCCGTCGTCACCGGGGGGGCCCAGGGGATCGGGTTTGCGGTTGCGCGGCGGCTGGTGACAAGCGGTGCGCGGGTAATCCTCTGGGATCTGCGCGAGGATCTGATGGACAAGGCCGTGAAGGCGCTCGGCGAGGGCACATCCGCCCGCCGTGTCGACATCACCGATTATCCGGGGGTCGAATCCGCCGTCGCCGCGGCCACGGAGACCCATGGCGGCATCGACATCCTCGTCAATTCCGCCGGGATCGCCGGGCCGAACGCCCCGCTCGACGAATATCCGCTCGACGCCTGGCAGCGGGTGATCGAGGTCGATCTCACCGGCACCTTCCACGTCAACCGCGCGGTGCTGCCGGGCATGAAGGCGCGCAACTACGGCCGGATCGTCAATATCGCCTCGATCGCCGGCAAGGAGGGCAATCCCAATGCCGCCGCCTATGCCGCCGCCAAGGCCGGGGTGATCGGCATGGTCAAGGCCGCGGGCAAGGAATGCGCGGGCTTCGACATCGCCATCAATGCGGTGACGCCGGCCACCGCGAGGACCGCGATCCTCGACGAGCTGAAGCCCGAATTCATCGACTACATGCTCAGCCGCATCCCCCGCGCCCGGTTCCTCGAGGTCGAGGAGGCCGCGAACATGATCGCCTGGCTGGTCTCGGAGGAAAACAGCTTCACCACCGCCGCGGTCTTCGACCTCTCGGGCGGACGGGCGACCTACTGACATGAACGACGCGATCAGCGCCCTGCGCGCCTCCCTCGGCCCCTCCGCCGTCCTGACCGGCACCGATGCCGGACCCTGGAGCCGCGACTGGCCCGGAGACCTGCACTGGACGCCGCTCTGCACCGTCCGGCCCGTGAACCGCGAGGGCGTGGCCGCGACCCTGCGCATCGCCGCCGCGGCGGGCGTGCCGGTCGTACCGGTGTCCGGCAATACCGGGCTTTCGGGCGGCACGATGGGCGAAGGCGCGATCATGCTCTCGCTCGACCGCATGAACCGCATCCGCGCCATCGACCCCGAGGCCCGGACCATGACGGTCGAGGCCGGGGTAGTGCTCGCCGCCGTCCACGAGGCGGCGGAACTCCACGACCTGATCTTCCCGCTCACCTTCGGCGCGCGCGGCTCGGCGATGATCGGCGGCTGCCTGGCCACCAATGCGGGCGGCTCGAACGTGCTGCGCTACGGCTCGGCCCGGGCGCTCTGCCTCGGGCTCGAGGTGGTGCTGGCCTCGGGCGAGGTGCTCGACCTGATGAGCGCGGTCCACAAGGACAATTCCGGCTATGACCTGCGCGATCTCCTCATCGGGTCCGAGGGCACGCTGGGCGTGATCACCGCCGCCGTGCTGCGGCTCCACCCCCGCCCCGCCGCCTATGCCACGGCGATGGTGGCCACGCGCGACCTGAGCGCCGCCCTCACGATCCTCAACCGCCTGCAGGCCGGAACCGGCGGGCTGGTCGAAGCCTTCGAATACATGCCGCGCTCCTATGTCGAGGCCTGGCTCGCCCATCGCCCCGACACGCGCGAACCCTTCGCCGCACCCCATGACGTGAACCTGCTCGTCGAACTGGGCGCCGGCGCGCCCGAGGACGCGCAGCCTGGTGCCGACGGTGCGACGCCGGTGACGGCGCGGCTCGAAACGATCCTCGCCGCGCTGATGGAGGAGGGTCTCGTCCTCGACGCCACAGTCGCGCGTTCCGAGGCGCAGCGCCGCGCCATGTGGGAGCGGCGCGAGGCGGCGGCCGAACTCACCGTGCTGCATCCGCATGTGATCTTCAACGACATCGCCCTGCCCCTGGGCAGGGTCGCGGAATTCCTCGACCGCATCCTGCCGGCCCTGCACGAGATCGACCCCGGGGCGAAGGATTTCACGGTCGCGCATCTGGGCGACGGCAACGTGCATTACAATATCTGGGCCTCGTCTCCTGGTGCCCGGCTGGAGGAAGCCCTGCGCACCCGTCTCGAGGAACTGGTCGCCGAACTGGGCGGCAGCTTCTCGGCCGAACACGGCGTGGGTGTCTCGAAACTGGGGGCGATGGCCGCGCACAAGAACGGGACCGCCCTCGAGGTCATGCGCATGATCCGCACCGCCCTCGACCCGCAGGGGGTGCTGAACCCGGGCAAGACCGTGCCGGGAGCCTGAACCGGAGCCGGAAGGACAAGGGCAAGGGGCACCGCAGGAGGGCAGATGCGCCCGGACACAAACCCGCCCCATACCCCTTGCCGCCCCGAAACGCTGTTGCTATAGGCGGCCCGGTGTTCCGGCGTAGCTCAGCGGTAGAGCAGTTGACTGTTAATCAATTGGTCGTAGGTTCGATCCCTACCGCCGGAGCCAAAAAATCCAAGAAAACAAGGCGGTTAGGCAAAGGAGGCTCAGGCTGCACATCCGCATGATGCCTCTGGGGTAACAGATTCACGCCAGCCAGTGCCCCCTGCAAATTGTGGGGCGAGTGAATCGAAGTTCACCCCCACGCGTACGGACGGTGTTAGGTGGTGCGACCCATTGGGGCGCACCGGGGGTTCGCCCTCTTGACCGGTCCCGGTGACCGCCCTCCACGAGCCTGCGAGAACTGTGGCAACACCGAATGGGTCGATACCGAACCCGCACCACCCTGGCAGGGTGCAGGCTGACGGGCCACACACGTGCACCGCAGCGGGGGAACAATCCTCATCTTTCCGGGTTGAGGTGGCGCTGACCGGACCTTCCGGCAGCCTGAAGACCGGAGAAACGACATGCCAGACAACAAGCAGAACCCCGCCCAGGCCAACAAACAGGGCGGACAGCGCCAGAATCAAGGCAACCCGCAGAAAGATCCGGGCAAGGACAACAACCCCAACCGCGACCAGCCGGGCAAGCGCCCGCAGAGCTCGATGACGCCGACGATCGTGCTCAAGAA
>CAYUBT010000097.1:0-10015 GCA_964443055.1 uncultured Rubellimicrobium sp.
TTTGATGCGGGCCGGTTGGAGGGTCTGGAATGAGGCGCGTCATGCTTGCCTGTCAGCGTCGGAGCGGGGGCTGTCTGCCCCCTCACCCCCGAGGATATTTGTGCAGAGGTGAAGGAGCAGGCGCATGGTGAAGGAGCGGCTCTTTCTCTACGACACCACCTTGCGCGACGGGCAGCAGACGCAGGGCGTGCAGTTCTCGGCCTCGGAAAAGGTGCAGGTGGCGCGCGCGCTGGATGATCTCGGGGTTGATTACATCGAGGGCGGCTGGCCCGGCGCGAACCCCACCGACAGCGATTTCTTTGCCGCCGTGCCGCCGACGCGGGCGACCATGACCGCCTTCGGCATGACGAAACGGGTGGGGCGCTCGGCCGAGAATGACGACGTGCTCGCCGCCGTGCTCGATGCCGGGACCGAGTCCGTCTGCCTCGTCGGCAAGACCCATGTCTATCATGTCGAGACCGCGCTGGGCTGCACGCTTGACGAGAATCTCGAGGCGATTGCCGCCTCGGTCCGTCACCTGCGCGCGAAGGGGCGCGAGGCGATCTTCGATGCCGAGCATTTCTTCGACGGCTGGAAGGCCGACCGCGCCCATGCGCTTGCCTGCCTGCGCGCGGCGCTGGATGAGGGTGCGCGCTGGGTCGTGCTCTGCGACACCAACGGCGGCACCCTGCCTGCCGAGGTGTGGCGGATCGTGAGCGAGGTGATCGCCGCAGGCATTCCCGGCGGTCATCTGGGCATCCATTGTCATGACGACACCGGCAATGCCGTCGCGGCCTCGCTTGCGGCAGTCGACGCGGGCTGCCGGCAGATTCAGGGCACGCTCAACGGGCTGGGCGAGCGTTGCGGCAATGCCGATCTGACCACGCTGATCCCGACGCTGCTGCTCAAGGAACCCTATGCGAGCCGGTTCGAGATCGGCGTGACCAAGGAGGCACTGGCGGGGCTTCTGCGCACGAGCCGGATGCTCGATGACATCCTCAACCGCGTGCCCCGGCGGTCTGCGCCCTATGTCGGCGCGAGCGCCTTTGCCCACAAGGCGGGGCTGCACGCCAGCGCGATTCTGAAAGACCCGGCCACCTACGAGCACATTGCCCCCGATCTGGTCGGCAATACCCGCATCATCCCGATGTCCAACCAGGCCGGGCAGTCGAACCTGCGCGCGCGGCTGGCCGAGGCGGGGATCGTGGTCGAGAAGGGCGATACGCGCCTGCAGCAGATCCTGCAGGAGGTGAAATCGCGTGAGGACCGCGGCTATGCCTATGACAGCGCGCAGGCGAGTTTCGAACTGGTCGCGCGCCGCGCGCTCGGCCTCTGCCCGCGTTTCTTCGACATCGACCGCTACCGCGTCACCGTCGAGCGGCGGCGCAATGCGCTTGGCGAGATGGTGAGCCTCTCCGAGGCCGTCGTCGTCGTCGATATCGGCGAGGAACGGGTCCTGTCGGTGAGCGACTCGGTCGACGAGGTCGGCAGTGACCTGGGGCCGGTCAACGCGCTCTCGAAGGCGCTCGCCAAGGATCTTGGCCCCTATCAGGGCTGTATCGACGACATGCATCTGGTCGATTTCAAGGTCCGCATCACCCAGGGCGGCATCGACGCCGTCACCCGGGTCATCATCGACAGCGAGGACGGGGAGGGGCGGCGCTGGTCCACCGTGGGGGTGAGCGCGAATATCGTCGATGCGAGTTTCGAGGCGCTTCTTGACGCGGTGAACTGGAAGCTCGTGCGCGACATGGGTGCGCCTGCGGCCTGACTTGGCCTTTGCCGGGGGCTTGTCTATCAGCGGGTCATGAGCCTCATCGATTGCGCCCGGATCGTCGAACAGGGTGATCCTGATCGTTTCCTTGCCGTGATGGCTGCACCCGCCTCCCTGCGGCCGCTGCTCTGGCCGCTGTTCGCCTTCAATCTCGAGGTCGCGCGCGTGCCCTGGCTGACGCAGGAGCCGCTCATCGCCGAGATGCGCCTGCAATGGTGGCGCGATGTCATCGACGTGGCAGGGAAGGGACCACCGCCCGCGCATGAGGTGGCGGGGCCGCTGGCCGAGCTGATCGCGGAGCGGTCCCTGCCGCGCGAGGCGTTGGACCGGATTGCCGCCGCGCGGATGCGCGACACGCGCCATGCGGTGGTCGAGGACGAGGAGGAACTGCGCCAGCACCTCGACGAGACGGCGGGCGGGCTGCTCTGGGCGGCGGCGGCGGCGCTCGGGGCCGGGCCGGACCTTGAGGACCCCGTGCGCCGGGCTGGACGGGCAGGGGGGCTTGCGGGCTGGTTCCTCGCCGTGCCCGGATATGTGGAACGCGGGAAGCTGCCGCTTGCCGATGGCCGCCCCGAGACCGTGGCGCGGCTGGCGCGCGAGGGGCTGAGCGAGCTTGCGGCCGTCAGGCGCGTGCGTTTCGGCCCGGCGCTGCCCGCGATGCGCACGCTCTGGCGGGCGCGGGCGGTCCTGATGCGGGCCGCTCGCGATCCGGGCACGGTGGGCGCGGGGATGCTGGAAGGGTCTGAGTTCGCGCGCCGCGCGGGCCTCGTCTGGGCGGTGGCGCGGCGCGGATGGTAGTTCAGGGCACGTCGCCCTCATTCGCATTCGGGCAACAGGCTCTGATCTTCTGATTCAGCATGTCCGAGAGGCGCAAAGCCGGTATCCACTTTTGCGCGACATGTTTTACTGCCAGGTTGCTTTCTTCGGACGCATCGCGAACCAGATCAGCACGCCGCCCGCGAGCGCGAGGAAGGGCACCATCGCCATGTTGACCGCTGTCCAGCCATCGGCGGGCGCGGCTCCGGTCCAGTTCATCAGCACGCCCGAGGCGACCGAGGCCACCGTGACCGCACCGAAGACGATCGTGTCGTTCATCCCCTGCACCCGCCCGCGCTCATGTGCGGGACAGGAGGCGGTGAGCAATGTCGTGGCCCCGATGAAGCCGAAGTTCCAGCCGATGCCGAGCAGGATCAGGGCGATGAAGAAGTTGGTCAGTTCCACCCCGGAGATGGCGACCACGCCCGCGGCGGCAAGAATGGCAAGGCCGGTGGCCATCACCCGCGTCGCTCCGAAGCGGTTGATGATCGAGCCGGTGACGAAGGACGGGGCGAACATCGCCAGCACATGGGCCGAGACGACATCGGCCGCATCGCCCTGCGGAAAACCGCAGCCGACGACGGCCAGCGGTGCCGAGGTCATCACCAGATTCATCAGCGCATAGGAGACCGCGCCGACGATCACCGCGACGAGGATCGGTGGTGAACGGAGGAGCTCGCCCCAGCTTCGGGCCGGGGGGGTGGGTGCGGTCACCATGGCGGGTTGCGGCTTCGGCAGGTCGAGCAGCAGGAACAGGAGCATCCCCACGGCTGTCACCGTCGCGCCCGCGAGATAGGTGCCGACGAAGGGAATCGTGGTGACGCCCTCGGTCACCTTCACGAGTTGCGGCCCGATCAGGGCCGAGAGCAGCCCTCCGGCCATGACCCAGGAGATCGCCTTGGGCCGGAATTCCTCGGAAGCGGTGTCGGCGGCGGCGAAACGGAAGAAGCCCTGTGCCGACTGGTAGGTGCCGGTCAGATACGAGCCCAGCAGCAGCAGCCAGAAATTGCCGATGGCGACGGCCAGCGCGGCAATGACCGAACCGATCAGCCCGCCGGTGGCCCCGAGCGCGAATCCCGGCACCCGGCCATGGCGCTGCATGAAGGGCGAGAGCCAGGGCGCGGTCGTCATCGAGCCGAAGACCACCATCGAGATCGGCAATGTCGCCAGCCAGGGCGAGGGTGCCAGCATCTGCCCGGCCAGCGCGCCGATGACGAAGACCATCGTGATCTGGCTTCCCAGCACCGCCTGCGCCGCCACCAGCACCGCCACGTTGCGGCGCGCCTTGCGGTCGTCGATGATATATGCGTCGGACATGATGTGAGGGCGTATCGCCAGCGCGCCGCTTGTGCAAGAGGCAGCGCCGCGCAGGGGCTGGTGCCCTGCACCTGCCTCGCCTAGCTTGCCATCATGACCAGCCCCCCGCGCCTCATCACCGGACCCGAGACGATGGCGGAGGGTGCGGTCTTCCTGCGTGTCGTCGAGCCGCGATTCGCAGCCGTCCTCGACGAGCCCCTGCCGATGCGGCTGCGGCCCGAAGGTTTCGCGGCGCTCCTCTGGATCATTACCGGCCAGCAGGTCAGCACCGCCTCGGCCGCCGCGATCTTCGGCAGGCTGGAGGGGGCCGGGCTGACGACGGCGGAGGCCGTCTCCGCTGCGGGCGAGGATGACCTGCGCGCCTGTGGCCTGTCGCGGCCCAAGGTGCGCTATGCGAAGGCGCTTGCCGGGTCCGGGCTCGATTTCGGCTCGCTGCGCGGCCTGCCCACGAAAGAGGTGATCACCACCCTCACCGCCCTGCCGGGGATCGGGCGCTGGAGTGCGGAAATCTATGCGATGTTCTCGCTCGGCCATGCCGATGTGATGGCCGGGGGCGATCTGGCCCTGCAGGAAGCCGCGCGTCTTCTGTTCGACCTGCCCGAACGCCCCGGCGAGCGTGCCCTGCGGGAGATGGCCGAACCCTGGGCACCCTGGCGTTCGGTTGCGGCGCAGGCACTCTGGGTCTACTACCGCCGCGCCAGGGGCCGCGAGGGGATCGGCGTCTGGTGATCCCCGCAAACCCCGTCACGGATGGAGCCTGCATGACCCGTGTCCTTCAATCCGGCCGTGTGGAGCCCCTCTCGGGCGAGATGCGTTCGGCCGTCGTCTTCCTGCATGGCTATGGCGCGAACGGGGCCGACCTGCTGACGCTTGCCGAGCCGCTGGGTGAACATCTGCCCGACACGCTGTTCGTGGCCCCCGACGCGCCCGAATCCTGCGCGGGCGCGCCGATGGGGTTCCAGTGGTTCCCGATCCCCTGGATCGACGGTTCCGCCGAGGAAGCAAGCCGTCAGGGCATGTGGCGCGCTGCCGGCGATCTGGACCGTTTCCTCACCTCGCTGATGCTGGGCGAGGATCTGCTGCCCGAACAGGTGGCACTCTTCGGCTTCTCGCAGGGCTCGATGATGGCCCTGCATGTGGCCCCGCGCCGCGAGGATCCGGTGGCGGCGGTGGTGGCCTTCTCGGGGCGGCTGCTGGAGCCGGAACTGCTTGACGACGAGGCGGTTTCCCGCCCGCCCGTGCTTCTCGTGCATGGTGATCAGGACGAGGTCGTCCCGCCCCGGTCCATGCCGGAGGCGGCAGAGGCGCTGCAGATGGCGGGCTGGAGCGAGGTCTATGCCCATGTCTCGCGCGGCACGGCCCACGGGATCGCACCTGACGGGCTGCAGGTCGCGCTCGCCTTCCTGCGCGAGAGGCTGGGGGTGGCCTGAGAGGGGGCAGACAGCCCCCCTCGCGCTTTCCAAAGCGGGGGCGAGCAGGTAGGTGAGGCGGGTCACGCGGGGGATCGGATGTCCTTTTTCGGCAAGCTCAAGGATCGGCTGTTTCGCTCGTCGTCACGTATTGACGAGGGGATCGGTGCGATCGTCGACGAGGCACCCGAGGCTCCCCTGCCCGCGGCCACGTCAGTCCCTGACGCGCGCGCAAGCGAACCACGCCGCATGGTCGATGACGAGATGCTCGAAAGCATCGAGGATCTGCTCATCGCCTCGGACATGGGCGTCGAGACTGCCGCCCGCGTCACCGCCAATATCGCCGAGGGTCGCCTTGGCCGTCGCATGTCGGGAGGCGAGCTGAAAGACGCCCTCGCCGCCGAGATTGCCCGGATCATGGAACCTGTGGCCCGGCCCTTGCCGCTCTATCCGCAAAAGCCGCAGGTGGTGCTGGTCGTGGGGGTGAACGGCTCGGGCAAGACCACCACCATCGGCAAGCTCGCCTCGCAGTTCCGCGCGGCCGGCAAGAGCGTCGTCATCGCCGCCTGCGACACGTTCCGCGCGGCAGCCGTCGAACAGCTGCAGGTCTGGGGCGCGCGCGCGGGCGTACCGGTGCTGACTGCCGCCGAAGGCAGCGACCCGGCGTCGCTGGCCTATGATTCGTTGGCTCGCGCGCAGGCGGACGGGGCCGACCTCCTGATGATCGACACCGCCGGGCGGTTGCAGAACCGGGCCGACCTGATGGAGGAACTGGCCAAGATCGTGCGCGTGTTGCGCAAGCTCGATGCCGGCGCGCCGCATAACACGATCCTGGTGCTGGATGCGACCACCGGGCAGAACGCCCTCACCCAGGTCGAGATCTTCCGCAAGGTGGCCGATGTCTCCGGGCTGGTGATGACCAAGCTCGACGGCACGGCGCGGGGCGGGGTGCTCGTGGCACTTGCCGACCGCTTCGGCTTGCCGATCCATGCCATCGGCGTGGGAGAGCAGATCGACGACCTCGCCCCTTTCGAACCCGATGATTTCGCCCGCGCCCTTGTCGGTATCGAGGGCTGAGGAGTGCAGATGAACCAGACCCGCGCGATCAATCCGTTCCTGAAACAGGCGCTGGAACTGGGGCCGACGATCCTGTTCTTCGTCCTCTACATGTGGATCAAGGACGAGACCTATGCCTTTGCAGGTCGAGAATATTCCGGTTTCATCGTCGCCACCGTGGTGCTGATCCCGGTGCTTCTTGCCGCCATCGCCGTGCTCTGGGCGCTGACGCGGAAACTGTCGCGTATCCAGATCGTCACCGGGGTGATGGTGGTGTTCTTCGGCGGGCTCACCGCGATCTTCAACGACGCCACCTTCTTCAAGATGAAGACCACCGCCGTCTACGGATTGTTCGCCGTGTTGCTGGGCATCGGCCTCCTGCGCGGGCAGAGCTGGCTGGAATGGGTCATGGGCGAGATGCTGCCGATGGAGCGCGAGGGCTGGCTGAAGCTCACCCGCCGCCTCGCGCTGATGTTCGCGGCCATGGCCGTGGCCAACGAGATCATCTGGCGGACCCAGTCCGAGGCCACCTGGGTCACGCTCGAGACCTTCGCCTTCCCGGTGGCACTGTTCCTGTTCCTCTGGGGGCAGATCATCGCCCTGCAGAAATATCTGATCGAGCCGGAGGGGGAGGGCTGAGGTCCCCCGTCACCGCGGGTCGGCCCGGAATCACAACCCCGGGAATCACAAGCTCCATCATGTCACAAACCCGGTCATTGCGAGCGCCAGCGAAGCAACCCGGATTCCCCACGTCACTGGCCTGCCGCGTCGGCTGACGCCTCCCCTCAATGATGGGGGCCCGCTTCTGCGACAACCGCGCGCGGTTGCCATCTGCTGCGCTGCGTAATATTTCAATTCACTGATGCATATCCCCGGGCAGGCCCGGACAGATCAGGAGATTCCGATGGACTGGAAAGCCACCCTTGCGGACACGACCGCGCAGATCATGACCTACCGCAAGGCCGAGCCCGAGGGGGCGGCGGGCTTCACCGCGATGTCCACGGCGGCGATGAAGGAGGGCGCGGTCTCCACGCTCAACAAGGAGCTGATCTGCATCGGGATCGGCATCACGCAGCGTTGCCTCGACTGTATCGGCTACCATGTGAAGGCCGCGATCCGCCTTGGTGCCACGCGCGGGCAGATTGCCGAGGTGGCCAGCGTCGCCACCTATATGGGCGGCGGGCCGGCGCATATGTATGCGGTGCGCGCGCTCGAGGCGTTCGACCAGTTCGAGCGCCGGTAGGCCGTCAGCCCTCGGGCAGCATCTGGTTCATGCTCTGCGAAGGATGCGGACAGTCCACCTGGCCCACGACTTTGGCGGGAACCCCCGCCACGGTCGACCTCGGTGGCACATCGGCCAGAACCACCGACCCGGCGGCGATCTTCGAATTGTCGCCCACGCGGATATTGCCGAGCACCTTGGCCCCCGCGCCAACCATCACGCCATTGCCGATCTTGGGATGCCGGTCACCGTCTTCCTTGCCGGTGCCGCCAAGCGTGACGGAGTGGAGCATCGAGACATCGTCTCCGACCACCGCCGTCTCGCCGATCACCACCGAATGCGCATGGTCAACCATCAGCCCCTTGCCGATTCGTGCGCCGGGGTGAATGTCGACGCCGAAGACCTCGGAGATGCGCATCTGCACGAACCAGGCAAGATCCCTGCGTCCCTCGGTCCAGAGCCAGTGGCCGATCCGGTAGGCCTGCACCGCCTGGAAGCCCTTGAAGAACAGCAGCGGCTGCAGATAACGATCGCAGGCCGGATCGCGGTCGTAGATCGCGGTGACATCGGCGCGCGCGGCGCTGGAGATGGAGAGGTCGGTAGCCAGGGCCTCGTCCCCGATCTCGCGGAGAATCTGTTCGCTCATCTCGGCCGAGGCGAGCTTGGCGGCGAAGCGGTAGGCCAGCGCACTTTCGAATGAGTCGTGGTGCAGGATGCTAGAATGGATGAGCCCGCCCATGAGCGGCTCATCGATGACGGCCTGTTCGGCCTCGTTGCGGATGCGGCTCCAGACCGGATCATATTCGGTGATGGTCTGGTGGCGGGCGATGACCATGGGCATTCTCCTTCGCTTCCCCCAAGGTAATGCAGGAGCGCCTGCGGTTCCAGTCACCTTCCAACCCCGCCTTGCTGCCGCCCGCGATGGCGGCATCGCCCGTGATTCGGTCAGGGCAGGGCGATCCGGGCAAACGGGCCGGGGCCCCAGGCTGCCGAGACCTGCGCGACCTGGGCCATCCGCTCCCCCGCCGTGCCGTCCTCGGCCTGCATCGCATCCGTATACAGGAACCCGGGCGCATCGAGCATCACCTCGCGCCGCGTCGTGCCATTGACCCTGATGCGCAGAAGATAGCTTTCGCTGGCCTCGCCAAGCGGAATGTCCGGCCCCGTCCAGAGATCGCCGTCAATGCGGCTGCGGCGAATCCAGCGCAGCCGGAGACCTTCCGGCCCGGGCGCGGCGCGCAGATGGGCGGGCGCATAGGGGCGCAACCCCGCGCCCGCGAAGGCGATCTCGCGTTCTGACCAGGTCGGATCACCCGGCGGTCGTGTGGCAGGCCCCCAGCGATAGCGCCGCGCCACGCCCAGATGTGCGCGCGGCAGGACCAACTCGTGCAGGGCCCCGTCGATCAGGACGAAGCGAGAGCCCGCGGGCCAGTCCGCGGGCATGATGCCGTCCGTCCCCGCCTGTCCGCGCAGCCGCAGCCGCAGTTCCCATGTGCGGGGCGCGACGAGTTCGGCCTCCTGAAACTGGAACAGTTCCCATCTGTCCGCCGACCCGTCGCCGATGGCCGCCAGATTGGCCCCGGCCAGCAGCGCGGCCGGTCCGACCGATGCCAGTTCCCCCGACAAGAGCCGCACCCTCAGTGCCGGGCCGCGGTCCTGGCAGCCCGGACGTGCGGCAAACAGAGGTGTCTCGGTCACACCGGTCACCGCCGCGCGCTGCGCGATCAGTTCGGGTGCAGCCGCCCCCGCGCCCGACCAGAGCGCCACCCGCCCCGGCCAGGGCCGAGCGGCCAGCGCGACATGAGGCGTGTGCTCCTGCGCGGCACCCGGCAGGCGCGGCAGGTCCATGAACAGTGCCTCGACGGGAACAGCGGTGGCCTGCGTCACCGTCGGCAGGCTGTCGTCATCATGATCGGGCGGGAAATAGGCTTCGGGCTCGACCCTCACCGCCTCGACCTTGCGCGCAAGCCCGTCCTCGATCCGGTCGATCCGCCAGCGCGCCTCCGCATTCCCGATCCGCACCACATCGCCGGGGCCGAGCGCGGCCTGCGACGGGGGCAGCGTGAACATGGCCGCATCGCGTGCCACCCGCGTCTCGATCAGCCAGCGTTCGGTGATCTGCCGTGCCTCGCCCCGCGTGAGCATCAGCGGAATCTCACGTCCCGCAACCGTCGTCGTGCCCTCATCCGCGAGCACCGCCTCGGCGCCGACGCTGGCGTGATCGCCGCCCTCCTCGATATGCAGGAGCCGCACCCGCCCCGCAAGTTCCGGCTCGGCCTCGCGGATCAGCAGCGGCGGGCCGTCCTCAGCCACCAGCGCGGCCTCGTCCACCACCGCCGTAACCCGCCCCGAGCGACTGGCGAAGCGCAACACCCCGTCACGCTCCACCGCGTCGAAGCCGAAGGCGAGCATCAGGGGCTGCAGCATCGCCCGCGCACTGTC
>CAYUBT010000098.1:0-10008 GCA_964443055.1 uncultured Rubellimicrobium sp.
CGCGCCCGGCCATCGGACCGCGCCGTGCTGAGTTCGGATTTCGAGACGTTCCTGCGCATGCTGACCACCCAGATCCGCAACCAGGACCCGCTCAATCCCGTCGAAGCCACGGATTATGCCGTGCAGCTTGCAACATTCTCGAGCGTGGAGCAGCAGGTTCTCACCAACCAGTTGCTGGGTGGCCTGTCGCAGAAACTGGATACCGGCAGTCTTGCGCAGATGGGTTCGTTGATCGGGAACGAGGTGCGTGTCGCCGCGCCGGTCCGGTTTGATGGTGCGCCGGTCGAGATTTTCCTGCCCGACCTGCCGCCCGGGGCCGAAAACCCGGTACTGGTCGTTGTCGATCCCGCGGGGACAGAGATCCAGCGGCTCGCCCTGCCTGCCACGGGCGGGCCACTCGAATGGGCGGGACTGACGACTGATGGCATGCCCCTGCCTGCCGGGCTCTATCACCTGTCCGTTGAGGTCTCGACAGGAGAGGGAACCGCCACCTCCGAGCCCGTGCAGATCTATGCGCGTGTCACGGAATTGCGAAATGACTCTGGTGTCTTGCGCCTCGTGCTCGCGGGTGGGGTCGAGGTGGAGGCAGGCGAGGTCACCGCTCTGCGTCGCGGCTGACGATCCGGCGCGTCCTACAGATTCGCGCCGATCCACACGGCGACAAGAGCGAGCGCAGCCCCCCCCGCCGCCCAGACCGCCCCTGGAACCCCGTGGCCCTGCGGCTTGGGCGGGTCCGGGTTGCGGGCACGGATCAGCGCCGCCTCGATCAGGTCCGGCAGCAGCGGCCCGAACCGCAAGGCGATGCGGGCCAGATGCTGCAGGTCGGCCAGCGCGGCACGCGGGCCGATGGTCCGGGCGATGTAATCCTCGACGACGGGTCGTGCGGCGCTCCAGATATTCATGCGCGGATCGAGGCTGCGCGCCACACCCTCGACCACCACCATGGTGCGTTGCAGCAGGATCAGTTCGGTACGCGTGCGCATCCCGAACTGTTCCGTGACCTCGAACAGATGCGCGAGCAGCCGCCCCATCGAGATGCGGCTGGCGTCCATGTCGAAGATCGGCTCGCCCACCGCGCGAAGCGCCATGGCGAAATCCTCGATGCTGTGGTCGGCGGGAACGTAGCCCGCCTCGAAATGCACTTCGGCCACACGACGGTAGTCACGGCGGATGAAACCGATCAGGATCTCGGCATAGGCGCGGCGCGTATAGGCGTCGATCCGCCCCATGATCCCGAAATCATAGGCGAGAATCGCTCCGTCGGGTGCGATCTTGAGATTGCCCTGGTGCATGTCGCCGTGAAAGAAGCCATCGCGCAGGGCGTGGCGCAGGAAACTCTGCAATATCCGTTCTGCCAGCGCGGCGCGGTCGAATCCGGCGGCGTCGATCGCGTCCAGATCGCCTGCATTGATCCCTTCGGCCCAGCCCAGCGTCATCACCCGCCGTGCCGACAGGTCCCAATGGACGGAGGGCACATGAAAATCCGGGTCGTCGCGCGTGGTTGCGGCGAATTCCGCCGCCGAAGCCGCCTCGAGCCGCAGGTCGAGTTCTGCCTGAACGACAGAATCGAAATGCGCCACCACATCGCGGGGCCGCAGGCGGCGCGAAAACGGGGCCAGGAACTCGATCATCCCGGCCGCGAAATAGAAGGCGTCGATATCGCGGCGAAAGGCGCGTTCGATCCCCGGGCGCAGGATCTTCACGGCCACCTCCTGCCCACCTTCACGCCGCCGGGCGCGGTGGACCTGCGCGATCGAGGCGGCAGCAACGGGTTCGGAAAACGCGCTGAAGAGAAGGTCGACCTCCGCCCCCAGCTCACGCGCGACCTCGGCCCGCGCCTCCTCCTGCGGGAAAGGCGGTAGCCGGTCCTGCAGCACTTGAAGCTGCGCCGCCAGCTCCGGGCCCACGACATCGGGCCGCGTCGAGAGGATCTGTCCGAATTTCACATAGGCCGGTCCCAGGGCGGTGAGCGCGCGCGTCACCGGCGGCATCGCCGGGTCGCCACGATAGCCGAGCCAGCCGAAGGGCCAGGCCAGAAACCGCAGCGCCAGCCGCAGGAACGGGGGTACCTCGAGTGCGTCGAGCACGACACGCATCGCGCCTGTGCGCTCGAATGTCGCGCCGGTGCGGATCAGCCGCAGGATATTGTGCGGCCCTCTTATAGTTTCCACCCCGAATGGAGGCAGGCGACGCCCATGCTCAGGTTGCGATAGCGCGCATTGGCGAAACCGGCATCCCGGATTATGGCAAGGAAGCTCTCCTGATCGGGGAAGCGGCGGATCGATTCGACGAGATACCGATACGATTCCCGGTCGCCGGTGATCGCCGCGCCCATGCGCGGAATCATCCGGAACGAGTAGAGGTCGTAGATCCGGCGCAGCATTGCATTGGGCACGCGGCTGAATTCCAGCACCATCAGGCGCCCTCCGCGCCGCAGCACGCGATGGGCTTCGGCCAGTGCCGCCTCGGGGCGGGTGACGTTCCGGATGCCGAAACTGATCGTGTAGACATCGAAGCTTTCGTCCGCGAAAGGCAGGGCCATCGCGTCGCCGACGATCCAGTCCAGCCGTCCGGCCATCCGCTCGGCGTCGGCCCGGCGGCGTCCCTCGGCAAGCATCGATTCGGTCAGGTCGAGGACAGTGGCGCGCGCCCCTTCGGCGCGGCGCAGGAACCGGAAGGCGATGTCGCCCGTCCCGCCCGCCACGTCGAGCAGATGCTGGCCGGGGCGCGGGGCGAGCCAGTCCATCATCGCATCCTTCCAGAGACGATGGATGCCGCCGCTCATCACGTCGTTCATCAGGTCATAGCGCGACGCGACCGAGGTGAAGACGCCGCGCACGCGGCCAGCCTTTTCCTCCTCGGGCACGGTCTGGTATCCGAAATGCGTCGTCGGTCCGGTCATGGAACCCTTCCTTCCGCCCGGTGCCGGGCTTACACGCAGACGCGAAGGGAAGGAAGGACCATGCCTGAGTTGCCCGAAGTCGAAACGATCCGTCGCGGTCTTGTCCCGGTGGTCGAGGGGCGGCGTATCGTCGCGGCAATTGCGCGCAGGCCTGACCTGCGCTTTCCGCTGCCCGACGGCATGGAGCGCCGCCTGACCGATGTGCGGGTCGATGCGCTGCGGCGGCGGGCGAAATTCATCCTCGCCGACCTGTCCTCGGGCGAGACCATGCTTCTGCACATGGGCATGTCGGGGCGGCTTCTTGTCTCGCCTGGTCCCGGTAGCCATCCCGTGCCGGGGAAACATGACCATGTGATTCTCGACATCGAGGGCGGCGCCCGCGTCACTTTCAACGATGCTCGCCGTTTCGGCATTCTCGATCTCGTGCCGACCGGGGGAATCGCCGGGCACCGTTTCCTTGCCGGGCTCGGACCCGAGCCCCTGGGCAACGAGTTTCACGCCGATGGCCTCACCGCCCGCCTGAAGGGCAGGACAATGGCGATCAAGGCAGCGCTGCTCGATCAGCGGATCGTTGCGGGGCTCGGCAATATCTATGTCTGCGAGGCCCTGCATCGTGCACATCTCCATCCGCTGCGCGCGGCAGGAAGCCTGGGCGTCGACGATGCGACAGCGCTTGTTGCCGCGATCCGGGCGACGCTCGACGAGGCGATCACGGCGGGCGGGTCGAGCTTGCGCGACTATCGGCAAACCGACGGCGAACTTGGCTATTTCCAACATTCCTTCCGCGTCTATGGCCGCGCGGACGAGCCCTGCACGACTCCCGGCTGCGCGGGGCGGATCGAGCGGAGCGTGCAGGGCGGCCGGTCGACATGGTTCTGCCCCGCCTGCCAGGGGTGACGAAGGGGCGCAGGGCTCCGAACTCATGTTGCGGTGAGATTCACATTCCCGCCTGAACCGATGTGATGACTTGGAACAGGACCGCGGACGGGCATCCGGTCGACAGGATGCCCCCAACCCGTCATTGCGAGGAGCCGAAGGCGACGCGGCAAACCAGACGGCGTGGGGACTGGGTTGCTTCGCTGATGCTCGTAATGACGGAAGGACTGATGGATCCTGAGCCCTGCGGGCGACAGGCTGCCCCTTTCCTTTTCCTGCGCCTTCGACTATGGGGCGCGCTGACATGCGTGTGGGCCCGCCTTGGCGATCAGGATGCCGGACATGATCCGGCAGCGGGATCCTTGCGTATTTATTGAACAACGACCCGAGGAACCGCATCCATGGCCAATACCGCCCAATCCGCCAAACGCGCCCGTCAGGCCGCCAAGCGTCAGGAAATCAACAAGATTCGCAAGTCGCGCATCCGCACCTTCCTGCGCCGTGTCGAGGAGGCGATCGCCTCGGGCGACCAGGCTGCCGCCCAGACCGCCCTGCGCACGGCCCAGCCGGAACTGATGCGCGGCGTCTCGAAGGGAATCTTCCACAAGAACACCGCCGCGCGGAAGATGTCGCGCCTGTCGGCCCGGGTGAAGGCCATGGGTGCCGCGCAGGCCTGATCTGCCCCGTTGTGAGCGAAACAGGGCGTGCCGAGGGGCGCGCCCTTTTTCTTTCGGATTCACGGGGTCGTGCAGGATCGACTCGGAACCGACTCATACCCGTCAGATGCGCCGCGCAGAAAGCCGCACTGTCAAGACTGGTGGCCGGGCGGGGGCGGGATGTCCGGCTGGTCCTGTTATGTTCGCCACAAGCCCGCGCGCAACCCTGCACGAAACCATCGCTGTAGGAGATTCGATTGCGCCCGGAGGGCGTCAAGCAGCTTGTCTGGTTGATACCGCGACCATCTGCTTGTTAGCTTGCTTCAGCGATTCACCTGCTCCTCGCCGGAATTCGATCCGGTGCCTTCCTTGGGGGGAAGGTCGGGCAGGTCGGATCGCTTGGGCTCCGTCGGCAGTGCCGACGGGGTTCGGGTCCGCGGGGGGATGCCGCCAGCCCGATGCAGATCGCATGTCGGCGAGTTGCCGGTGTGCGGCCTTCGCGTCGGAGCCGGAGCCTTCCGTTGATGCCGTATCGGGTTGCCTGTCAGGGCAGCGGCCGGTCTGGCCGTCAAGAAAACAAAAGGTCTGGGGTCCGGGACAACAATGACAAGCGAGCTATGGGGGACGGTCAGTGACGAGTTGCGAGGCACGATCGGGGCGAACAACTGGCGATACTGGATCGCACCGCTGAGCTTTCGCGCGGTTGACGGGCCGGTGCTGATGCTGGGGACGCCCACGCATTTCATCGGCACCTATGTGACGCAGAACTTCGGTGACCAGATCCTCCAGCGCATGACCAGTGCGGGCTGCCCGGTGCAGAGGCTGGGCTTCGTCGTCGATGGCGCGGCCGAGGCTCTGCCCGCAGCGACGCAGTCGGAGGAGGCTGAAAGCGCCGGACCCCGCGACGCCGAGGAGGGCTCGCGCCTCGATCCGCGCTTCACCTTCGAGACATTCGTCGTCGGCAAGCCCAACGAACTGGCCCATGCCGCCGCCCGCCGCGTGGCCGAGGGGGGCGAGATCAGCTTCAATCCGCTGTTCCTTTATGGCGGCGTCGGTCTGGGCAAAACCCATCTCATTCACGCCATGGCCCATGAATTGCGCGCGCGCCGGCCCGAGCTGCGCGTGCTCTACCTGTCGGCGGAACAGTTCATGTATCGCTTCGTCACCGCGATCCGTGATCGCAAGACGATGGATTTCAAGCAGATCTTCCGCACGGTTGATGTGCTGATGGTCGATGACGTGCAGTTCATCGCCGGCAAGGATTCCACTCAGGAGGAATTCTTCCACACATTCAACGCGCTCGTGGATGCGGGGCGGCAGATCATCCTTTCGGCCGACCGTGCACCGGGCGAGATTCGTGACATGGAGGAGCGCATCCGTTCGCGCCTGCAGTCGGGTCTTGTGGTCGATGTCCATCCGACGGACTACGAATTGCGCCTCGGCGTGCTGCAGTCGAAGGCGCGCTATTATGCGGGGCAATATGCCGATGTCGCCATCGAGCCCGGGGTGCTCGAGTTTCTCGCGCATCGCATCTCGACCAACGTGCGCGTGCTTGAAGGCGCACTCACGCGGCTCTTCGCCTTCGCCAGTCTCGTGCGCCGCGACATCACGCTGGAACTGACGCAGGATTGCCTCGCCGACATGCTGCGCAGTCAGGACCGCAAGATTTCCATCGAGGAGATCCAGCGCCGGGTGTCGGAGCATTTCAACATCCGTCTCTCGGACCTCATCGGCCCCAAGCGCCTGCGTGCCTATGCGCGGCCGCGCCAGATCGCCATGTATCTGGCCAAGACGCTGACCAACCGCTCCCTTCCCGAGATCGGTCGCCGGTTCGGGGGGCGCGATCACACCACGATCATGCACGGCGTGCGCCGGATCGAGGAACTGATGATCAGTGACGGGCAGATGGCAGATGATGTCGAGCTTCTGCGTCGGTCGCTCGAAGGCTAGGATCATATCCGGCTCTTGAGCAGCGACAGAAATCCGCTAGGCTCCGCGTCCCGGCCGGGCCGGAGAAAGCCTGAGGGAGTGGGCGATGAAATTCAGTATCGAGCGGAACGCGCTCCTCAAGGCGGTGGCCCAGGCGCAATCGGTGGTCGAGCGGCGCAACACGATTCCGATCCTTGCCAACATCCTCATCGAGGCTGCGGAGGATCAGGTTCGCCTGCGCGCAACCGACCTCGACATCGAGGTGATCGACAGCGCGCCCGCGATGGTCGAGCGGTCGGGCGCGACGACGGTGCCTGCGGTGCTGATGAACGAGATCGTGCGCAAGCTGCCCGACGGTGCGTTGGTGCAGATCGGCGACAGCGGCGAGGACGGGCGACTGACCATTTCGGCGGGCCGTTCGACATTCACGCTCGCCACGCTACCGCGCGAGGATTTCCCGCTCATGGCCTCGCCCGACTACACGACGAATTTCACCGCCCGCGCGGGTGATCTGCGCCGCCTGTTCGACAAGGCAAAGTTCGCGATTTCGACCGAAGAGACGCGCTATTATCTCAACGGCGTCTACATGCATGTCGCCGCGGGTGACGACGGGCAGAGCCTGCGCTGCGTGGCGACCGACGGCCACCGGCTAGCGCGAATCGACATGCCTCTGCCCGAAGGCGCGGTGGGGATGCCTGGCGTCATCGTCCCGCGCAAGACCGTGGGCGAATTGCGCAAGCTGCTCGAGGAGGAGGATGCCGATATCGCTGTCTCGGTGAGCGAGACCAAGATCCGTTTCGCGACGCCCGCGATCACGCTGACATCCAAGGTGATCGACGGCACCTTCCCCGACTACGGCCGCGTGATTCCATCGGGCAACACCCGAAGGCTCGAGGTGGACGCCGGTGATTTCGCCCGTGCGGTGGATCGTGTGGCCACCGTGTCTTCGGAACGCGCCCGGGCGGTGAAGCTGGTGCTGGACGAGGATCGTCTGGTGCTCTCGGTGAATGCACCCGATGCGGGGGCCGCCGAAGAGGAACTCGCCGTAGCCTATGGTGACGAGCATCTCGAGATCGGCTTCAACGCCCGCTATCTGTTCGAGATCGCCAGCCAGATCGACCGCGAGAACGCGGTCTTCCTGTTCAATACCTCGGCGGACCCGACCCTCGTGCGCGAAGGCAACGACCCCAGCGCCGTCTATGTCGTCATGCCGATGCGGGTGTGAGCGGAGAGACGGGCGCTCGCGGCACGGTGGCGGTCACGCGTCTGGTCCTGTCGCATTTTCGGTCCTACCGAACGCAGAAGCTGGAGTTCGACGGGCGGCCGGTCGTCCTGAGCGGGCCGAATGGTGCGGGCAAGACCAACCTGATCGAGGCCATCTCGCTGCTGTCGCCCGGGCGCGGGCTGCGCGGGGCGGGGGCGGCCGATCTGGGGCGCAGGCCCGAGGGGATCGGCTGGAAAATCACCGCGCGGTTCTTTGATCATGAAATCGAGACAGGGGCGGAGGCGGGGCAGGGCCGTGACCTGCGCATCGACGGCAAGACCGCGCCGCAGGTGGCACTCGCCCGGATCGGAGCGGTGCTGTGGCTCGTGCCCGCGATGGACCGGCTCTGGACCGAAGGGGCCGAGGGGCGGCGACGGTTCCTTGATCGCGCGACGATGAGCCTCGTGCCCGACCATGCCGAAGCGGCGCTCGGCTACGAACGCGCCATGCGCGAGCGCAACCGCCTGCTGCGCGACATGGTGCGCGATGCGCATTGGTATGGCGCGCTCGAGGCGCAGATGGCGCAGGCCGGTTCGACGGTTATCGCGAACCGTCGCCGGGCACTGGCTGCGCTCCGGGAGGCGCAGGCAAGTGCCGCGTCTTCCTTTCCGGCGGCGGAACTGACGCTGACCCATGCGGAAGGCGTATTGCCCGAGGACGAGGCCGGGCTTGCGCAGGCGCTTGCGCAGGGTCGTGCGCGCGACATGGGTGCCGGACGCACGCTGGTCGGGCCACATCGCGCCGATCTGGAGGCGGTCTGGGCCGAAAAGGCGATGCCCGCAGCCGCCTGTTCGACCGGAGAGCAGAAGGCGTTGCTGATCTCGCTCATCCTCGCCAATGCCCGTGCCATCGCGACGGAGACGGGACAGGTTCCTGTCCTGCTGCTCGACGAGGTTGCGGCGCATCTGGATACGGGGCGACGGGTGGCGCTTTATGACGAAATCTGCGCCCTCGGTGCGCAGGCATTCATGACCGGTACGGATGCCGCGCTCTTTGCGGCGCTGAGCAACCGGGCCGAGCACTGGACGGTGAGCGAGACGGCGGACGGCACGGCTCTGGCCCGCCTGCCAGAGAATATGCCGTGACCATCACTCCGGGGGAGATCACGCTCTACGCCCTTGCCATGATCGGCCTCTGGGCGGTGCCCGGCCCGGTCTGGGTCGCGCTGATCGCACGCTCGATGTCGGGAGGGATTGCGGCTGCCGCCCCGCTCGCCGTGGGTGTTGCACTTGGCGATCTGGTCTGGCCCCTGATCGCGGTGCTGGGTCTGGGCTGGATCGTCAGCGTCTATGGTGATTTCCTGTCGGTCCTGACCTGGGTGGCGGCGGCGATCTTTCTGGCGATGGGAGTGCTGCTGCTGTTGCGTCCGGGCGTCCCGCCGGGGGCCGACAGCCGGCTGACGCGGCAGGGCAGGCTCGCCGGCCTCATGGTGGGGCTGGCGGCGGTGATCGGCAATCCCAAGGCAGTGCTCTTCTACATGGGGGCGCTGCCCGGCTTCTTCCGGCTCGAATCCCTCACCTGGTGCGATATCCTTGTGATCGGCCTCGTCTCGGCCATTGTGCCGATGATCGGCAACCTTGCGCTGGCGCTCTTCCTCGACCGTGCGCGCAGGCTTCTCTCCAGCCCTGCGGCGATGCGGAAGCTCAATATCGCGGCAGGCGTGCTG
Source organism: uncultured Rubellimicrobium sp. (assembly GCA_964443055.1). Classification (GTDB taxonomy): domain Bacteria; phylum Pseudomonadota; class Alphaproteobacteria; order Rhodobacterales; family Rhodobacteraceae; genus JADYZU01. The sequence goes on from CAYUBT010000098.1 coordinate 9,294, forward strand.
CTCATCGGTGTCGCCGTGGTGATTCCCTTTCTTTGACGGCTGAAAACACGCAAAACCTTGGGCCGAAGCGTGACATCCCCCCCAAGACCCGGTATAAACCGGCAGATTTGACGACAGGAAATCCCGCATGTCCGCAGCAAGTGCCGCATCCGGCGCCTATGGTGCCGATTCCATCAAGGTTCTCAGGGGCCTGGATGCCGTCCGCAAGCGACCAGGCATGTATATCGGCGACACGGATGACGGCTCGGGCCTGCATCACATGATCACCGAAGTCGTGGACAACGGTATCGACGAGGCTTTGGCCGGCCACGCCACCGAGGTGGTGGTGATCATCCACCCCGATTCCTCGGTCTCGGTGCGTGACAACGGCCGGGGCATTCCGGTCGGCCTGCATTCCGAGGAAGGCGTCTCGGCGGCCGAAGTCATCATGACCCAGCTTCATGCGGGCGGGAAGTTCGACAATACATCGGCCAACGGCAATGCCTACAAGGTTTCGGGCGGGTTGCACGGGGTCGGGGTCTCGGTCGTCAATGCTCTGTCGGACTGGCTGGAGCTGCGCATCTGGCGTGACGGACAGGAGCATGTTGCCCGATTCGAGGCGGGCGAGACGGTCGAACATCTGCGCGTTGTCGGCCCCGCTCCGGGCCAGACAGGCACGGAGGTGCGATTCCTCGCCTCCTCCAAGACCAACCATCCCGAAGGCACCTTCTCGAAT
>CAYUBT010000099.1:0-9954 GCA_964443055.1 uncultured Rubellimicrobium sp.
ACTCGCCCGCTTGCGCCCGGGGATTTCACGAAATAAAATCTCCTCGGCCTCGACCACATCCCGCTCGTCCCGGCCACGCCATGGACCCCGCCACCCGAGGGACCGGACTGGCCGCTCCTGCCGCATCTGCCGGGGCCGGGCCGGCTGTTCCGGGGTCTGCCGGGCGATGACGTGATTGTCGGCACCTCGGGCGACGATCTGATGTTCGGGGGCGGTGGGCGCGACCGGATTTCGGGCGGGGCGGGCGATGACGTGATCTTCGGCGAGGTCGTCTCCGAACCCTTCGACAGCATCGCCGCCCAGGTGGTGCGGCTCTATCAGGCGGTTCTGGGCCGCACACCCGATGGCCCGGGTTTCGCCGACTGGAGCGCCAGGCTCCCGGACCCGGCGGATGTTGAGGCCGGATTGCAGGTCGCGCGCGGCTTCATCGACTCGCCCGAATTCCTCAGGACCGCCCCGGAGGGCACCGAAGGCTTCGTCCGCCTGCTCCTGCACAACGTCACGGGCATGCCGCCCGATGCGGCGGAGATCTCGCGCGGCGTGGCGGTCCTGGCCTCGGGGACAAGCCGCGAGGCCTTCGTCCTCGACCTGATCCGCGACCCGGACCTCGCCCTTGCCACGATCGGCACGGCCTATCACCACAGCGAGGCCGGACTCCAGGCGCAGGCCGCAGGCGATGCCTTCCGTCTTGTCCACGCCGTTACCGGCGCACCACCCGATCGCGCGATATTCGAGCAGGCTGACGCCATGCTCGCAGCGGGCACGGCAGCGGGTGCGGTGGCGCAGTGGCTCATCGACGATTCCGGGCAGCGGCTGAAGACCGCCAGCGGCAACAACCCGGATTTCGTCACCCGACTCTATGACATGATCCTCGGGCGCGCACCGGACGAGGCGGGGCTGACCGACTGGCTTGCCCGGCTGCGCGACGGGGCCCCGCGCGCCGATGTCGTGGCCGGGATTGCGCTCAGCGATGAATTCACGACGCAGACGGCGCAGGCGCTGACGGACTGGATGCGCGCGCAGGGGCCGGATGACCGGCTCGAGGGAGGCCCCGGCGACAATATCCTCGCAGGCGGGCTCTGGTCGGACACGTTCGTCTTCACGCAGGAGGACGGCGGGATGCAAAGGGTGCTCGATCTCGAGCCCTGGGACTGGATCGAGTGGCAGGGCTTCGGCTATTCAGATCCCGGCGACGTGCGATCGCATCTCGTCGCGGCGGGAGAGGATACGATCTTCACCGATCAGGGCGTGAGTGTGATCTTCCATCAGATCGCCCCCGATGAGATCACCGCCGACATGTTCCTTTTCGCCTGAAGGCGGTGCGAGATACGGTGCAAGACGGGCGGCCATGCGTGTGCCGATGGCGGCGGGTGTGAATTCGGCCTGCAGGCGACCAAGTGCCCGTACGGCACGGCGGCGCGCCTCATGCGGATCGGCCCGGACCCTGCGCAGGATGCGGGCGGCTGCGGCGAGGTCGGGCTCACCCCAGCGCTGGCCCGGGCGCACGAAGATGTAATCCCCGGACGCGACCTCGACCTCGCGCACGGGGACGAGCCAGGCCGTGTCATCGGCGCAGAAGGCGAGATTGCCCGAATAGCCGCTGGCCACGACCGGCACGCCCAGGGCCATCGCCTCGATCATGCCGAAGCCCCAGCCTTCGGACCGATGGAGCGAGAGACAGGCATCCGCGCCCTGCAGGAGGCGCATCGCCTCGCCACGCAGCAATGTCTCGTCGATGAGGGTGATGCGTCCGTCGCGGGCGATCAGCCGGTCGACCTCTTCCCAGATCGCCACCTGTGCGGGATCGCCCACGCGGCGGCGGTTATGGGTCTTGAGCACGAGGCGGACCTGCGGATCGTCGGGAAAGGCCGTGCGGAAAGCGGCGATGGCACCGAGCGGATTCTTGCGCTGCACAAAGGAGAAACTGTCGAATACCGAAAGCACGATGAAATCCCCCGGCGCGGCCCCGATCCGCCCGTCCAGCGCGGTGCGGGCATCGCCGCACCTGCCGGGCGGCATGTCGGGCGCGGGCAGGCCCATGACAAAGACCGGCGGGCCGTTCGATGGCGCGCAGGCCGAACACCCGTAATCCGAGGCGACCCAGATCTCGTCAAGCAGGGTGAAGGCGAGATGGTGACAGGCAGCGGGGCTGTCGAGTTCCCAGAACATGTAGGCGATGTTGCGCGCGCCCGTGAAGACATCGGGCAGGCTCGCAAGCGCGAGCGGCAGGGTCTCGGCGTTCAGATGCAGGATGTTGACCTGCGCCCGGGCAAGCGGCGCAAGTGCAACATGCGGATCGAACCCCTCGGGCGCGGGATTGTCCATGTCGAAATCGACACAGCGGGGGGCGAGCCCTGCGGCGGCGAGTGCGCTTGCCGTAGCGCGCGCGGCCTCGCCCAGACCCGAGGCCTTGCGGAAGGGGCCGATGACCTGCACCGCAACCGGCAGCCCCTCAGGCAAGGGCAGGCGCGCGGGTTCAAGGCGGTCGCCTTCGGCGGTGACGCCAGGGAAGCGGTGCTCTTCGAGATCGAAGCCCTGCAGGCGCAGGGCACGGGCGTAACGGGCGTATGTCAGGGGCGGCGCGTCCGGTGCCAGCGCGGCGGTGAACCGGGCGAGGGGGCTGCCCCTGTCGTCTTCGTCTCCGGCGTCGAGCGCGCGGGTGATGCTGTCGCGGGGCAGAAAGCGCAGAATCCCGGGCGTATCCGCCGCCATGACCATGGCGGCGAGGGTGATCTGCCGGCGGTCTCCCTCGCAGGCGGGATCAAGCCGGGCAAGCGCGGGTGTCGCGGTCTGCAGGTGATGCAGGAAGATGCTCAGCGGCCAGTCGGCAGGCGCATCCGGCGGACGTCGGGCAAGGCGCGTGACGACCGCCTCGGGGACGAGACAATCCTCGGCCCGCAGCGCGGGGGCCTGATGCGCGGCCCACCAGAAGGCGGCGGCATCGCGCCCGGCCTCGCTGTCGCAGCTTGCGCGCAGGGCGGGGGGCAGGAACAGCATGGCCGCGCGCGGCAGGGGCGCGCCCGGATCGGTCGCGTTTGCCCAGGCGATCTGCGCGGCCGAAAGCGGCTGACGCCAGCCCGGACGCAGCGGCCCGCAGGTCGCCAGATACCAGTGCAGAAGGCGGATCGGGGTCCCGGGGTCGTCGAGCGGGAATGCCTCTTCCTGACGATGGCGGCGGCGCAGGTAATCGAGCCATGGCGTGACCAGGGGCGGCAGGGGGCCGCCGTTCATCGGATTTCGGCGGGCGAAGAACGCCCGGTGCGGGATGAGGGACGGAGGCGGTGCCGGGATGTCATCCTGTTCGGGAACGGTGGCGAGCCGCTCCAGCGCACCCCGCAGCACCTGCGCAAGGGAGGAGGCTTGCGGTGCCGGGTCGGGCGGCTCTCCGGTGAAGGTCCAGTGGCCGAGATGCCCGCGCTGCGGCGCGAGAATCCGCAGGCTGAGCCGCCCCTCCCGGCGGGCAGCCGCGCGGAGGACCGGATCGAGCGGGATGGCGAAGCCATGACGCCCGCTGCCGATCCCGGCGCGCACCAGATCCTCGCGCCAGAGGTTGGCCGTGGTCTGCGCCAGCAGCCTGCCCCCACCGTAAAGCCCGACCTGCGGCGGGGCGGCGGCGGGATCATCAAGCGCGACCCAGCCGGTGATCATGCCGTCATGGAGCCCGTCGACATGGCCACGCCAGGGGCGCAGGATACGCCTGACCCGGCTGCGCAGATCACGCAGGCGGCGCAGGTCAGGCCGCATCGTCGTAATCGGCGCGCACCATGGCGAGCGCAAGATCCTCGACCTGCAGGACGGGTGCCCAGCCCAGCGCCTCACGTGCACGGCTGGCATCGCCCTGCAGCATGTCGATTTCGCCGGGGCGGCAAAGCGCTGGCGAGACGCGCCAGAGACAGCGTCCATCGGCCCGGTCAACGGCTGCCTCGCCCGGGCCGTCGCCGATGATTTCCGGCTCGAACCCGAGCGCGTCAGCCGCAAGACAAGCAAACTCGCGCACGCTGGTCGTCCGCCCGGTGGCGATGACGTAATCGCCGCCTGCATCCTCCTGCAGCATTCGCCACATGGCCGGGACATAATCCCCGGCGAATCCCCAGTCGCGCCGCGCGTCGAGATTGCCGAGCACGACCGGCCCGGCATCCTGCCCGCGCGCGAGACGCGCGAGGCCGCGCGTGATCTTGCGGGTGACGAATTCCGCGCCGCGCAGCGGGCTTTCGTGGTTGAAGAGGATGCCCGAAGAGGCGTGAAGCCCGTGGCTTTCGCGGGCATTCACCGTGGCATGATGGGCATGGACCTTGGCCGCGCCATAGGGCGAGCGCGGGCGCAGAGGTGTCGCCTCGCTCTGGGGGGCGGTGGTGTCCTGGCCGAACATTTCCGAGGTGGATGCCTGATAGAAGCGGGTTCCGGGCGAGAAGAGGCGCAGGGCATCGAGAATCTCGACCACGGCGAGCGCATTGGTATGCGCGGTAAGCACCGGCAGTTCCCAGGAGGTGGCGACATGGCTTTGCGCGGCGAGATTGTAGAATTCATCGGGCTGCAGCATGCGGATCGCGCGCAGGATGCTGCCGCTTTCGAGCAGGTCGAATTCGTGAAGCTGCACATGGCGGGCGATGCCGAGCGATTCGAGCCGGGCGAGGCGCGGCTGCGAGATGCGGCGCATCCCCCCGTGGACAGTATAACCTTTCTCAAGAAGGACTCGGGCAAGATAGGCACCGTCCTGGCCGGTGATGCCGGTGATGAAGGCCGTGGGCATGAAACTCCCCGAATGGCTGCGGTCTCCACTCATCACGGCAGGGTTGAGAAAGCGTGAACGGGCTCAGTCATCCCGGGCCTGGTTGCGCAGGCCGAAGACTGAGCCGATGAGCGAGAAGAGATCGCGCGTGCCGACCAGCGGGCTTTCGGCGACATAGACCAGATCATCGGCGGCGACGGGAAACTGCCCGGCGCTGAAAAGACCGTCGGCTGAGGTCAGGTCGATGGTAAAGATCACCCGTTCATGGCGCGGGCCCCGACCGTCCGTGCGCAGGCCGTGTCCGGGATAGCGCCGCAGGATCAGGATCGCACGGGCGTCGGCGCGGGATTCGGCCAGCCCGCCGATGATGGCGAGCGCGTCGAGCGCGCTCAGCCCGTCACGGGGGAAGGGATGGCGCGCCTCCCGCCCGGCTGCCCCGAGCGACAGGAAGGCGCGCTCGTCGGGGACGACAAGAATACGGTCGCCGCCTGCCAGCACGGGGTCGAGCCCGGGGTCGGCCGCGAGCCGGTCCAGCCCGATCCCGTGAACCTGTCCGCCGCGATGGAGGCGGATCTGCGGATTGTTCAGCCCCTCCGCCGCTCCGCCTCCTTCGGCGAGGATCTGCAGCAGCGTGATATCGTGCCCGTCCAGAGGGTAGGTCCCCGGCCGGGCCACGCCCGAGACGAGGCTCACGGCATTCAGCCGCCCCTCCTGAAGCTGCAGTTGCACCTGCGCCGAGGGCATGACGTCAAGATAGCGCGCCTCGATCTGCACACGCGCGGCCTCGCGGGTCAGTCCGGCCAGACGCAGCTCGCCCAGCCAGGGCAGGAAGACGGTGCCCGATTCAGGGACGGAGATTTCGCCCAGGCTGACCGAACGCTGGCCCGGGGCGGTCAGCAGGCTGTTGTCTTCGGCGTTCCAGACGGTGAGCGCGATCCTGTCGCCCGGAGCGATGACGCCCACGCCTCGCGGCGGGTTGCGGGGGGCCCAGGGCAGGCTCGCGGGGGCAGGCCAGTGCGACAGGGGACCGAGCCTCTCGCGGGTGACGGGCTCGATCGAGAAGCCGGCTTCATCAGCCGCGGGTTCGGCGAGAATCTCGCTGGCGAGCCCCGCGCCACGCGGAAAGGCGGCGCAGCCGGCCAGAGGCATGGCCAGCACAAGAGCCAGGGACAGAGCGGAGGCAAGGCGCATCGGCAGGTCCGGGATGGCCGCCCCGGCAGCGGCGGGGCACAACCATGCAGCATATCCGCAATTCCTGCACGGGCAACCATAACGTGCTTTACGCACCAACAACACAATCAAAACTTGTTTCACCGCCGATTCCGGTGCAGGCTGCGGCAATGGCCCGGCCCGAGGATATCCCCGCAGACGGCGTGCCGCCCTGTCCTGCGCGCTGCGCGGCGGCCGGCCTCATGCCCCATATCGGCGTGAGCTGGCCGCGCTCGGGGCATCACCTGCTCGTGCGGCTCCTGCAGCACGCACTTGGCCCGGGCTTCGGCTATTGCCAGCATTATCACACGAGCGCTGCCTGCTGCGGCCGCCTGCCCTGTGTGCGGGGCGACATCCATCTCACCAAGAGCCACGATTTCGCGGGTGATCTGCCGCAATTGCAGGGGCGGCGCTATCTGGTCCAGCATCGCGCCTTCCTGCCTTCGGTGATCTCGGATTTCGAACTGGTGGTGCGGGGCGGGGGCGAGGACAGCCGCTCGGCCTTCCTGCGCCATGCCAGCCGGCGGTTCGGTGCCTTCCGCACCTTTCGCTCCCGCTGGGTCGAGAGCGACTTCGCCCGCAGGCAGATCGTGCTCTGTTACGAGGATCTCGTCGCTGATCCGGAAGAGGCGCTCGGGCGTGTGCTCGCATCCCTTGCCCCGGGGCCAGGGCCCGACCCGGCCCGGATCGCCTGCGCCGTGCGCGAGGTCGACGGCGAGCGGATCGAGCGGGGCGCGGTGCAACATCTGAGGGGCGCAGGCGTGCATGCGCCACGCGACCCGCGCCGGTTTCGCCATCATGACCCGGAACTGTTCGCGCTCCTCGCGCGGCTGCGCCTGACGCGCGAGGACGTGTTGACGAAGATCGGCACAGATGGCGGAATGCCCGATGAGGCAGAAATCATCCGCCTTCAGGCCGGAGGCACCCCGACGGGCGACACTCCCCTTGCCCCGGGCGGCGATCCGTAATCCTTTGCTGCGTCAGCAGTCCGGTCCGTGGAGGGCGTCATGATCACTCCGGTTCTTCTTTGCGGCGGCGCGGGCACGCGGCTCTGGCCGCTGTCGCGCCAGAGCTATCCCAAGCAGTTCGCGCCGCTTCTGGGCGAGGAAAGCCTCTTTCAGTCGGCCGCACGCCGCTTTGCGGCCAAAGGATTTGCACCGCCGCTCATCGTCACCGGCGACGCCTTCCGCTTCATCGTCACCGAACAGCTCATGGAGGCGGGGGTCGATCCGGGCGCGGTGCTGATCGAACCCGAGGGCAGGAACACGGCCCCCGCCGCCGCGCTGGCCGCACTGCAGATGGCCGTGGATGATCCCGAGGGCCTGATCCTGCTCGCCCCCTCGGACCATGCGATTCCGGATGCGGAAGCTTTCCGCGGGGCCGTCCTTGCAGCAGCGGGGGCGGCGCGCGCGGGCCGGATCGTCACATTCGGGATCCGGCCCGCACGGGCCGAGACGGGCTATGGCTGGCTGGCTTTGGGCGCGGCGCGCGAGGACGGGGTTCATGACCTCGCGCAGTTCGTCGAAAAGCCCGGTGCCGCCCGGGCCGAGGCGCTTCTGGACGAGGGCAGCAACCTGTGGAATGCAGGCGTCTTTCTGGCGCGAGCCGATATACTGCTAGAGACTTTCCGCGAACATGCGCCCGATATCCTGGCCGCAGTCGAGGCCGCCCATGCGTCGCGCCGTGCCGATCTGGGCTTTCTGCGGCTCGACCCTGATCTCTGGGGCAGGGTTCCGGCGGAATCGATCGATTATGCGGTGATGGAAAAGGCCGGGAATGTCAGCGTCCTGCCCTATGGGGGTGCCTGGAGCGATCTGGGCGGCTGGCGCTCGGTCTGGCAGGAGAGCCCGCGCGACGACGCGGGCAATGCGCTGTCCGCACATGCTACCGTGATCGACTGCGAGGACACGCTGCTTCGCTCGGAAAACGAGGAGGTCGAGATCGTCGGCATCGGCCTGAAAGGTGTGGTCGCAGTGGCGATGCATGATGCGGTTCTCGTGGCCGACATGGCTGCCGCACAGGAGGTGAAACAGGCGGTCTCGATCCTGCGCGCACGGGGCGTAAAACAGGCCGATTCCTTCCCGCGCGACCACCGGCCCTGGGGCTGGTTCGAGACCCTGGTCCTCGCCCCCCGCTTCCAGGTGAAGCGCATCCATGTCCACCCGGGCGCAGCCCTGTCGCTGCAGTCGCATGTCCACCGCTCGGAACACTGGATCGTGGTCGAGGGCACGGCGCGGGTGACGGTGGGCGACGAGGTCCGGCTGCTAGGCGAGAACGAATCCGTTTATATCCCGCTTGGCGCGAAACACCGGCTCGAGAATCCCGGCAAGGTGGCGATGGTGTTGATCGAGGTGCAGACCGGCACCTATCTGGGCGAGGACGACATCATCCGCTACGAGGATCTCTACGCGCGCGGATAGGCGCTGCGAGACAAGGCCTGTTTCATGCCCGGCGGGCAAGGTGCAGACGGATGCCGTCCTTCCCGCGCAGGGTCAGATGGGCCATCGGCACCGGCACCGGGCCGCCGGGGGTGAACACCCAGGCGTCGAGGAGGAGCGCCAGCAGCAGCGGCCCCTCGATCCGCGCCATCGCCGCACCGATGCAGACCCGCGGCCCCGAGGAGAACGGCTGATACGCGATCTGCGCGCAGCGGCGGGTCTCGGATCCTTGCCAGCGGCCGGGGGCGAACGCATGCGGGGAGTCCCAGATGCGCTCGTGCCGGTGCAGATGCCAGGGAGAGATCGTGACCTGCGCGCCCTTCGGCACGCGACGCTTGCGAAAACACTCCTCGCGTGCGGCCTCGCGCACGATCATCGGCACAGGCGGATAGAGGCGCAGGGATTCGCGATAGACATCGCGCATGAAGGGCATGGTCTCCATCCGGGCAAGGTCCGGCTCCGTGCAGAAGGCGCGGGCCTCTGCGGCTGCACGCGCCTGCGCATCGGGGTGGCTGGCGAGCAGATACAACGTCCAGGCGAGCGAGGCGGCGGTGGTCTCGTGGCCGGCAAGGATGAAGGTCGCGACCTGATCGACCATCTCGTCATCGGCAAGCACCGTGCCGGTGTCCGGGTCCGTCGTGGTCAGGATCGCGGTGGCGAGGTCATAAGGTGCGATTCCGGCGGCGATTTCGGCGCGGCGGCTGGCGATCAGCGCAGCGATATCCTCACGCACGTCGCGCGCGGCCTCTTCGGCGCGGCGGTCGCGCAGGCGTGGAACCCAGCGCGGCAGGGGCAGAAGCGCCCCCAGACGCATGACCGGCTTCGTGGCCATGAAGTTGCGGAACCGGCGCAGGATTCGCTCGGCCCGGGCATTGTCGGGGGACACCGAGAAGGTGGTGCGCAGGATCACGTCGAGCGCCAGTTCGCCGCAGAAGGGCTGGATGTCCTGCACCCCCTCCTGCAGCCGCAGGGCGGCATCCCGTCCGGCGGCGAGCATGGCGGGGAAGGTCTCCCCGATCCGGCCGCCCTCGAAGGCGGGGTCAAGGATGCGCCGCTGCCGCCGCCAGGTCTCACCGTTCGTGACCATGACCGAGCGACCCAGAAGCGGCGCGAGGCCCCGGCGCACGAGGTTCGACTTGGGGAAGTCGTCGGGCCGCTCATGCAGGACCAGCGCGACAAGATCGGGATCGTTGCAAAGGAAGCTGTGAAAGAACGGCGTGCGGAACTCGGCCATCCAGGCGCGATGGAGCTTCTCGGGCTGGGACGAGAGGATGTCGTCGCGAAAAAGCGCAAGATGCCGCCAGAGCGGGGCCTTTCCCTTGCGGCTTGCGGGTCGGGGCGGCAGGGTCTGGTCTGGCATCGGGGTCGTCCGTGACACGGCCGGATGATCCTCCGATACCGTGGCCACGGCAATGCGACGGTTGCGCACGGCAGGGCTCCGAACCGCATCCTTCCTCTCGTCATTGCGAGAAGGCGAAGCCGACGCGGCAAGTCAGCAGCGTGAGGACTGGGTTGCTTCGCTGCGCTGGTAATGACGAAGGGGGGGGGTGATCGACCCGGAGCCCTGTTGCGCGCGGA
>CAYUBT010000100.1:0-9924 GCA_964443055.1 uncultured Rubellimicrobium sp.
CCGAGCCCGCAAATACCGTCGCCGCCCTGCGCGGTGGCACAAGATATGAACGCCAGTTCCGCCAACGCGCGCTTGAACAGGGCGCCGAGCTTGCCCAAGGCCCGGTGCTCATCACCGGCGGCTTTGGTGGTGTCGGGCTGACATTGGCCGAAATGCTCATCAAACGGGGCTCACCCGTCGCGCTGCTGTCACGCCAGCCCTTGCCGCCGCGTGGCGAATGGGAGCGTATCCTGCGCAGTTCTGCCGATGCCACCGCGCGGCGGATCACGGCGGTGCAACAGCTTGAGGAAATGGGCGGACGTATCCTCACGCTCACCGGCGATGTCGCCAATGTCGAGGATATGCGTGAGGCTCGAGCCGCCGTGGAATCCGCCTTTGGCCCGCTGGCCGGGATCATCCATGCGGCTGGTGTGATCGACGATGCGCCGATCCTCGCCAAGTCGCCTTTGGGCATCGAAGACGTGCTGACACCCAAGATCCACGGGGTGCAGGTGATTGATGAGGTCTGGCCTGACAGTGATCTGCAATGGCTGGCGCTGTTCTCGTCCACTTCCACCGCGACCGCACCTGCCGGGCAGGTCGATTACGTCGCAGCCAATGAATATCTCAACGCCTTCGCCCGCTCGCGCAGTGCGGGGAAAACGCGGGTTGTCGCGATCAACTGGGGTATCTGGAACGGCGTCGGCATGGCTGCCGAGGCCATGGCCGCGCGTGAAGGTGGGGATGCTCCCAAGCCTCAGGCAATCAGCGCGCCGATGCTGGATGCGATGGGATTCGACGCCGACGGCAACCGCATCTTCACCGCCAATTGGTCCACCGCGCGCTGGTTCATCGGCGAGCACCGCACGCGCGCGGGCGATGCGCTTTTGCCGGGGACCGGATATTTCGAACTTCTCGCCGAGGCGATGGCGGCCATAGGTGAATCCCCGCCCTTCACCATCGAAGACATGACCTTCCTCGCCCCGCTCGCCATGGCCGACGGGCAGGATGTGGCAATACAGCTGATCCTTGCGCGGGGTGATGGCGGTTATTCGTTCCGTGTCGAAAGCGCGCCTGCGGGTGGTGGCTTCATCGAGAATGCTGAAGGGGTGTTGCGGCTGGGTGCGGGCAATGTCGCGGCGCTCGATCTGGCCGAGATTGTCTCACGTCTGCCTGAACCTGAACACGGCGAACTGACATCGCCGCAGGAGGCACATCTGGCCTTCGGTCCTCGCTGGCGAACCCTGCGCAGCCGCACCTTCGGGGATGGCGAGGGGCTGGCCCGGCTGGCCCTGCCCGAAACGGGGGCCGAGGGGATGGCGCTGCATCCCGGCCTGCTCGATCTTGCGACCGGCTGGGCAATGGAACTGATCCCCGGCTACGCGCCCGACCGGCTCTGGGTGCCGCTGGGATACGGGCGACTCCGGGTCTTTGCCCCGATCACGGGCGAGGTCGCATCACATGTCCGCCTGACGGACGGCAGTGCCGACGCCGGCTCCGCACGGTTCGACATTACGCTGACGGATTCGGACGGCCGCGCGCTGGTGGTGGTCGAAGGCTTCACCATGCAACGGCTCGATGCCGGGCTGCGCTTCGCTGCGCCTGCGCAGGCCGAGGCCACGCGCCCGCTGTCGCCGGGAGAAGAGCGGCTGCGGCACAATCTCTCGCAGGGCATCCGGCCCGGGGAGGGGGCCGAGGCATTCTTCCGGGCAATGGGCGCGGGGCTGGCGCAGATCACCGTCTCCTCGCTCGATCTCGACCGGCTCATTGCCCAGGCCGGGGTCGGGGAACGGCAGGCCGAGACCACAACCTTCGAGCGGCCCGATCTCGACGGCGATTATGTCGCGCCCGAAGGGGCGGTCGAGACAAAGCTCGCCGCGCTCTGGTCGGAACTGCTGGGCGTGGCGCAGGTCGGGGCCGAGGACAGTTTCTTCGACCTCGGCGGCCATTCCCTCATCGCCGTGCGGCTCTTTGCGGCGATCAAGCGGACATGGGGCGTCGATTTCCCGATCTCGGTCCTGTTCGAGGCCCCGACGATCCGCCGCATCGCCGCGCTGATCGGAACGCCCGAAGCCGATGACACCGACGCGTCCCCCGCCCCGCGGGAACCGGCACGCCCGCGTTTTGCCCATCTCGTCGCCATGCACGAGGGCGCGGGCGGCTCCGGTACGCCATTCTTCATGGTTGCGGGCATGTTCGGCAATGTCCTGAACCTGCGCCACATGGCCCAGCTTCTGGGCAACGACCGCCCGTTCTGGGGCCTGCAGGCACGCGGGCTCTATGGCGACACGGCCCCGCATGACGACCTGGTCGAAGCCGCGCGCGACTATCTGGCCGAGATGCGCCAGGTCCAGCACACGGGCCCGTGGATGATCGGCGGGTTCTCCGGCGGCGGCATCACCGCCTATGAAATCGCCCGGCAACTGCGGGCCGGGGGCGAGGAGGTCGCGGCGCTGGTCCTGCTCGACACGCCGCTGCCACGCCGCAGGCCGCTGACCCCGGCCGACCGGCTCGCGATCAAGCTGATCGAGGCGCGCGAGGACGGGCTGATGTTCCCCGTTCGCTGGCTGGGCAACAAGATCCGCTATCACCGCGCATTGCGACGCCCCGGGGCGGATGTTCAGGGCGAGGCACCGCAATTCCACGACGCCGCCATCGAGGCCGCCTTCTACCGGGCCATCGGCACCTATCAGGTAGAGCCCTGGGACGGGCCCGTAACGCTGTTCCGGCCGCCCTTGCGTGGCAAATGGCAGGTGGCACCGGACCGCTGGGTCAGTGACGAGCGTGCCTATGTCCTGCATGACAATGACTGGACGCAATACGCGCCGGGACTCGAGGTGATCGAGGTGCCGGGGGACCACGATTCGATGGTGCTCGAGCCCAATGTCCGGGTGCTGGCGGCGCGTCTGGCCCGGGTGCTGGCACGGGCGGACCGCGCAGGCCGGACATCGCTGAAGGTGGCGGCGGAATGAGTGCGCGCGTTCTCACGATCATCCTCAACTGGCGCACACCCGAGATGACATTGCGCGCCGCCGAGGCGGCGCTTGTGGCGATGGAGGGGATCGCGGGCGGAATCACCATCGTCGACAATGATTCGGGCGACGGCTCCTTCGAGATGATGGCGCACGAGGTCGCCCTGCGGGAGTGGGAGCGGGTGCGGGTGCTGCAGTCAGGCCGCAACGGCGGCTATGGCGCGGGCAACAATTTCGGCATCCGCGCGGGCCTGCCCGGGGGGCAGCCGGATTTCGTCTATATCCTCAACTCCGACGCCTTCCCGGCACCGGGCGCGATCCGGGCGCTGCTCGACTACCTGCGCAAGATGCCGGATGCGGATTTCGCCGGAAGCTATATCCACGGCCCCGCGGGCGATCCGCATCTGACCACCTTCCGGTTCCCGTCCGCCGCGGGCGAATTCGAGGGAGCGGCGCGGATCGGCCCGATCACCCGGATGCTGCGCCGCCGCGTGGTGCCGGTCCCGACGCCCGCGCATTCGCGCCAGGTGGACTGGCTTGCGGGCGCAAGCCTGATGATGCGTATGGAGATGCTCGAACGGGTCGGCCTCTTCGACGAGACATTCTTTCTGTATTTCGAGGAAACCGATCTCTGCCTGCGCCTTGCCCGCGCCGGGGGACAGGTGCATTTCGTGCGCGAGTCGGAGGTGATGCACATCGGCTCTGTCTCGACCGGGATGAAGGAATGGGTCGAGGTTCCGGGCTACTGGTTCGACTCGCGCTGGTATTATTTCGTGAAGAACCACGGCCGCGCCCGGGCACTGGCGGCGACGGCGGCGCATGTCGCGGGCGGGCTCCTGCATCGCCTGCGCGTTCTTGTCGCAGGAGGGGGGCAGGAGGCATCGCCCAAATTTCTTCGCACTCTCGTGGCACATGATCTGCGCGCCGCACTCAAACCCGCCCGCCCCGCCGCCGAGCCGGCACCGCGCCCGGCCGGATGATCCGAGGAGACCGACATGACGTCATTCGATGCAATCCTGATCGGGAACGACACGCTCACGCGCGAGGCCGGGCGCATGCTGATCGAGGCCGGGCATGATATCCGCACCGTGGTCACCCGCGCCGCCACCGTGCAGGACTGGGCGCGCGAGGCGGGGCTGCAGATCGAGGCCCCGGGCCCTGACCTTGCCGCGCGCCTGCCCGAGGCCGACTGGATTCTCTCGGTCGCCAATCTCGACCTGATCGCGCCGGATGCGCTGGCGCGCGCGCGCAAGGGGGCGGTGAATTTCCACGACGGCCCCCTGCCCCGCCATGCCGGGCTCAATGCGCCGGCCTGGGCGATCCTCGAGGGCGATACGGATTTCGGCATCACCTGGCACATGATCGAGGGCGGGGTGGACGAGGGTCCGATCCTCATGCAGCGGCATTTCGAGATTGCCGCGAACGAAACCGCGCTCAGCCTCAACGGAAAATGCTTCGCTGCGGCGCTGGAATCCTTCCCCGAACTGATCGCGCAGCTTGCCGAAGGGCCGCAGCCTGTCCCGCAGGACCTGACCGGGCGCAGCCTGCATCGTCGTGACGACCGCCCGGCCCATGGCGGGCGGATCGACCCGGCGGCGAAAACGGCGGATATCCTGCGCCTCGTGCGCGCGCTCGATCACGGCGAATATCCCAATCCGATGGTCACGCCCCGCGTGGTCGCGGGCGGGCAATGGTTCACCGTCACCCATGCCGAGGCGGCCGAAGGCGCGGGGGGTGCCGGGACAGTGCTTGCTACCGATGCGGGTGGCTTCACAATGGCCACGGGCGACGGGGCGGTCCGGCTGGCGGGATTGCGCGACGCTCTGGGCCATCCGGTCGCCGGGGACCGTGCCGTCAAGATTGGCGACATGCTGACCCGCCCGGACGGGAGCGAGGAGGCCGTCCTTGCCTTCGCGCTGAAGGACGAGGTGCATTGGCGCGATGCCATGGCCAGCCGGACCCCCGCCACCCTGCCGCAGCTTGGCGGCGCGAAGGGCGATATGCCGCTGTCGGAGGACTATGCGCTCACGGTCGGTGCCGACGCGGCGCTGGCGTGTTTTGCGGCGATGATCGCCGAGATGGACGGGCGCGACGGGATCGACCTTGCCCTCGCGCGCGGCAGGGGCGGGCTTCTGTCCGACCGGGTGCCGGTACGGTTCCAGAGCGAAAGCGCCTTCCCGGATGCGCTTGCTTCCGCCCGGGCGCGCCAGCCCTATCCGGGCGACCTCGCCCTGCGCATGGGCTCGGTGTCCGAGCCGCTGCCGGTTGCGGTCTCCGGCGATCCGCAGGCGGGGCTGCTGGACGGGACCGCGCTGACCTTCGCGGCGCATGAGGGCAAGGCCCGGCTGACCGCCTGCCCCGAACAGGTCTCGCCCGCTGCATTCGCGCTCCTGGCCGCGCGGCTGCAGGACCGGCTTTCGGGCGGCACGGGCCTGTCGGCTGCGGATCGGGCGCTGATCGACGCGGCCAACGCCACGGATACCAATGTGACGCTCGCCACGGTCGATGCGCTGATCGCCGCACAGGCGGCGGCAACGCCCGACGCCGAGGCCATCATCTGCGAGGATCGCGTCCTGACCTATGCGCAGATGGAGCACGCGGCGAACCGCATCGCCCGTCGCCTGATTGCCGCGGGAGTAAACAGGGGCGCGACAGTGGGGCTGTTCCTGCAGCGCAGCGAATTCCTGCCCGTCGCCGCGCTCGCAATCTGGAAGGCGGGCGGGGCCTATGTGCCGCTCGACCCTGCCTATCCGGCAGAGCGGCTGGCCCATTACCTTGCCGATTCCGGCGCGGCGGTGGTGCTGACCTCGCGCGACCTCGCCGCGTCGCTGCCGCCTCATCAGGGCAAGGTGGTGCTGATCGAGGACGTGGACGGAGACGGGGCCGCGCCCGCCCCCCGCGCAACGCCTGAAGATGCGGCCTATGTGATCTACACCTCCGGCTCGACCGGCACGCCCAAGGGGGTGGTGGTCGAACATCGACAGGTAACGAATTTCTTCGCCGGGATGGATGCGCGCGTGCCCTTGGGTGACAGGGCGACCTGGCTGGCCGTCACCTCGCTGTCCTTCGACATCTCGGTGCTCGAACTCTTCTGGACACTGGCCCGCGGTCTGCGCGTGGTCGTCGCGGGCGACGAGGACCGGGCGCTTGTCGCCAGAGGCGCGATCGGCACCGGGCGCGAGATGGGCTTCTCGATCTTCTTCTGGGGCAATGACGACGGCGTCGGACGCGACAAGTATACGCTCCTGCTCGAGACCGCGCGTTTTGCCGACGACAACGGCTTCACCGCGATCTGGACACCCGAACGGCACTTCCACGCCTTCGGCGGCCCCTACCCGAACCCGGCCGTCACCGGCGCGGCAGTGGCCGCGATCACGCGGAACATCGCCGTGCGTTCGGGCTCGGTCGTCGCGCCCCTGCATCATCCGATCCGGATCGCCGAGGACTGGGCGGTGATCGACAATCTCACCAACGGGCGCACCGGCCTCGGCATCGCCTCGGGCTGGCATCCGGACGATTTCGTCCTGCGCCCGGAAAACGCCCCGCCCGGAAACAAGAAGGCGATGCTGCGCGCAATCGAGGAAGTCCGCCGCCTCTGGCGCGGCGAGACCTACGAAGCCGACATGGCCCACGGCCATGTGAGCGTGCAGACCCAGCCGCGCCCGGTATCGAAGGAACTGCCGATCTGGCTCACCACTGCCGGCAATCCCGACACCTGGCGCGAGGCGGGCCATATCGGCGCGAATATCCTCACCCATCTGCTGGGCCAGTCGGTGGCCGAGGTGGCGGGCAAGATCCGCATCTATCATGACGCCTTGCGTGAATCGGGCCGCGATCCGAAGGATCACACCGTCACCCTGATGCTGCACACCTATCTTGCCGGGACGCGCGAACAGGCGCGCGAGGTGGCGAGGAAGCCGATGCAGGACTACCTCACGGCGGCGGCGGGATTGCTGAAGCAATATGCCTGGACCTTCCCGGCCTTCAAACGGCCCAAGGGAATGGAGAGCCCGCGCGACATCGACATCACCGGTTTCGACGGCGAGACCGTGCAGGCGATCCTCGACTATGCGTTCGACCGCTACTTCGAGGATTCGGGACTGTTCGGCACCGTCGAGGACGCGCTCGCCCGGGTCGAGGAACTCAAGCGCATCGGCGTGACCGAGATCGGCTGCCTGATCGACTACGGGATCGAGCGGCAGCTCGTGCTCGACGGGCTGCGCCCTCTGGCCGAAGTGGTCGCCCGCGCGAACCCCGAGGAAGCGCTGGAAGACGACGATTTCTCACTCGCCGCGCAGATCGTGCGCCACGGGGTGACGCATCTGCAATGCACGCCCTCGATGGCGCGGATGCTGGTGACCAATGACGACAGCCGCACCGCACTGGGGCGGCTCGAACAGGTGCTTGTCGGTGGCGAGGCCCTGCCCGGCACGCTGGTCGCCGAACTGCAATCGGCAACCGAGGCGGGCATCATCAACATGTATGGTCCGACCGAGACGACGATCTGGTCCTCGACCGGCCCGGCCGGTCCGGGCGAGGTGACCGTCCCGATCGGCACGCCGATCGCCAACACGCAATTCCATGTCCTTGACGACGCACGGCAACCGCTCGTCCCCGGCGCGGCGGGCGAACTCTGGATCGGCGGCGACGGCGTGGCGCGCGGCTATCTGGGCCGCAACGATCTGACGGATGCCACCTTCATCCCCGATCCGTTCCGCAAGGGCGGCAGGCTCTATCGCACCGGCGATCTGGCGCGCTGGCGGGCGGACGGATCGCTGGATTTCCTTGGTCGGATCGACGGACAGGTGAAGCTGCGCGGCCACCGGATCGAGACGGGCGAGATCGAGGCCGCGCTCGACGCCTGCGATGGCGTGCGCCAGTCGGTCGTGGTCCTGCGCGACGATATGCTGGTGGCCCATGTGGTGGCGGATCGCGTTGGCGAGGGGGCACTCAAGGCGCGGCTGGCCCGCAATCTGCCCGCACATATGGTGCCTGCGCGAATCGTGCGGCTTGATGCCATGCCGCTCACACCGAACGGCAAGATCGACCGCAAGGCATTGCCTGCACCCGCAGCACCCGCGCCTGCTCCCGCAGCCGCAGCGGTCGCGCTGGCGGCGGTGGGGGGCCGTTTCGCGCCGGGCGAGGTGCAAAGGCGGATCGCCGAAGTCTGGACACGCATCCTCGGCACCGAACAGATCGGGACTCGCGACAGTTTCTTCGACCTCGGCGGCCATTCGCTTCTCGCCGTGCAGGCGCATCGCGACCTGCGCGAGGCCCTCGGGGTTCAGGCATTGTCGATCACCGACATCTTCCGCTTCCCGACCCTTGCCGCATTGAGCGAACGGGTCGAGGCGCTGATCGGCCCGGCCGGGGCCGGGCCTGCCCCCGACCCCGGCGCGCCCGCGCCGACGGCCCGCGCCGATGCGATGTCGAGACGCCGCGCACTCCGGGCGCGGCGCGGCGCATGAGATGACCGACCCGCTCGCCCGGCTCAGGGCGATCCTGCCGGAGGGAGCCGTCGCCGCAGGCGGCCCGGTCAGCCGCCTGCAGGAACCGCTACCGGCCGAGGAGGAAGCCGCCCTGTCCCGGGCGCGGGCAGGGCGGCGCGCCGACTTCACGGCAGGGCGGGTGGCGGCACGGCAGGCGCTGGCAGGTCTCGGGCTGCCCCCCGCCGCCCTTCCCCGCGACCCTCGCGGCCCGGCACTCTGGCCTGCGGGCGTGACGGGTTCCATCAGCCACGGGGCGGGCTGGGCGCTCGCGGCCGTGGCTCGCCACGAGGTATTCGCCGGAATCGGCATCGACATCGAGGCCGCGCGTGCCTTCGTGCCGCTTGAGGAGATCGCCCTCCCCGGGGAGATCGCGGCGCTTGGCCGTCGCGATCCGGTGGTGCTTTTTTCCGCCAAGGAATCCGCCTACAAGGCGCAGTTCGACCTGACCGGACGCCTGCTCGGCTTTCACGACCTGCAGGTCACGCTCACTGACGGAGGCTTCACCGCAAGGCTTGTGCGGGATGCGCCCCCGTCCGAGGCAGGCACCGTCATTTCGGGAGGCTGGGCGATGATCGGTGACGCGGTGGTGACAATGGCCGCGATCCGACGATGATTATGGAGCGGGAAGGTCAGATTCCGCGTGGTTTCCTTCGCAATCATGGCGTAAGGGCGCAATTTTGACTAGATTTCATGGTGGATGCGCCGGGAGTGTCGGCCCCTGACCGGCAGGGCCGGTCGCCGCGCGTCACGACTGGCAGGATTCCGTCAAGGGGGCGGCATTGGGTTCGATTCACACGCTTTCAGACCTGCGCGCGGCCCTGTGGCGGCGGCTCTGGCTCATCCTGCTCGTGCTGGCCGTCGGGCTGCCCGCGGTCGTGGTCTATGTCAAATCGCGCCCCCGCCTCTACGAGGCCATCGCCGTCATCCAGATCGAGGCCCCCGATGTCACGATCACCAGTTCAGGTCAGGTGCGCGGGCTGACGGCGGACGGCCAGCTCGACCTGCTGACGCAGGGTCTCATGGCCCGCGACAACATCGAGCGCCTGATCGACCAGCACGGGCTGTTCCCCGAGATCGACTCAGCAACGGTGCGGGTGGCCGCCTTGCGCGAGTCGATCACCACGGTGAAACTCGTCGACCCGGCGCAGGCCTGGCGGCCGGATGTCCAGCCGACCGGCCTCTCAATCACCGTGCAACTGGGCGAGCCCGAGGCCGCCGCCACCATCGCCAATGCGCTTCTCGAACAGATCATCGCCGAAGCGCATGACCGCGCCGAGGGGCGGGCGGCACGGACGCTCGAATTCCTGGTGTCCGAGGAACGCCGCGTCTCGGCGCAGATCAGCGAGATCGAGAGCCAGATCGCGACATTCCGCACGACCAATATCGAGGCACTGCCCGAAGGGCTGACCGCCCAGCGGGACCGGCTGAACCGGCTCACCGAAACGCGGCTCGCACTCGAGCAGCAAAGGCTCGAACTGCAGGGT
>CAYUBT010000101.1:0-6733 GCA_964443055.1 uncultured Rubellimicrobium sp.
CAGGCCGCGACGCTCGGGCCACGTCCCGTCATTGCGAGCGCCAGCGAAGCAACCCGGCGGCCCCCACGTTCCCGGCTTGCCTCCACCGCCGTCCCCGGCCCCGTCCTACCCCCGGGCACGCCTCCGGCCGGAACGTTCGCGGGCGGGGCTGCTGTCGTCCGTTCCGTCCGATGCCGACGAGAACGGTCCCAGCCGCGCCGCCACCGTGTCGAGTGCGGGGCGCGGGCCCGGTTCGGTCCCGTCCAGCGCGCGGCGCATGGCGGCCAGATGTTCGGGCCTCGTGCCGCAGCAGCCGCCGATGATCCGCGCACCCGCGTCGCGGGCCAGGATCGCATATGCGGCCATCACCTCGGGCGTGCCGTCGTAATGGATATGGCCGTCGTGGAATTTCGGGATTCCGGCATTGCCCTTGGCGATCAGCGGCCGTTCCGGCCCGGCGGCGGCAAAGCCGAGGATCGTTCGCAGAAGGTCCGACGCTCCCGTACCGCAATTCGCGCCATAGGCGAGCGGCTGATGGGCGAGGCCCCGCACGAGTTTCACAAGATCGAAGGATGTGACCCCCATCATCGTGCGCCCGGCGGTGTCGAAACTCATCGTGCCGCACCAGTTCATCCCCGCCAGCGCGAAGGCTTCCGAGGCGGCGCGGTATTCGTCGGGCGAGGAAATCGTCTCGAGCCAGAGGACATCGGCACCGCCCTCCTTCAGCCCCTCGGCCTGTTCGTGGAACATCTCGACGGCACCGGCATGGGTGAGCGTGCCCATCGGCTCCATGATCTCGCCGGTGGGGCCGACCGATCCGGCGACGACAACCGGCCGTCCGGCGCGGTCAGCGACATCGCGGCCGATCTCGGCCGCCACGCGGTTGAGTTCGCGCACGCGGGATTGGGCATCATGCAGTTTCAGCCGCGCGGCATTGCCGCCGAACGTGTTGGTCAGAAAGAGGTCCGACCCCGCATCAACCGCGCCGCTGTAGAGCGTGCGGATGCGGTCGGGGTGGTCGGTATTCCACAGTTCCGGTGCCTCGCCGGCCTGGAGCCCCATGTCGAACAGATTGGTGCCGGTCGCCCCGTCGGCGAGTAGCCAGTCACGTTCGGCCAGAAGGCGGGAAAGAAGATCGGGCATGGTTCACCTGCAGGTTTCGCGCAGGGTCGGGTGCCGGGGCACCCGGCCCGGGTCCGGCGTTCGGGCCGGAGGCGGGGGAGTCAGCCCTCGCTCATGATCTCGGCCTTGGCCTGAGCGAGACTCTCGGCGAGTTTGGCGCGAATCTCGTCCTCGGTCGCGTGCCCGTCCAGATCGGCGGCAAGCTTGCGGATCACGTCCTCGTCGCCCGGCTCCTGGAAGTCGGCGCGGATCACCTCCTGCGCATAGGCGACAGCGTCGTCGCCGGTATGGCCCATCAGCCCGGCGGCCCAGAGCCCCATGATCTTGTTGCGTCGCGCCTCAGCGCGAAACTGCATCTCGGCGTCATGGGCATATTTCGCCTCGAAGGATTTCAAGCGGTCGTCGAAGGTGGTCAATCCGGCCTCCCTGGAAAGCGCCTCTGTCGCATTCCATATGCCCGCGGGGTGGCTTGCCCGCAAGAGGGGCCTCATGTATTGGAAACCATCCCCTGCGCCCCGCCAGATGCAGCGGTCGTGGCCGCAGCCGCCTTTGCAGCCGCTTTTCAGGAATTCCCTCACGGAGATCGCCATGGCACCCCGCCGCAAGAAACTCTATGAGGGCAAGGCCAAGATCCTCTACGAAGGGCCCGAACCCGGAACGCTCGTCCAGCATTTCAAGGATGATGCCACCGCCGGGAACGGCGCGCGTCACGCGGTGATCGAAGGCAAGGGCGTTCTCAACAACCGGCTCTCGGATTTCTTCATGACCGGGCTCAACGCCATCGGCGTGCCCACCCATTTCATCCGCACGCTCAACATGCGCGAGCAGCTCATCCGTCAGGTTGAGATGATCCCGCTCGAGGTGATCGTGCGTAATTTCGCCGCGGGCTCCATGGCCAAGCGGCTCGGCCTCGAGGAAGGGCTGCAGCTGCCGCGCCCCATTGTCGAGTTCTGCTACAAGGACGATGCGCTCGGCGACCCGCTGGTGCCCGAGGAATATATCGCCGCCTTCGGCTGGGCGAGCCAGCAGGATCTCGACGACATCGTCAGCCTTGCGCTGCGGGTGAACGATTTCCTGTCCGGCGTCATGCACGGGGTCGGCATCCGCCTTGTCGATTTCAAGATCGAATGCGGCCGCATCTGGGACAACGATTATCCGCGCATCGTCGTCGCCGACGAGATCAGCCCCGATTCCTGCCGCCTGTGGGACATCGAGACCGGGCGCAAGCTCGACAAGGACGTGTTCCGCCGCGATCTCGGCTCGCTCGCGGATGCCTATACCGAAGTGGCGCGCAGGCTGGGCGTGCTGCCCGAGAATGCGGTTCACCGGATGAAGCCCACGCTGATCAACTGACGGGGCCTGTATGCGCGCCGCTGTCCTGCGGGAATATCACCGGCCCCTCGTGATCGAGGATGTGCCCATACCCGCCTGCCCCGAGGACGGGGTTCTCTTGCGGGTGCTGGCCTGCGGCGTGTGCCGCTCGGACTGGCACGGCTGGACCGGCACCGATTCCGATGTGGGGCCGGGCAGCATCATGGGCCATGAATATTGCGGCGAGGTGGTCGAGGCGGGCCCGCACTCCTGCTGGCAGGCCGGTGACCGGGTCATCGCGCCCTTCATCCTTGCCTGCGGCACCTGCACTGAGTGCCAGCAGGGCCACCAGACCGCCTGTCCGTCGCAGATCGTGCCCGGCTTCACCCATCCGGGCGCCTATGCCGAATATGTCGCCGTGCCGCGCGGGCTCAACCTCGCCCGTCTCCCCGACGGGCTGGACCCGGTCCATGCGGCGGGGCTCGGCTGCCGCGTCACCACCGCCTGGGAGGCGCTGACCGGCCGCGCGGGGCTGAAGGGCGGCGAATGGCTCGCCGTCCACGGGACGGGCGGTGTCGGACTCTCGGCGCTGATCCTCGGACGGGCGCTCGGGGCGCGGGTGATTGTCACCGACGTGGTGCCCGAACGGCTGGAGTTCGCCCGCAGCCTCGGGGCCGATCACGCGATCGACGCGAGGGGCGGCGATGCGGCAATGCAGATCCGCGACCTGACCGGCGGCGGTGCGCATGTCTCGGTCGATGCGCTGGGCATCGCCGACACGATCCGCGCCTCGCTGTCGTCCCTGCGCGGGATGGGGCGGCATGTGCAGGTCGGGATGCCTGCGGGCGCGTTCGCGAAGATCGAGATCAACATGCTGGAAATCTATTCCGGCCAGCTTGCCCTGCACGGAACGCGCGGGATGCCAGCGTGGAAATATCCGTCGCTCCTGTCGCTCGTGGCCTCGGGGCGCGTGGACATTGCACCGCTGGTCGCGCGCGAAGTGCGATTAAGCGATGTGAGCGCGGAACTCGCCCTGATGAACGGCCCGATGCCCCCGGGCGTGGCAGTGGTGAACGATTTCGCCAACTAGCCCGGAGGAGCCGCCGGTGCGGAGAGCCGGAGATTGCGCGGCAGGTCGGCAGCGTGGGGTAACTGGGCTGCTTCGCGGCCGCTCGCGATGACGGAAGATGTGATGAAATCCGAGCCCGGCGAGCGCCGCCCGGTCCTCCGCCCCTTTCCCCTCGCCGCCATGCAGCCTAAGGAGGCTGCGCCCTGCATCGGGAGTCCGCCGCCTTGCTCTTCTGGATCACCGCCGCATTGATCGCGCTCGCCGTGGCAGCGGTGCTGTTCTGGCCGTTCCTGCGCGGCCAGGATCCGGCTCTGCCCGGGGAGGCGGATGGCCGGGGTGCCGATCTGGCATTCTATCGCGCCCAGCTTGAAGGCGTCGAGCGTGACCTTGCACGCGGCGTGATCGAGCCGCCCGAAGCCGGGCGGCTGCGCACCGAGATCGGTCGCCGTATCCTCGCCGCCGACCGGGCCGGAGCCGGGCAAATCGTCTCCGGACCGCGCGTTCCGGGGCGAATCATGGGCGTGGCGGGCCTCGTCACCGTGATCGGCGGCGGGCTGGCGGCCTACCTCTGGCTTGGCCAGCCGGGCTATCCCGACCTGCCGCTTCAGGGTCGCATCGCCGCCGCCGCCGACCGCCTGGCCGCCCTGCCCCCGCAGGACGAGGCCGAGGCACAGGTCGCCGACACGATCGCCGCACAGTTCATCACCCCGCCTGACGACATCACCGCCATCGTCGCCGATCTCTACGAAAGCCTCGAAGAGACGCCCGCTGACGCGCCCGAACGTCTCGACGAACTGAACCTCCTGCGCGAATTCGAGGCAAGCGTGCGCAATTTCCCGCAGGCCGCGCGTCTCTCCGGGCAGCTGAACGCGTTGCTGGGCGATGATCTCAACGCCGACGACCTGCTCTATCAGGCGGATCTCATGCTCTTTGCCACCGGCGGCACCATGTCGCGCGAAACGGCGGAGGTGATCGAACGGGCAGCCGACATGGCTCCCGATGCGCCCGGCGTCGCCTATATGCGCGGCTATCTGATGAGCCAGATCGGCAGGCCAGACCTCGCCTTCAATCTCTGGCGTCCGCTGGCCGAAGGCGGTGACGGGTTCGAGCCCTGGCGCAGCCGCGCGCGGATGATGGTCGAGACGGCGGCACGGGCGGCGGGGGTGGATTACCAGTTGCCCGCCGAACTGGCGGAACGGCCCGACATCACCTCCGAGGACATCACCGCCATGGTCGAGGGGCTGGCCGCCCGGCTCGCCGCCGAGGGCGGGCCGCCCGAGGACTGGGCGCAACTCATCCGTGCGCTCGGCGTTCTGGGCGCGCAGGAACGCGCCGGTGCCATCTGGGCCGAGGCGCAGGAGGTCTTTGCCGACGATCCCGGCCTGCCCGTGATCGAAGAGGCCGCCCGGGGCGCGGGGCTTCTGCCGTGATCACCGACGACGCGGCCGAGTTTCACGCGGCACTCGTCCCGATGCGCCCGCTGCTGGGGCTCGATCCGGGCACCCGGACGATCGGCACGGCCATGTCCGACCGGCTGCGCCGCGTGGCGACGCCCGGCCGCACGATCCGGCGCGGCAAGTTCACCCCCGACGCCCGGACGCTGCTGGCCCGGGCCGCCGAGGCCGAGGCCTGCGGCATCGTCCTCGGCCTGCCCCTGAACATGGACGGAAGCGAAGGCCCACGCGCGCAATCCAGCCGTGCCTTCGCCCGCAACCTGGGGCGGCTGACCGATCTGCCGATTCTCCTCTGGGACGAGCGTCTGTCGACCGTGGCCGCCGAACGCGCCCTGATCGAGGCGGATCTGTCACGAAAACGTCGCGAAGAGGTGATCGATTCGGTCGCCGCCGGGCTCATTCTGCAGGGACTCCTCGACCGGCTCGCCCATCTGGAGGCCAGCGATGCACGACCTGATGACTGATCCCCCGCTCTGGCGCCGGAACGAGCCGGACAGTCCCTGCGTGAACATCTGCCAGATTCATCCGGTCCATGGCATCTGCATCGGCTGCCACCGCACCGCCGCCGAGATCGCCGATTGGCGGCGCATGGAGTCCGGGGCGCGCCACGCCCTGCTGGCCGCCCTGCCCGCGCGCGGCGTGGCCCTGCACCGCCGGCGCGGCGGACGCCAGGCGCGCCTGGCGGCAGAGGACAGCTGATCAGTCTGCCGGAGGTTCATCCCTGGGGCTGCGCGGCGGGTCGAAAGCCCAGAAGAACTGATGCGCGCAATATGCGCCGATCCCGGCCACCAGAACGCCCCAGAAGGCGTCGCCCAGCGTGAATTCGAAGATCGTCCAGCCAAAACAGACCGCGACGACCGCGATCCGCCGCCACAGGGGCAGGAAGAATTCGTGCTGCACGTCCAGAAACTTCATCGCTCCCCCTCCCGGCCTCCCGGGCAGATACAGGGACGGCGGCTGCCGGGCAAGACACGGGCGGTCGACATCGGGGCCTTCTAATCCGTCACACATTCCGTCACTGCAGGGGGCCGAAGGTGACGTGGCAAGTCGGAGACATGGGAACACCGGGGGGCTTCGCTCGCGCCCGAAATGACGGGGAGCGCAGCCTCGCGGCCGGGAAATGCGGTATCTGCGGCATGGCTCTTGCAATACATTTTAGAATCGTTATGTGTTTGCCGCATTCGGCCCCGGCCGGAGAAAATGCCTCGAACATGACTGGAAGATACATCAATGACGACTGAAACGACGACCGGAGCGGGACCGTGATGATCACCGGCTTCACGCCTCTCGCCGCCATCGCCGGAGGCGCGCTGATCGGGCTCGCCTCGGTCCTGCTCATGGCCACGCTCGGACGGATCCTTGGCGCGACCGGCATCCTTGCGGGCGTATTCACACCCGCAAACCGGAGCGATCTCGACTGGCGGCTTGCCCTGCTGGCCGGGATGATGACCGCGCCTTTCCTGTGGCTGGCCTTCACCGGCGCGCTGCCGGCCATCGACGTGCCGGTCAGCCGCACCTCCATGCTCATCGGCGGGCTGCTGGTCGGGATCGGCGTGACCTTCGGCTCGGGCTGCACCTCGGGCCACGGGGTCTGCGGCATGGCCCGCCTGTCGCCGCGCTCGATCGTGGCCACCGTCACCTTCATGGCCTTCACCGCGCTGACCGTGTTCGTCACGCGCCACCTGACCGGAGCCTGACATGACGCGACTGGTCACGACCTATCTCATCGGTCTGGTCTTCGGCGCGGGTATCGTGCTCTCCGGCATGTCGAATCCGGCCAAAGTGCTGAACTTCTTCG
>CAYUBT010000101.1:6743-9626 GCA_964443055.1 uncultured Rubellimicrobium sp.
CTCAACTTCTTTGACTTCGCCGGCACCTGGGATCCGTCGCTGCTGCTGGTGATGGTCACCGCGCTGGTGGTCACCTTCATCGGCTACCGCCTTGTCCTTGGCCGCCCCGCCCCCGTGTTCGAGCGGCGCTTTGCCTTGCCCACCGGCAGCCAGATCGACCGCAGCCTTGTGCTCGGCTCGGCCACATTCGGCATCGGCTGGGGGCTGTCGGGCTTCTGTCCCGGCGGGTTGCTGCCGGTGATCTCGACGACGAAGACCGAAGTGTTGCTGTTCACTGCGGCCATGCTTGGGGGTATCTTCCTCGCCCGCCGCGCACGGCGCGCCCTTGCTTCACCCCAGCCTCAGGCTGCCTGATTCACGTTGCACAAAGGAAACCGACATGAACGCCCTGCCCCGGAACCTGACCCCCGACCTGAATATCATCCCCGAGGTCACCGCCTTCTTCGACGAACCGACCAACACGATTTCCTATGTCGTGAAAGACCCGGACTCGGACGCCTGCGCAGTGATCGATTCGGTCATGGACATCGACTATGCCGCCGGACGCATCACCTACGACGGGGCCGACCGGATCATCGACTTCATCCGGAAGAACAACCTGCGGCTCGAATGGCTGATCGAGACGCATGTCCATGCCGACCACCTGTCGGCCGCACCCTATATCCAGGACAAGCTCGGCGGCAAGATCGGCATCGGCGAGAATATCCTGATCGTACAGGACACTTTCGGCAAGATTTTCAACGAAGGCACCGAGTTCCAGCGCGACGGCTCGCAGTTCGACGCCCTGTTCAAGGACGGCGACACCTATCGGATCGGCAATCTGGTGGTCACGGCGATGCACACGCCCGGCCACACGCCGGCCTGCATGACGCATGTCGTGGGCAATGCCGCCTTCGTGGGCGACACGCTCTTCATGCCCGACGGTGGCTCGGCCCGTGCCGACTTCCCCGGCGGCGATGCCGGCACACTTTACGACAGCATCCAGCGCGTCCTTGCACTGCCCGACGAGATGCGGCTCTTCATGTGCCATGACTACGCCCCCGGCGGCCGCGAAATCCAGTGGGAGACCACCGTTGGCGAGGAAAAGGCCCACAACATCCATGTCGGCGGCGGCACGAGCCGCGAGGATTTCGTGAAGATGCGCGAGGAACGTGACGCGACCCTGGCGATGCCCCGGTTGATCATCCCCTCGCTGCAGGTGAACATGCGCGCCGGCGAAGTGCCGACGGACAAGTCGGGACGGCCGATGCTCAAGGTGCCGGTCAACACGCTCTGACGCCGCGAAAGGGACAGCGAGAGATGGACAGAAGGCAAATCGACACCCGCATCTGGGTGGCCGACCAGATCGGCCCCGAAGACATGGCGGAAGTCGCGGCCGAGGGCTTCGCGCTGCTGGTCTGCAACCGGCCCGATCACGAACACGGGCCGGACCAGCCCACGTTTGCCTCGGTGGCCGAAGCGGCGAATGCAGCCGGGATCGAGGCGCATCTGATCGCCTTTGGCAGCGAAGGCCCGCACCCCGGCCAGCCCGAGGAGCTGGCACAGCTTATCGCCAAGACCGAAGGCAAAGTCCTGCTCTATTGTCGCTCCGGCGCGCGCTCGGCTGCGCTCTATAATCTCGCCCGCGCCTTGGGCTGATCCTGCCAGCGGTGGGAGTTCCTGGCCCCCACCGTTTCAAGACGGAAACCTCCATGCTCTCGCAGTATCTGCCCATCCTCGACTGGGGGCGCCGTTACTCGCGCGCCACGCTCGGGGCCGACCTGATGGCCGCGCTGATCGTCACGATCATGCTGATCCCGCAATCGCTCGCCTATGCTTTGCTGGCGGGCATGCCGCCCGAGGCGGGGCTCTATGCCTCGATCGTGCCGATCATGCTCTATGCGGTGTTCGGCACCTCGAATGCGCTGGCCGTGGGGCCGGTGGCGGTGATCTCGCTGATGACGGCGGCGGCAGTGGGCGAAGTCGCGACATCGGGCACCGCCGGTTATGCGGTGGCGGCGCTGACGCTGGCGGGGCTTTCGGGGGCGATGCTGCTGCTTCTGGGCCTGTTCCGGCTTGGCTTTATCGCCAATTTCCTGTCGCATCCGGTGATTGCCGGGTTCATCACCGCCTCGGGGATTCTGATCGCGACAAGCCAGCTCGGCCCTGTACTTGGCGTGACAACCGAGGGCAGCACGCTGGTCAGCCTGCTTTCCTCGCTTCTCGCGGGGATCTCCAGCCTCAGCCTCCTGACCCTGATCATCGGTGCGGGAGCGACCCTGTTTCTGTTCTGGGTCAGGAAGGGCATGAAGCCGGCGCTGCGCCGCCTCGGCCTGGGGCCGCGCATGGCCGATGTTCTTGCCCGCGCCGGGCCGGTGCTGGCGGTGGTGGTGACCACGGTGATCGCCCGCGCCTTCGCGCTTGACGAGGCCGGAGTGGCCGTTGTGGGCGAGGTACCCGCCAGCCTGCCGCCCTTCACGCTCCCCTCGTTCGACCCCGGGCTGATCCGCCAGCTTCTGCTGCCTGCGGCTCTCATCTCGATCATCGGCTTCGTCGAAAGCGTCTCGGTCGCCCAGACCCTCGCCGCGAAAAAGCGCGAGCGCATCCGCCCTGATCAGGAACTCATCAGCCTGGGTGCCGCAAACCTTGGCGCTGCCTTCACCGGTGGTTTTCCCGTGACCGGCGGCTTTGCGCGTTCAGTCGTGAATTTCGACGCGGGCGCCGCCACCCCGGCCGCGGGGGCCTTCACCGCCATCGGCCTAGCCGTCGCGGCCATGTTCTTCACACCCTTCATCCACTTCCTGCCCAAGGCGACACTGGCCGCGACGATCATCGTCGCCGTGCTCTCACTGGTCGATCTCGGCATATTGCGCCGCGCCTGGAACTATTCCCGCGCCGATTTCG
>CAYUBT010000102.1:0-9599 GCA_964443055.1 uncultured Rubellimicrobium sp.
GACGGCCGCCTCTACGGGCGTGGCGCGGCCGACATGAAATCAGGCGTTGCGGCCTTCGTCGCAGCCGCCATCGACCGCGCGCGGAGCGGCCTGCCGGGCGACGGCGCGATCCTTCTGGCCATCACCGGCGACGAGGAGGGCGATGCCGAACACGGCACGAGGGCGCTGCTCGACTGGATGGACCGCACGGGCGAACGCATGGCGGTCTGCCTCGTGGGTGAGCCGACCTGTCCAGAGACACTGGGCGAGATGATCAAGATCGGGCGGCGCGGCTCGCTCAACGGCTGGTTCACCGTGCGGGGCCGACAGGGCCATTCCGCCTATCCCGACCGCGCGCTCAACCCCCTGCCTGCGCTGGCGCGGCTGATCGACCGGCTGTCCTCAAACCCGCTTGATCAGGGAAGCGACCATTTCGACGCCTCGACGCTCGCCTTCGTCACGGTGGATACGGGCAATCCGGCCACGAACGTGATTCCTGCCGAGGTGCGCGCCACGGTCAATGTCCGCTTCAACGACCTGCACAGCGGCGCAGGCATCGCCGCACGTCTGCAGGAGGAGGCCGACCGGGTTGCCCGCGAATATGGTGTCTCGGTCGATCTGCGCACGAAAATCTCGGGTGAGAGCTTCCTGACCCCGCCCGGCCCCCTCAGCGCCCTTGTCGCCGGGGCGATCAGGGCCGAGACCGGGCAGGAACCCCGGCTTTCGACCTCGGGCGGCACGTCGGATGCGCGTTTCATGCGCGCGCATTGTCCGGTGGTGGAATTCGGCCTTGTCGGCAACACGATGCATCAGGTGGACGAGAATGTCGCCATCGCGGATATCGAGGCGCTCGGGCGGATCTACCGCCGAATTCTTGACGACTATTTCACTTGACCCCGACGGGGCCACGGTCGAAGGGCAGGGCATGGATTGCGGGCCTTCTGCCCGGGCCCGGCCCTTTCAGGATTGCGTCATGTCCTCCACTCCCGGTTTCGCCTCGCGCCTGTTCCTCTCGGGGTCGGCGGGTTTCCTGCTGATCGGCGTCTATGGCGCGGCAGTTGGAGTCGTCCTGCCGGAGTTCACCCGCATCTTCGGGCTGAGCGACCGGGCGGCCGGACTGTTCCCGGCCGTCTGGGGCCTCGGGTCGGTCCTGATGGTGGCGGCGGGGACGCTGGGTGTGCGCGGTCTGACAGCGCGGCTGTCGACACTGCTGCTGGCCCTTGGCGGGGTGCTGATCGCGGCGGGGCCCGGCTGGCTGCCCACCCTGCTGGGCGCCTTCCTCGCGGGGGCCGGATTCGGCATCACCGCCAGCCATGTGAACCGGGCCTTCCTGACCGGATTCGGGCCGCGCGGACCGTCGATGGTCGGGCTCGTGAACGCGATCAATGCCATCGGCCTCGTCGCCGCGCCGCTGCTGCTGGTTGCGGCGGGGGGCTCGCCGCACCTGCTTTATGCGGGTCTTACGCTGTTCGCGCTGGCCTGCATGACGCTTTTCCCCTCGCGGGAGGACGGTTTCGCAGGCGCATCGCGCGGCCTGCCGCCGCTTGGCCGCCGCGAGGTCGGGCTGCTGGCGCTCATCACCGGCTCGACGGTGATCGAAAGCGGGCTGGCGGCCTTTGCGGCCCTCGCCCTCATCGCGATGGGACGCGCGGCGGATCATGCCTATCTGCTGGTCTCGGCCTATTTCGCGGCCTTCTTCCTCGGTCGGCTCTCGCTCTACTGGCTGACCCGCCACGTCGCCCCGGAACGGCTGTTGCTGGTCTCGGCGATCGGCGTCGCCTGCGGGACGGGGCTGGCGATGAGCGGGCTGGCCGGGCCGGGCTATGTCCTGACCGGGGCCTTCGTCGGCATCGCCTTTCCTTCGGCCTATATCTGGCAATCGCGCATTCTGGGGCCCGATCCGCGCATGGCTTCGTCCATGGTGCTGGCGGGGCTGACAGGAGGCGTGATCGGCCCCGTCCTCTTCGCCGCCGTGCTCGGGGTGACCGGGGTCGAGCACCTCTTCACCCTGACCGCGATCGTGGCCGCGCTCCTGTCGCTGGCGATCCTGCGCGGCCTTGCCAGCAATGCGCCGCCGGCACCGGCGGCCCCCGCCTGAGGTCATGCTGACCGTCCGCGCCCTTCGTCGCAGCTTCACGGGCCCCGAGGGCCGGGTGGAGGTGCTGCGTGGGGTGGACCTCGACCTCGCGGCGGGCGAGACGCTGGCCCTCACCGGCGAATCCGGCAGCGGCAAGAGCACGTTCCTCCATCTCGTCGCCGGTCTCGACCGCGCCGACGGGGGCAAGATCACGATTGACGGGGTTGATGTCACCGCGCTGGACGAGCCGGGCCGCGCCCGTCTGCGGCGCGAGACGGTCGCCGTCGTCTTCCAGCGCTTCAACCTTGTCCCTGCACTCGACGTGGCCGCCAATATCGCCCTGCATGCACGGCTTGCAGGGCGTCACGATCCTGCCTTCGCTGCAGGCATCGCCGAACGCATGGGCCTTGCGCCGCTGCTGCGTGCCTTTCCCGACACGCTCTCGGGCGGGCAGGCGCAGCGGGTGGCGATCGCCCGCGCGCTCGCCATGCGCCCGCGCCTGCTGCTGGCGGATGAACCCACCGGCAATCTCGACGAGGCGACGGCCGACACCACCCTCGACCTCATGCTGGACAGCGTGTGCGACAGCGGCGCGGCGCTGCTGATGGTCACCCATTCGGAACGTATCGCCGCCCGTCTGGGCCAGCGGCGGCATCTCGAACACGGGCGTCTGGCGTGAGGCGCGCGGCCTTCGTCACCCTTCTGGCCCATTGGCGGCGCGCGCCCCTGCAACTCGTGACATTGCTGGGCGGGCTGATCCTCGCGACGGCGCTCTGGTCGGCCGTTCAGGCGATCAATGCCGAGGCAAGGGCCAGCTATGCCGATGCCGCATCCGCATTAGGCCAGAGCCAGCCCGCCCGGCTGGTCGCCCGCGATGGCGGTGATCTGGACGAGGCGGACCTTCTTGCCCTTTCCCGCGCGGGCTGGAAGGTGAGTCCATTCGTCGAGGGCCGCCTCGCGGGCCTGCATCTGATCGGTATCGACCCGCTGACCGCCCCCGCCGGTTCCGCCCCCGTGACGGCGGGCGAGGGCCTGGCGGAACTCGCGGCCTTCATCCTGCCGCCGGGCGAAATCCGCACGCGCGACGGGCTGTTCT
This sequence comes from uncultured Rubellimicrobium sp., assembly GCA_964443055.1. Taxonomy (GTDB): domain Bacteria; phylum Pseudomonadota; class Alphaproteobacteria; order Rhodobacterales; family Rhodobacteraceae; genus JADYZU01. The sequence continues at coordinate 3,153 of CAYUBT010000102.1, forward strand.
CTGCCCCGGTTGACGCCCGGATCATCGCCGATCCCCGCATCGCGCCCGGCACCGCCATCGCGGATGTCGGCGTTGCGCAACATCTGCTCGGGCTGGAGGGGCGTCTTTCCGCGGTTCTGCTGTCACCGGAAGATGCGCAGCCCCTGCGCCGTCCACCGCTCGCCGACATCGCCCCCCGCCTGCGGCTGATCCCGGCGCAGGAGGGGGCGGATATCGCGGGACTTACTGGCCCCTTCCACCTCAACCTGACCGCCTTCGGCTTTCTGGCCTTTGCGGTCGGGCTCTTCATCGTGCAGGGCGCGGTGACGCTGGCGCTCGCGCAGAGGCGCGGGACGATCCGCACCCTGCGCGCGCTCGGGGTGAGCCTGCGGCAGATGACGGCGCTTCTGGCTGCGGAACTGATGCTGGCCGCGCTTCTGGCCGGAGCCGCCGGAGTCGCGCTCGGCCAGGTGATCGCAACGGCGCTCATGCCCGATGTCGCGCGGACGCTGCAATCGCTCTACGGCGCGGGCGTGGCCGCGACGCTGAACCTGCGGCCGTCGGTCTGGCTCGCGGCGCTGGGCATGGCGGTGGCAGGCACGGCCGTCGCGGGGGCCGGTGCGCTCTGGCAGGTGGCGCGCATGCCGGTTCTTGCCGATCCGCTGCAGCGCCGGGGCAGGGGGCTGGTCTGGCCCGCGCTTGCCCTTGTCCTTCTGGTCGTGGCCGGGCTGCTGTCCCTGCAGCCCCGCTCCATGCCTGCGGCCCTCGTGCTGCTCACCTGCCTGATGGGCGGCGGAGCGCTCATTCTGCCTTCCGCGCTCGCCCTGATCCTGCGGCTGTTCGCCCGCATCGCCCCCGGCCCGCTCGCGCAATGGTTCTGGGCCGATGCGCTGCGCGCCCTGCCGGACCTGCGGCTTGCGCTCATGGCACTGCTGCTCGCGCTTGCCACGAATATCGGCGTGACCACGATGGTCTCGTCCTTCCGCCTCGCCTTCGAGGGCTTTCTCGACCAGCGCCTGACCGCCGATCTCCAGATCAGCGCCGACCCCGCGACCCTCGCCCGCATCGAGGACTGGGCCACGGGCGAGGGCCTGCAGACCCTCCCCCGCCTGGCCGTTGCCACCACGATTCTAGGCCATGATGCCGAACTGCAGGGCCTGCGCGACGCCGCCGCCTATCGCGACAACTGGCACCTGATCGCGAGCCTTCCCGACGCCTGGGACCGGCTGGCCGATGGCAGCGGCGTCCTCATCAACGAACAGCTCGGGAGTCGCGCAGGACTGCAGCCGGGCGATCCGCTCGACCTCGGGACCACGCTCGCGGTGGTCGGCATCCACGCCGATTATGGCAACCCGTTCGCACAGGTGAGCATGGGCGAGACCCTGTTCCGTCACCTCCACCCCGAGGTCACCATGACCCGCCTCGGCCTCGTCCTGCCTCCGGGCACCGACGCGGAGGGGATCACCGCCGCGCTGCGCGACCGTTTCACCCTCGACGCCGGGGAGATTGCCGACCGCGCCACGATCCGCGCCGCATCCCTTGCGATCTTCGAGCGCACTTTCGCCGTCACCGGCGCGCTGTCCGTCCTCACCCTCGCCGTGGCGGGATTTGCGCTGTTCATGAGCCTTGCCACGCTGGCCACCATGCGCCTGCCGCAGATTGCGCCACTCTGGGCGATGGGGGTACGGCGCAACATGCTCGGGCGTCTGGAACTGGCCCGCGCCATCGGCCTTGCCGCGCTGACCGCGCTGCTGGCGCTGCCCCTCGGCCTCGCGCTCGCCTGGGTTCTGCTCGCGCATGTGAATGTCGCCGCTTTCGGCTGGCGGCTGCCGATGTTCCTGTTCCCCGGTGACTGGCTGCGGCTGGGTGTTCTCGCGCTGCTTGCCGCTGCCCTTGCCGGACTCGTGCCCGCGCTCAATCTCATGCGTCTTGCCCCCGCGCGGGCCTTGCGGGTGTTCGCAGATGAGACCTAGCCTCGCCGTCCTTCTCATTCTGCTTCCGCCCTGCCAGGCGCTTGCGCAGGGCTTCGCGGGGCTTGGCACCACGGCCGAAGGTTTCGCCCTGCCGGACCAGACCCTTGCCCTGACCTTCCCCGAAGACCATGGCGCGCATGACGATTTCCGCATCGAATGGTGGTATCTCACCGCCAATCTCACAGCGCCCGATGGCACGGATTACGGCGTGCAATGGACGCTCTTCCGCGCCGCGCTGGCCCCGGGTGAGGGCGGCGGCTGGGCAAGCCCCCAGATGTGGATGGGCCACGCCGCGCTGACCTCGGCCGATGCGCATCTCCTCGATGAGCGCCTTGCCCGTGGCGGCACCGGCCTCGCGGGGGTCAACGCCACCCCGTTCGCCGCCTGGATCGACGACTTGCGCATGGAGGGCATGGCCTGCGCTGCCCCGTGTGACGTGACCGACACGCTCAGACTGAGTGCCTCGGGCCCGGATTTCCGCTGGGAGCTTTCGCTCGAGGCCGAGGGGCCGATCATCCTCAATGGCGAACAGGGCTATTCCGTGAAATCCCGCGAAGGCGCAGCGAGCCATTACTATTCCCGCCCCTATCGCGTGACCTCGGGCACGCTGATCCTGCCCGACGATGAAATCACCGTGACCGGCCACGGCTGGCTTGACCGCGAATGGTCCTCGCAGCCCCTTTCCCCGCAGCAGGAGGGCTGGGACTGGTTCAGCCTCCGCCTTGATTCGGGCGCGCATCTCATGGCGTTTCAACTGCGCGAACAGGCCCGCGCCCCTTTCACCTCCGGCACCTTCGTCGCCGGGGACGGCAGGGTCATGCCCGTTACCGGCATGGCGCTTACACCGCTGGACACCGCGCGCGTGGCTGGTCGCGAGATTCCCGTCACCTGGTCCCTGGCCCTGCCCGGACATGGTCTTGACCTCACCATCACCGCCCTCAACCCCGATGCCTGGATGGAGACCTCCGTTCCCTACTGGGAGGGGCCGGTGCGTATCAGCGGCAGCGAAACGGGCATGGGCTATCTGGAGATGACGGGTTATTGACGGCTCGCAGCCGGAAAGGGGAACCCATGCGTCACTTCTCGCTTCTCGACCTTGCCTCCGTGTTCGAGGGAAGCACCATCGCCGATGCGCTCGGCCAGACCGTGACGCTTGCACGGCGGGCCGAGGAACTGGGGTTCCACCGTTTCTGGCTTGCCGAACATCACAATATGGAGGGCGTGGCCAGCGCCGCCACCGCCGTTCTCGTCGGTCAGGTCGCGGCACGGACCGAACGCATCCGCGTGGGGGCGGGCGGGGTCATGCTGCCCAACCACTCGCCCCTGACCGTGGCCGAAGCCTTCGGCACGCTCGCCACCCTCTTTCCCGGCAGGATCGACCTCGGCCTGGGTCGTGCGCCGGGGGCGGACATGGCCACCGCCCGCGCATTGCGCCGCCATCTCGATACCGAGGCCGACCGCTTCCCCGACGATGTCATCGAACTGCTCAACTATTTCAGTGACCAGCCCGAAGGCACCCCGGTCCGTGCCTTTCCCGGCAACGGCACCCATGTTCCGGTCTGGATTCTCGGATCGAGCCTCTACGGTGCGCAACTCGCTGCAATGATCGGCCTGCCCTATGCCTTCGCCTCGCATTTCGCGCCCGACATGCTGGGCCAGGCGCTGACGATCTACCGCGAACGCTTCCGCCCCTCACCCTGGCTGGACCATCCCCATGCGATGGTGGCGGTGGGCGTCTGCGCGGCGGAGACCGACGAGGAGGCGCGCTTCCTGCGCTCATCCCAGGTCCGCGCCTTCGCACGCATACTTGCCGGGCGCGGGGGCAAGATGCCGCCGCCCGCGCCGGCGGATGTGCTCGAACGTGAAATCCCCCCGCAGGTGCGCGCGCAGGTCGAGCATACACTGTCTTTTTCGGCCGTGGGCTCCCCGTCCACCGTGGCCGCGCGCCTGGCGGCGATCCGCGATGAATACGCGCCTGACGAGATCATCATCGCCGGCTCGATCCATGATCCGCAGGCCAGCCTGCGCTCGCTCGAGATCGCGGCCGAGGCCCTGCGCGCGCTGTGACGCTTCAGCGGCCCGTGTGGATCGAGATTGCCGTCATCGGGTTGCGCCCGTCGACATCGCTCTGGCTCCATTGCAGGAAGCCGAAGCCTAGCTCCGGCAGATAGAGGATGCTTTCGACGTAATTGTCACCGGACGCGTAGTTGATCAGCCCCTCGAAGGCCCTGTAGTGACAGGTGCCGATATCCATGGGCAGCGCCTTTCCGTAGCTTTGCACCTGATTCTCGTCATAGGTGCCATTCGCATCGGTGACCCGGGCCGCGAGAGTCCGGCTCTCGCCCGGGCGTGGCACGGGCAGTGCCGTCTCGGCCATGCCGTAGTCATAGGTGAGGGCACCCTCGAGATCGTCGAGATCCCTCGTCTCGAGCAGATGGAACCCCTGTGCGAGCGTCATGACATAACCGCTGCCGTCAGGATCCTGCCCGTAGACCGCGACGATGCCGGGCCGGACCTCGCGGAATGTCTCGCGGCCGCCATCGTCGAAAACGACGGTGATCCCTTGCGCAAGATCGCCCGGAACCGGGCAGGTGGCGAGCACAAGAGCCGGGGCCGTCAATGAAAGGCCAAGGATGAGGGGAAAAACAAGCTTCATGATACGAATCCGTCTTTGATGGACATACCTGCACGGGCCTGCGCGGGTGCATGGCGCGGATCGACATTAACACGAATCAGCGATTTCCCTCGCAGAATCTGTGCCTCAGGGCACCAGCGCAAGCGGCGTGATCGCCGTCACCTGGTCGCCTGCCGGGACCGAGAGGCCCAGTTCGGGAAAGTAGTAGCGCGTCTCTTCGCCTGCGGACCAGGTGATTGTCACCTCGACCAGTTCCCAGATGCATTCCCCCAGCGTGAGCGTGCCGCCCAGGCCCCCCTGCACGCGCTGGCGATCGGTAGAGTTGGCCCCGTCGGCGGTGACCACGGCTACGGCCTCCCAGTCCGATCCGGGGAAGGGCGGGGGGATATCGGCGGGGAGCATGTCGTAGTCATAGCGTACGCGCTGCCCTTGGGGGCCAATGGCCGAGAGATAGACATGGCCCTGCGCGAATTCGACCGTTCCAAGCCTGTGCCCCTCGATCTCGGCGTCGAGCCGGATCACCCCGGGACGGCGCGGATCGGCGGTGAAGAGGTCACTGCCGCCATGCGCATATGAGACGACGATCCCCTCCACGAGGTCGGCCCGTGTTGCACAGACCTCGGCGGCCAGTGGCAGCCCTGAAAGGGCGATCACGGCGGACAGCAAGGCGATGTGACTGCGATTCATGCTGGTGTCATCCGGTCTGGGCGGGCGCGATCATGCCGCGCCGCTGCGTCCGGCCGCAAGGCGGTACCGGCACCGGCCACGCGGAAGTGACAGCAGGGGCGGCGCGGGAACGTGACCCGCGCCGCGAAGGCCTTTGCTCAGGCGACCGCGAGCAGACGCGCCAGGCCGCCGGTGCCCCCCCGGTGGGTGGGCGAGCCGATGAACACCGTCGCCCCCTTGGCCGGAAGCTGGTCGAGATTCTTCACGCATTCGATTCCGAAACGCCCCGACGGCAGCCAGGAGTAATGCACCGCGAAATCGGCCGAATTGCCCGGATCAAGGCTGAGCGTGTCCACCGCGATCGATGCCGCCCCGATCTCGGCCAGCAGGTCGGTGGCCGATTTGGCGAATCCGGGGAAGGTGAAATTGCCGTCCGCATCGTTGCGGAAGGACATGTCACCGACCTTCGCCGCCCAGCCCGAATGCATGGCGACACAGGCACCCGCCGGGATATCGCCATGTTCCGAGATCCAGGCCTCGATATCCTCGGCATCAAGCGTGGCATTCGGATCTTCGGCCGCCTTGGCGGTGATGTCCACGATGCAGAGCGGCGCGATGAGCTGGCCGGGATCCAGCTTCTCGACCGAGTCGCCGTTCTCGCTGAAATGCAACGGCACATCCATATGGGTGCCCGAATGTTCGTAATAGCTGACCTTGTAGAGCTGGTAGCCCGATTCCTCGAAATTCACGGCCAGTTCCATCTCGATCCCCGGAACGCCGTCGAAGGTCGGGAAGTCGGGGTCGAAGACATGGGTCAGGTCAACGACCCGCCCCTGCGCCTGGGCAAGCGCGGGCCTGGCTGCCATGATGCCCGAGGCAACCGCGGTCGCGGTAACGGCGGCGGCACCCGCGCCGGTGAACAACTGGCGGCGCGACAGCATCTCGCGCCTGACGCCATCCATGATACATGCATTGCACATAATCGACTCTCCCTCTCGCAGCGGCCGTGCTGGCCTCACCGAACCAGATCAGCGATCCCGGGCGATTCCGTCAAGAAAAATACGGATACCCGAAGGATCGGCGCGGCCTGGCTGTCCGGTCCGCCATGATTGCCCCCTGCATTCAGAGCGGGTTGTCCATCCGCACCTGCATCCGCACCCGCCCCGTGCAGGGCATGGAGAATGCGAGCCTGAC
>CAYUBT010000103.1:0-2936 GCA_964443055.1 uncultured Rubellimicrobium sp.
TCATCATCGGCGACCGCCAGACCGGCAAGACCGCGCTCGCGCTCGACACGATCCTCAACCAGAAGAGCTACAACGATGCCGCCGGCGACGACGAATCGAAGAAGCTCTACTGCGTCTATGTCGCCATCGGCCAGAAGCGTTCGACCGTGGCCCAGCTCGTGAAGAAGCTCGAGGAAACCGGCGCGCTCGCCTATTCGATCATCGTCGCGGCTACCGCCTCGGATCCGGCGCCGATGCAGTATCTCGCGCCCTTTTCGGCTACGGCGATGGCGGAATATTTCCGCGACAACGGCCGTCACGCGCTCATCATCTACGACGACCTCTCGAAACAGGCCGTCTCCTACCGGCAGATGTCGCTCCTGCTGCGCCGCCCGCCCGGCCGCGAGGCCTATCCGGGCGACGTGTTCTATCTCCACTCGCGCCTGCTGGAACGCTCGGCCAAGATGAACGAGGATTTCGGTTCCGGCTCGCTCACCGCGCTGCCGATCATCGAGACCCAGGCCGGTGACATTTCCGCCTATATCCCCACGAACGTGATCTCGATCACCGACGGGCAGATCTTCCTCGAGACTGAACTCTTCTTCCAGGGCATCCGCCCCGCCGTGAACACCGGCCTCTCGGTGTCGCGGGTGGGTTCGGCCGCCCAGACGAAATCCATGAAGTCGGTCGCGGGCTCGCTGAAGCTGGAGCTCGCGCAATATCGCGAGATGGCGGCCTTCGCGCAGTTCGGCTCGGACCTCGACGCCTCGACCCAGGCGCTGCTCAATCGCGGTGCGCGGCTCATGGAACTGATGAAGCAGCCGCAATATGCGCCGCTGACCAATGCGGAAATCGTCTGCGTCATCTTCGCCGGGACCAGGGGCTATCTCGACCGGGTTCCCGTCCAGGATGTCGGCCGCTTCGAGGCCGGGCTGCTGAACTTCCTGCGGAACAAGAAGGGCGACCTTCTCGACATGATCACGCGCGACGACCCCAAGATCGCGGGCGATGCCGAGGCGGCCATCAAGGCGGCACTCGACGAATACGCCCAGGACTTCGCCTGAACCTTCCGGGAGATAAGGAGGCTCGGGCATGCCCAGTCTGAAGGATCTCAAGAATCGAATCGCCTCGGTGACCTCGACACGCAAGATCACCAGGGCGATGCAGATGGTCGCAGCCGCCAAGCTGCGCCGCGCCCAGGAGGCGGCCGAGGCCGCGCGCCCCTATGCCGAACGCTTCGATGCGGTGATGGCGGGGCTTGCGGCCGGGGCTGCCGGATCGGAAACTGCGCCGCGTCTGCTGCGCGGCACCGGCAGCGACCGCGTGCATCTGCTTGTCGTCATGACCGGCGAGCGCGGGCTGTGCGGCGGTTTCAACTCGTCCATCGCCCGGCTGGCGCGCCACAAGGCCGAGGAGCTCCTCGCCCAGGGCCGTGAGGTGAAGATTCTCACGGTCGGCAAGAAGGGTCGCGACAACCTTCGTCGTGACCTGAGCGAGCATTTCGTCGGCCATGTCGACCTCTCCGCCGTGCGCCGCATGGGCTATGCCAATGCACAGGACATCGCGCGCGATGTCCTCGCGCGCTTCGAGGCGGGCGAATTCGACGTGGCCACGATCTTCTACAACCGCTTCCAGTCGGTGATCAGCCAGATCCCGACCGAGCGGCAGGTCATCCCCGCCTCCTTCGACGAGGATGCGGGCGGACCGATGCTGCATGATTACGAGCCGTCGGAAGAGGCGATCCTTGCCGATCTGCTGCCGCGCGGCGTGGCGACGCAGATCTTCACGGCACTGCTGGAAAACGGTGCCTCCTTCTACGGGGCGCAGATGAGCGCGATGGACAGCGCCACCCGCAACGCGGGCGAGGTGATCGACAAGCTCACCATCGAATACAACCGGTCGCGGCAGGCTGCGATCACCAAGGAACTCATTGAAATCATTTCGGGCGCAGAGGCGCTCTGAGCGGGAAGCGGAGACAGGACATGGCTGAAGCCAAGGGCAGGATCACGCAGGTCATCGGCGCCGTCGTCGACGTGCATTTCGAGGGGCAGCTCCCTGCGATCCTCAACGCGCTCGAGACCGACAACAACGGTCGTCGACTGGTGCTCGAAGTGGCCCAGCATCTGGGCGAGAATTCGGTGCGCTGCATCGCCATGGATGCGACCGAGGGCCTCGTGCGCGGCGCCTCGGTCACCGATACCGGCGGGCCGATCTCGGTGCCGGTGGGCAACGCGACGCTCGGGCGCATCCTCAACGTCGTGGGCGAGCCCATCGACGAAAGGGGCGAGGTCGAGACCGACACCCTGCGCGCGATCCACCAGCCCGCCCCGGAGTTCGTGGAACAGTCCACCGAATCCGAAGTGCTTGTCACCGGGATCAAGGTCATCGACCTGCTGGCCCCCTACGCCAAGGGCGGCAAGATCGGCCTGTTCGGCGGCGCGGGCGTGGGCAAGACGGTTCTGATCCAGGAACTGATCAACAACGTTGCCAAGGTCCACTCGGGCTTCTCGGTCTTCGCCGGGGTCGGAGAGCGGACCCGCGAAGGTAACGACCTTTACCACGAATTCATCGAATCGGGCGTCATCGACATCGACGACCTCGAGAAGTCCAAGGTGGCGCTGGTCTTCGGCCAGATGAACGAGCCGCCGGGCGCGCGGATGCGCGTGGCGCTGTCGGGCCTCACCCTCGCCGAACAGTTCCGCGACCAGTCGGGTTCGGATGTGCTGTTCTTCGTGGACAACATCTTCCGCTTCACCCAGGCGGGCTCCGAAGTGTCCGCACTTCTGGGCCGCATCCCCTCGGCGGTCGGCTACCAGCCGACGCTCGCCACCGACATGGGTGCGTTGCAGGAGCGGATCACCTCGACGCGGCACGGCTCGATCACCTCGGTGCAGGCGATCTACGTGCCTGCCGACGACCTGACCGACCCGGCGCCCGCGACCTCCTTCGCCCACCTC
>CAYUBT010000103.1:2946-9486 GCA_964443055.1 uncultured Rubellimicrobium sp.
CGCCACGACGGTTCTGTCGCGCGCAATCTCGGAACTCGGGATCTATCCCGCCGTGGACCCGCTCGACTCGACCTCGCGGCTGATGGACCCGGCGATTCTCGGCGAGGAACACTACAATGTCGCCCGTTCGGTGCAGGTGACGCTGCAGCGCTACAAGTCGCTGCAGGACATCATCGCCATCCTCGGCATGGACGAGCTCTCCGAAGAGGACAAGCTGACCGTCGCCCGCGCCCGCAAGATCCAGCGCTTCCTCTCGCAGCCCTTCGACGTGGCCCAGGTCTTCACCGGCTCGCCCGGCGTGCAGGTGCCGCTCGAGGAGACGATCGCCTCGTTCAAGGCGGTTGTTAACGGCGAATACGACCACCTGCCGGAGGCGGCCTTCTACATGGTCGGCGGGATCCAGGAGGCGGTCGCGAAGGCCGAGCGTCTGGCCTCCGAAGCGGCATGAGGGGCATAGATGGCTGATACGATGCAATTCGATCTCGTCGCGCCCGAGCGCAGGCTCGCCTCGCTCACGGCGCGCGAGGTGCAGATTCCGGGTGCCGATGGCGACATGACGGCGATGGCGGGCCATACGCCCACCATCACCACGCTCCGCCCCGGTATCCTGCGGGTGGTGCATGATGGCGGGACGGATGAATATCTGGTCTCGGGCGGTTTCGCCGATATCGGGGCCGAGGCGATCTCGGTCCTCGCCGAAGAGGCAATGCCGCGCAGCGAGGCCAGTCCGGCCGTGATCGAGCGCCTGCTCACCGCCCTGCGGGAAGGGCCGCAGTCGGACGACAGTGCAAAGGCCATCGCCGACCTGACCGCCGCCGGGGAAAGCATCGGTCTGCGCGCAGGCTGAGTGCTGCCGGGGCAAGGATGTGAAAGGGGCGTCCCGTGGGAGCGCCCTTTTTCGTTGTCAACAGACGGGTGTGCGATGCGGTCCGGCCCCGCGCCCGGAGCGTCTCATCAATCCCACCTATCTCCCCGTTTCGGTCCCGAGGCATGGGTGCCCGGGACTTTCACCACGGCCCCCCTATGCAACCGCGCGCCAATAGGCTTTTCTGTCGTCCGGGACATGACGGAGGGGCCTGTGCGGAGGTTTCGTGCCCATACTCTGGGTGTCGAAGAGGGCGACGTGCTTCTCTTCGACGATTTCGAGAGCGAAGGCCCGATGTGGACGGGTGAGGGTCCGCGTGAGGTCCGTATTCCCGTCCGTTTCCGCGAAAGCTTCGCGGGGCTGCCCTCGGTCTGGGTGGGGCTGACGATGTGGGACATTGCCTCGGGGGCCAACGCCCGCGTCGATCTGCGCGCCGAGGACATCACCAGCGGGGGCTTCACCCTGCGGTTCCGCACCTGGGGCGATACCCGTATCGCCCGTGCCCGCGCGGGCTGGCAGGTGATCGGCCCCCTGCGCGACGATGACGACTGGGAGGTCGACTGACCCGCGTCAGAGATGCGGGTAGAGGCCCTCGTAGATCGGGATCAGGGTGTGGTCCTCGAACAGTGACGACACGCTCGTGCCGTTCCAGGTGTTGAGGATCGCCTGCGCGAACATCGGCGCGGTTGGCACCACCCGGATGTTCCTGCAGCCCGCGACCTTGTCGGCGGCGTCGATGGAATCGGTGATGACCAGCGATTTCATCACCGACTTGCCGATCCGCTCCACCGCCGGCTCGGACAGGACGCCGTGGCTGATGTAGGAATGAACCTCGGTTGCCCCCGATTCCAGCAGAACCTCGGCGGCCTTGCACAATGTTCCGGCCGTGTCGCAGATGTCGTCAACGATGATGCAGGTCTTGCCGGTCACGTCACCGATTACCGTCATCTCGGCCACTTCGCCCGGCTTCTCGCGCCGTTTGTCGACGATGGCGAGCGGGGCGTTGATCCGCTTGGCAAGCTCCCGCGCCCGGCTCACGCCGCCCACGTCGGGGCTCACGATCATGATATTGTCGAGCCGGTCATGGAAATGGTGGCGGATGTCGATGCTGAAGATCGGGCTGGCGTAGAGATTGTCCACCGGCATGTCGAAGAAGCCCTGGATCTGCGCCGCATGCAGGTCCATGGTCAGCACCCGGCTGATCCCCGAGACGGCGATGAGATTGGCGACGAGCTTCGCGCTGATCGGCGTACGCGCCTTGGTGCGGCGGTCCTGGCGGGCATAACCGAAATAGGGAATCACCGCCGTGATCCGCGCCGCCGATGACCGGCGCAGGGCGTCGGCCATGATCAGCAGCTCCATGAGATTGTCGTTTGCCGGATTCGAGGTCGGCTGGATGATGAACATGTCCTCGCCGCGGACATTGTCGAAGACCTCGACGAAGATTTCCTGGTCGTTGAACCTTTCGACCCGCGCCTTGACGAGGCCGGTGGTGACGCCGCGATGCACGGAGATGCGTCCGGCAATCGCCTCGGCAAGCCGGGGATTGGCATTGCCGGCAATGAGTTTCGGTTCAAGCATGGCGGGCATCGGGGTCTCCGGGCTGGCAGTCACATGCGGGATTCGTCCGCTGCCGTGCCCTAGCATGCAGCGCGCAAGAGGCAAACAAAGCCCGGGCGCGGCCGCGTGATCCGTTGCCGGAAGACGCAACGAAGCCGCAGTGAGGCCACACATTCCCCCCGCCATTGCGAGGAGGCGCAGCCGGTGCGGCAAGCCGGAGACGTGGGAACACTGGATTGCTTCGCTATGCTCGCAATGACGGGGATTGACGGCAACCCCCCTTCCCCCTCGTCATTGCGAGGAGCCGAAGGCGACGCGGCAAACCAGAGACGCGCGGACCGGGTTGCTTTGCTCACGCTCGCAATGACCGGGGGGCGATGGATTCGGAGACCTGCAATCTTCCTCCTCACCCTTGCATTGTCTCCCGACTCCCCTAGGCTGACCCGGGTTCGCCGCATCGCTGCCACGCATCCTTGCCTGGGCGGGATCCGGCGCGAGTGACATGACCGGGCAGTTCCCGGAGGGAGAGACATGAACAAGATGCCGAATTTCGACGCCTATCCCCAGCAACCCCATGGCGGGGTGCTGGTGGATCAGGTCGTGCCCGAGTCCGAACGTGACGCGGAAATCGCCCGCGCCCGCAACCTGCCGCAGATCCGCGTGGATCTCGAGGCCGTCATCACGGTCGAGATGATCGCGACGGGCGTGCTCTCGCCCAACCGGGGCTTCATGGTCGAGGCGGATTACATATCGGTCCTTGACCGCGGCCGCCTCGCCGACGGGACTGTCTGGCCGGTGCCGCTGAGCTTCGCCCCGGGCGGCCAGCGCAATGCCGAGGTGATCGAGGGGCTGAAGGTCGGCGACGAGGTTGCACTCACCGATCACCGCGGCGAGCCCGTGGCGATCCTGACGCTCGATGACATCTTCACCTATGACAAGGCGCATCGGGCCGAAAAGCTGTTCGGCACGACCGACCGCAGCCATCCGGGCGTCGATTCGGTTTTCCGTCGTATGGGCGACAGGTCGCTGGGCGGGCCGGTGCGCCTGCTCCAGCGCGCGCATTGGGGGCCGTTCGAGAAGATCCGGCAGGAGCCGCGCGATACCTGGCGCCTGTTCTACGAGGAAAAGAAGTTCCGCTCGGTGGCGGGTTTCATCACAGGGGCGAACCCGCTTCATCGTGGGCATGAATATATCCACAAGAACGCGCTCGAGGAGGTCGACGGCCTGTTCGTCCAGCCGCTCGTCGAAATGGCCAAGCGCGAATATGTCCGCCACGAATACCGGATGCTGGCCTATCGCGCGGTGCTCGGCACCTATTACCCGAGCGAACGCACGCTGATGTCGCCGCTGCGCGTCACCTATATCTTCGCGGGCCCGCGCGAGGCGATCCTGCACGCGCTCATCATGAAGAATTTCGGCTGTACACATGCGCTGATCGGGCGCGATCACGCGGGGATAGGCAGCTTCTACGACAAATATGCGAGCCATACGATCTTTGACGAGTTCCCCGCCGAGGAACTGGGGATCGACGTGCGGCTCTTTCACGAGGTCTTCCACTGCACGCGCTGTTCGTCGCCTGCGACCGAACAGACCTGTCCGCATGACGAATCCTATCGCCTGCGCATCTCGGGCACCTCGATCCGCGAACTGCTGCGCCACGGCATCCTGCCGCCCAAGGAGATCGTCCGTCCCGAGGCGGCCGCCATCGCGATGCAGGGCGTCCAGCCCAAGGGACTGAACGACGACGGCCACGGCACGATGCCCGTGGGCAAGGCCGTTACCGGGATCTTCCCCTGGTATCTCGAGCGCTCGCGTCTCGCCGGTCCGAAGAGGGCTGTGCCGCTGACGTCGGACGAGCTGACCGTGCGCGACCTCGAGGCCGCGAACCTTGACGTCCGCGCCAATGCCGCGCGCATCTATGCCGAGGTCTACCGCGAATATTGCGATTTCGCGGATCACAACACCAACCTGCACGACACCTGGGTGGCCGAGGCGCGCGACGCGCAGGCGCGGCATCAGGAGATGGTCATCGCCGACCTGCAGGAAAAGGTCGATCAGGCCCCGGATGAGGCTTCGGACGAGTTCATGTATCAGGACCGCGCCGAGGCCGAACGCGAACTGGCCATCGCCCGGGCGCAGCTGAACGGCGCGGCCCCCGTGCGCAGCGAAGAGGCGCTCTCGGGGCGTGTCTGGAATCCGCTGCCCTATCGCCGTTATCTGGGTGCGGACGACTGAACCGCCGGTATCACCGCCGCCCTCAGGCGGCGGTGAGCGTCTTCATCCAGTTCAGGCTGTCCTCCGTCCGCCCCGGCGGACGGTATTCGGCCCCGAGCGCGCCATCATAGCCAAGCTGCGCCAGAGTCGCGAAGATATGGCGGTAACTCACCTCGCCCTCGTCCGGTGGTCCCCGGTCGGGGACGGCAGCGAACTGGACATGGCCGATGACGGGCATGAGCGCGGCGAGACGGCGCGTGAGATCGCCCTCGATCTGCTGGACATGGTAGCAGTCGAACATCAGCCGCAGGTTCCGTGCCCCGATCTGGCTGATGATGCTGACCGCCTGTGCCGTGGAGTTAAGAAAATATCCCGGCACGTCATGGGGGTTGAGCGGCTCGATCAGCACCGCGATCCCGTCGCTGTCCGCCGCGCGGCAGGCATGGGAGAGATTGGCGACGAACGCCTCATGCGCCGCCTCGCCGCGCGCATATCCGGCCATGACATGCACGGCCTCGGCCCCGATGGCACGCGCGTAATCGAGCGCCTGGTCGATGGCTGCGCGGGCCTCCGCCTCCCGCCCGGACAGGGCGGCGAGGCCGAATTCACCATCGCGCCCGGGGCCGGTGTTGAGCGAGATCATCGGCAATCCGGTCTCGCGCAGGGCGCGTGCCGTGTCCTCGGCCGGCGTGTCGAACGGCCAATGGCATTCGACCGCCGCGAAACCATGCGCATGGGCCGCCCGGATCGCCTCGGGCAGGGGCAACCCGCTCCAGAGAAGGCCGAGATTTGCCGAAAACCGCATGATGCCCTCCGCCCCGCATTCAGTGTCGTGCCGCTGCGACGCGGATGCAAGAGGGCAGCGATCCTCAGACCTGTCCCGCGCTGCCGTCCTCGGGCAGGGGGGCGTCCTCGGTTTCCGTCAGGATTCGTTCGGCCGCGCCGTCGAGGTCTTCATACTGGCCGCTTCTGACCGCCCAGAGAAAGGCCACGAGTCCGCCGACGCCCGAAAGCAGCGCGGCCGGGATCAGATAGGCGAGGACGTTCATTGCACCGCCCCGTCCCGCAGGGTGATGCGGTGAGTGTCGCGATAGGGATGATCGAGGCCGGTCTCGGCCTCGATCTCGACGATCCAGACGCCGTCCGGGGCCTCGATCCGGGCCATGAGCACGCCGTCCGGCTGCGGCTCCGCCACGGCCTCGATGTCGGCCGCGTCGAAGGCCGGGTGGCGGAAGCGGATCACCCCCGCCTCGGGATACAGCGTGACGCCCGCCGCATCCTGCAGCCGCCAGGTGACGATGCCCCCCGCGACCTCAAGGACGCTGGTCCAGCCGAGCGCCTCCTGCGCGCGGGCCTCGGCGACGCGGGCGTTGAACTCCTGACTGGCGACATAGGTGTTCTCGACCACCATGCCGGTCCAGCTCCGGCTCGCCATCACGGCCATGGTGATGTTCACGATGATGACCGTGCCGAAGAAGGCGATCATGATCATCAGCATGTGCCTTCCGGTGAATTCCCCATTGCGGACCGCCTTGCTCATTGCGTCATCTCCGGTGCGGTGAATGTGGCGCGGTAGCTTGCCGTCTCGGGCCCGCCTTCCTCTATGACGGCGAAGGTGAAGTGCTGGCTTTCACCGGCCACCTCGTCGCGCGGCTGGGCGACATAGACCTTGAGCGTACGCAGGCGGTCGGGCTCGACCTCGATGCTGAAGGAGCGGCCAGCGGGCTCGTCGATGCCGGTGATGCTCATCTCCGCGCCGGGCAGCCCGTCGAGCGAGAGGGTGAAGGTCCGGGGCTCGGGGATCATGTTGAGCAGCTTGACCGTATAGCCGTTGCGGATCGAGCCGTCCGAGAGCATCACATATTGCGGGTTGCGGTCGGCCAGCACGTTCACCTGCAGCC
>CAYUBT010000104.1:0-9270 GCA_964443055.1 uncultured Rubellimicrobium sp.
GCCCAGATCGACCACCTCGAAACCTGCGCCCTCCATCATCATCGTGACGAGGTTCTTGCCGATGTCGTGGATGTCGCCCTTCACGGTTCCGATCACCATCTTGCCCACGCGCGGGGCGCCGGTCTCGGCCAGAAGCGGCTTGAGGATCGCCATACCGCCCTTCATCGCATTGGCGGCGAGCAGCACTTCGGGAACGAACAGGATGCCGTCGCGGAAGTCGTCGCCCACGATCTTCATGCCGCCGACCAGCGCCTTGGTCAGCACATCATAGGGTGCCCAGCCGCGTTCGAGGAGGATATGCACACCTTCCTCGATCTCTTCCTTGAGGCCGTCATAGAGGTCGTCGAACATCTGTGCGACGAGGTCGTCGTCGTCGAGTTCGGAAAGGATGATGTCGTCGTCATCGGCCATGTCTGCCTCACGAAGTGGGGGGATCACCGCACTCTTGCGCCGGATTGCGGCACCAGTCCCGGCGGAATGCGACATCGGGAGCCTTCGAACCGACGCGAGCAGGGCGGATTGGCGTGATCTTGGGGGCATTTGGCCGGATCGGCGGGCGGGCAGGGGGCCTTTCACGGCCGACCTCAATGCGGCGATGTTGCAAACCGCTGCGAGTTGCCGCACATGGTCGCCATTCACTTTGGTGTCCGGTCCAGTTAAATGCGCAGGAATCGGCAGTCCCGGCAGGAGAGTCGTGCGCCCATGAAACGCTATTCCGTCTTCGCCATCGCCCGCGAGGGTCTGCGTCATCATCTTGGCTGGGAACGCGCCTGGCGCAGCCCCGAGCCGCAGAAGCGCTATGACACGATCATCATCGGCGCGGGCGGCCATGGCCTCGCCACCGCCTATTATCTTGGCAAGAACCACGGCATCCGCAATGTCGCGATCATCGAGAAGGGCTGGCTCGGCGGCGGCAATACGGGCCGTAACACGACGATCATCCGCTCGAATTACCTGCAGGACGCCTCGGCCGCGATCTACGAGAAGGCGCGCTCGCTCTACGAGACGCTGAGCCAGGAGCTGAACTACAACGTCATGTTCAGCCCGCGCGGCCTCCTGATGCTCGCCCAGACCGAGCACGAGGTGCGTGGCTACAAGCGCACTGCACAGGCCAATGCGCTGCAGGGGGTCCAGACCGAATGGATCGAGCCGTCCCGGGTGCAGGAACTCGTTCCCATCATTTCGATCGGCGGGCCCCGCTATCCGGTGCTGGGCGCGCTCTACCAGGCGCGGGGCGGCACCGCGCGGCATGATGCGGTTGCCTGGGGCTATGCGCGTGCCTGTTCCGACATGGGGATGGACATCATCCAGAACTGCGAGGTCATCGGCATCGACCAGAAGGACGGCCGCGTGACCGGGGTGCGCACCACGAAGGGGGAGATCGCCTGCGACCGGCTCGGAATGGTCGTGGCCGGGCATTCGGGCGTCCTGGCCGAGAAGGCCGGTTTCCGTCTGCCTGTCGAATCGGTGGCGCTGCAGGCTCTCGTGTCCGAGCCGATCAAGCCGGTGATCGACGTGGTCGTCATGGCCAATACCGTTCACGGCTACATCAGCCAGTCCGACAAGGGTGAACTGGTGATCGGCGGCGGTGCGGACGGGTTCAACAACTACACGCAGCGCGGCTCGTTCCACCATGTCGAGGAAACGGTCCGGGCGCTGGTCGAGACTTTCCCCATCATCTCGCGCATGCGGATGCTGCGGCAGTGGGGCGGGATCGTGGACATGACGGGCGATCGTTCGGCGATCATCTCCAGGACGCCGCTCGGCAACTGCTTCATCAACTGCGGCTGGGGCACCGGCGGGTTCAAGTCGATCCCCGGCTCGGGCTGGGCGATGGCGGAACTGATGGCCAAGGGCGAACCGGGGCCGCTGGCCGCGCCGTTCTCGCTCACGCGGTTCCGCGAGGGCAGTTTCATCGACGAGAGCGTCGCGGCAGGGGTCGCGCACTAGTGCACGCCCGGGACAGAGGCCGGCTGGCAGGATACGGAAGGGGACGGACATGCTGATACTGACATGCCCCAATTGCGGCATCGCCGCTGACGAGACCGAACTCTCGCCCGGCGGCGAGGCGCATCTGCGCCGGGCCGGGCCGGAATCGGGCGACGAGGAATTCGAGAGCTATCTCTTCCTGCGCGAGAACCCGCGCGGCGTCCATTTCGAACGCTGGCGCCATTCGCATGGCTGCGGCAAATGGTTCCACGCCGCGCGCTGCACCGCGACATTGCAGGTCTTTGGCACCTATTCCGCGCAGACGACCGAACCGCCGCAGGACATCCGCGACAGGATCACCGCCGCCCGTCCGGGCTGGCGCTGGAGGGAATTCGCATGAGCACGCGTCTCGCCACCGGCGGCCGGCTGATCGACCGCAGCCGCCAGGTCACCTTCACCTTCGACGGCAAGACCTTTCGCGGCCTCGAAGGCGACACGCTTGCCTCGGCCTTGCTTGCGGGCGGGCAACTCGTCATGGGGCGCTCGTTCAAGTATCACCGCCCGCGCGGCGCGGTGGCCTACGGCCCGGAAGAACCGAATGCCCTCGTGAACCTGGGCGAGGAGGGCCGGTTCGAGCCCGACACCCGCGCCACGACGCAGGAGATCTTCGAGGGGCTGACCGCCGAGAGCCAGAACCGCTGGCCGAGTCTCGACTACGACATCGGCGCGGTGAACAACCTGTTCGCGCGTTTCCTGCCCGCGGGTTTCTACTACAAGATGTTCATCCACCCGCGCCCGCTGTGGAAACATCTGTTCGAGCCCTTCATCCGCCATTCGGCAGGGCTGGGCCGCGCGCCGCGCGCGCGCGACGCCGACCGCTACGAACATTTCTACGCCCATGTCGACGTGCTGGTCGCGGGTGGCGGGATCGCCGGGCTTGCGGCCGCGCTCGAGGCGGGGCGTTCGGGCAAGCGCGTGCTGCTGGTCGAACAGTCAGGCCATTGGGGCGGCCGCGCCGTGGTGGACGGGGCCGTGATCGAGGGCCGGCCCGCCGGGGACTGGGTGAAGGACGCGCTCGATACCCTTGCGGGCATGAAGAATGTCACCCTGCGCACGCGGACCGTTGCCGAAGGGGTCTACGATCACGGCATGATCCTTCTGCACGAGCGGCTGACGGACCATCTCGCCGTCAAGACGGGCCTGCGCCAGCGGCTCTGGCGTGTCCGTGCAGGGCGCACCATCGCCGCCACCGGCGCGATCGAGCGGCCCCTGTCGTTTGCGGGTAACGACATCCCGGGGGTGATGCTGGCCGGGGCCATGCGCGACTATCTGGTCAATCACGCGATCAGCCCGGGCGACCGCACCGTGATCGTGACGAACAACGACGACGCCTATCGCACGGCGCTGGCGCTCCACGAGGCCGGGCTGATCGTGCCCGTGGTGCTCGACGCCCGCCCCGAGGCTGACGGGCCGCTCCCCGAACAGGCCCGCGCCGCCGGGATAAGGGTGGAAACCGGCCGGGCCATCACCCGTGTGAAGGGCAGGGCCAGGGTGACCGGGGTCGAGGTCGGGCTCCATGTCGGCGAGGGTGCGGTTCTCGAGGAGATCCCCTGCGATGCAGTGGCGATGTCGGGTGGCTGGTCGCCGGTCGTGCATCTGTGGTCCCATTGCGGCGGCAAGCTGATCTGGGACGAGGAACAGGCCCATTTCCGCCCCGATCCCGAACGCCCGCCCCTTGGCGCGGACGGCGAGGGTTTCGTCCTCTGTGCGGGTGCCGCCAACGGCGAACTGCGCACCGGCGCGGGGCTGGAGGACGCCGTGCAGGCTGCCGCCCGGGCCAGCGGACAGGCGGCGGGCACCGCGCCGGCGGGCGAGGATGCGAACGAAGGGCCGCTCCTGCCGGTCTGGCTCATGCCGCAGGGGGCGGGGATCAAGCTGCGCTCGAAGATGTGGCTCGACTACCAGAACGACGTGAAGGTCTCGGACGTGCAGCTTGCCGCGCGCGAGGGCTATGAAAGCGTCGAGCATACCAAGCGCTACACCACGCTCGGCATGGCCACGGACCAGGGGAAGCTGTCGAACGTCAACGGCCTTGCCGTGCTCTCGGGGGCGCTCAACGCGCCGATCCCGCAGGTCGGCACGACCACCTTCCGCCCGCCCTATGTGCCGCTGAACATCGGGGCGATCGCGGGCTCCGCCACACGCGAGACGTTCATGCCGCTGCGCCGGACCGAGATGGATTCGTGGCACGAGGAACAGGGCGCGGAATTCGAGCCCGTGGGCCTGTGGCGCAGGCCGTATTCCTATCCGCGCCTCGGCGAGACGGTGAAGGATGCCGTCAGCCGCGAGATCACGAACACGCGCAGCAATGTCGGCATCCTCGACGCCTCGACCCTTGGCAAGATCATCGTCAAGGGGCCGGATGCGGGCCGGTTCGTGGACATGATGTATACCAACATGATGTCGAATCTGGCGGTGGGCCGCTGCCGTTACGGTCTCATGTGCAACGAACAGGGCTTCCTCGTCGATGACGGCGTGGTCGCGCGGCTGTCCGAGGACACCTGGCTGTGCCACACCACCTCGGGCGGCGCGGACAACGTGCACGGGCATATGGAGGAATGGCTCCAGACCGAATGGTGGGACTGGCAGGTATTCACCGCCAATGTCACCGAACAATGGGGCCAGATCGCCGTTGTCGGGCCCAAGGCGCGCATGGTGCTGGAGAAGCTGGGCGGCGTGGATGTCTCGAAAGAGGCTCTGCCCTTCATGAACTGGGTCGAGGGCACCCTGGGCGGTTTTCCGGTGCGCATCTTCCGCATCAGTTTCTCGGGTGAGCTTTCATATGAAATCGCGGTGCCTGCCGGTCAGGCGCGCGGGCTCTGGGACGCGATCCTCGCCGCCGGGGCGGAACACGGGATGCAGCCCTATGGCACCGAATGTCTCCATGTGATGCGGGCCGAAAAGGGCTTCATCATGATCGGGGACGAAACGGACGGCACGGTGATCCCGCAGGATCTCGGCCTCAACTGGGCGATCTCGAAGAAGAAGGCCGACTTCATCGGCAAGCGCGGCCAGCTGCGCGAGAACATGGTCGATCCCTTGCGCTGGAAGCTCGTGGGGCTCGAGACCGAGGATGGCTCGGTCCTGCCCGAAGGTGCCTATGCTGTGGCCCCGGGCATGAATGCCAACGGCCAGCGCAACGTGCAGGGGCGGGTGACCTCGACCTATTACTCACCGACGCTTGGACGCGGCATCGCCATGGGGCTGGTCGAACGCGGGCCGGACCGGATGGGCGAGATGCTGGAATTCGGCCCCGGACCGGACCCGGTGCGCGCGAAGATCGTCGATCCGGTCTTCTACGACAAGGAAGGGGAGAAGCAGGATGGCTGACGCTTCCGTCACGGTGAAGGACATGGGCGCGCAGGGCATGGTGACCCTGCGCGGCGATCTGGGCGACGAGGCCGTGGCCAGCGTGGTCAGGAAGGTCACCGGCCTGGTCATGCCCGCGCAGCGCGAAATCCGTCGCGGCAAATCCGGCGCTGTGGCCTGGATGTCGCCCGACGAACTGCTCCTGCTGCTGCCCGACGGCAAGGCCGGGGCGGCGGTCGCGGAGATCACGAAGGCGCTGGACGGCAGGCATCACCTGGTGGTCGATGTCTCGGACGCGCGTGCGCTCTTCGCCGTCGAAGGGCCCTGGGCGCGCGAGGTCATCGCCAAATGCAGCCCCGCCGACCTGCACCCGGACAGCCTGCCCGAGGGCGAAATCCGTCGCTCGCGTCTGGGCCAGGTCGCCGCCGCCTTCTGGTGCGAGGGCGGCGACAACTGGCGCGTGATCGTGTTCCGCTCGGTGCGCCAGTATGCGCAGGCCCTGCTCGAACGCTCGGTCGAGGACGGGCCGGTGGGCCTGTTCGACAAGGCGGGATAGGGCAGCGAAACGCCGTCATTGCAATGGGCCTCTTCCCCGTCGCCATTGCGAGGAGCCGAGGGTGACGCGGAAAGCCGGAGACGCGAGGACCGGCTTGCTTCGCTGACGCTCGCAAGGAAGAAAGACGTGAGGGATCCGGGGCCGCCACCTTGCGCTCGTCTGTCCGCCCGGTTAGCCCGCGAGCATGGCGCGCGCTCCCCTTCTGCAACTCAATGACGTCTCGCTCACCTTCGGCGGCACGCCGCTCCTGGAGCGCGTCTCGACCGTGATCCATGAGGGTGACCGGGTCGCGCTGGTCGGTCGCAACGGGTCGGGGAAATCCACGCTCCTGCGGCTCATGGCCGGCCTGATCCAGCCTGATTCTGGCGAAATCGCGCTCGGTCCGCGCACGCGCGTTGCCTATATGGAGCAGGATCCCGACCTTTCCGGCTTTGCCACATTGGGCGATTTCGCCGAGGCTGATCTCCCCGAGGGCGAACAGTGGCGCGCCGCCGCTGCCGCCGAAGGGCTGGGTGTTGACCTTGCGCGCCCGATCACGACCGCCTCGGGGGGCGAGCGCCGCCGTGCAGCGCTTGCGCGGCTGATGGCGGTCCGGCCCGAACTGATGCTGCTTGACGAGCCCACGAACCATCTCGACATCGCGGCGATCCAGTGGCTCGAGGCCGAACTTGCGGCCACGACTGCGGCCTTCGTCCTCATCTCGCACGACCGTGCCTTCCTGCGCGGCCTCACCCGGGCGACGCTCTGGCTCGACCGGGGTGAATTGCGCAGGCAGGAGGAAGGATTCGACGCTTTCGAATCCTGGCGCGACCGGGTCTGGGAAGAGGAGGACACGGCCCGCCACAAGCTTGACCGCAAGATTCGCGCGGAAGCCCGCTGGGCCGTCGAAGGCATTTCGGCACGGCGCAAGCGCAACATGGGAAGGGTGCGGGCCCTGCAGGCCCTGCGCGAGGAGCGCCGCGCCCGGATCCGCCGCCAGGGCACCGCCGCGCTCGACCTTGCACGAGGGTCGGTCTCGGGCCGCGAGGTCATCGTTGCCCGGGGTCTGAGCAAGGCTTTCGGCGAGCGGGCGATCATCAGGGATCTCGATCTGACCATTGCCCGGGGCGAAAGGCTCGCCATCGTCGGCCCCAATGGCGCGGGCAAGACGACGCTGGTGGATCTGCTTCTGGGGCGGGTGGAACCTGATTCGGGCCATGTCCGTCACGGCGCGAATCTGCAGTTTGCCGTGTTTGACCAGAATCGCGCCGCGCTCGATCCCGACCAGAGCCTGCGCGACGCGCTCACCGATGCGCCCGGGGTCGGCGTGAAGGGGCAGGGCGATCAGGTGATGGTGCGGGGCACGCCGCGTCATGTGGTCGGCTATCTCAAGGACTTCCTTTTCACCGAATCGCAGGCCCGCAGCCCGGTGCGTGCGCTTTCGGGTGGCGAGAAGGCGCGGCTTCTGCTGGCGCGGATCATGGCCGGAGAGTCGAATCTGCTGGTTCTCGACGAACCGACCAACGACCTCGACATCGAGACGCTCGATCTGCTGCAGGAAGTTCTCGATGGCTATGAGGGCACGGTGATCCTCGTCAGCCATGACCGCGATTTTCTTGACCGGGTGGCGACTTCGACGCTGGTGATGGAGGGCGGAGGCGGGGCCACGCTCTATGCGGGCGGCTGGAGCGACATGGTCGCGCAGAGGGGCGGCGTGCCGATGGCACCCGCAGCCCGCGCAATGGAAAAGCCGCGCATACCGGCACCCGAGCGGCCCGCGTCCCGGCCGCGCGCGGACGGGCTGAGCTTCAGCGAACGCCACCGGCTTGAGGAACTTCCCGAGCTGATCGACCGGCTGGCCGCCGAGATCGGCAAGCTGGGTGACCTGCTCTCCGACCCGGACCTCTATACACGCGAGCCTGTGAAGTTCCGCAAGGCGAGCGAGGCATTGACCGCCCGCCAGGAGGCACTGGCCGCGGCCGAGGAAGAATGGCTCGCCCTTGCGGAACGTGCCGATACCTAGCCCAGAACGACCGAATCCCTTCCGTTCTGTATTAAATACGCAACTTTCTTGTGCATATGTGTGTCGGAGTGTCGCGGGGCTTAAATGGTGCTTTTGTTTTGCATCAAATAGATGTGAAACTGCCGGACAGTATCAGTGCGGTGCCGGCACCCAAGAACCGGCGCCCCGCCTCTCCTCCGTCAGGAGGGGGCGGGAATGCGACACGACAACCAACCCGGCGGCAGAGCGACCGGGCCGGCTGCCCCGCAGCGCGCGCCACGACGCCAGGCCTCCGACAACGGCAGGAGGGACCAGCCATGAGTGACACGGACGGCGGCGCCGAAAACGACCGCGAGCGAGACAGCCACGAGGCCGGGACGGCGCCCGAAGAGCCGACCCCCGCCATGCAGCAGATTCTCGACAACCCGTTCCTGCTGCTTTTCCTCGGCGTGACCATTCCGACGGTCATCTACCTCATCTGGGGCATCATGGAGATCGCGGGCATTCCCGTCGACAGCTGATCCCCCACGGCAGCACAGGGTGCGACCATGGCCTTAACCCCTCCTTCGTCCCGCCTCTGGTGGAAAGAGCCGATCCACGGCCTTGAAATAGGCTGGATCGTGATCTCGTTCCTCTGGGGCCTGTTCATGTTCTTCTTCATGATCGCCTGGCACTTCATCGGCCAGCAGAACCTCTCGACCGAGACCTACCGGATCACGACCTCTGCCTATGAACAGAAAGTCGAGGATTTCGCCTGGGAATACCAGGCATTCGACGAGAACGATGAGCCCATCGAAGAGGATTTCGTCCCCGTCGTGCGCCCGCCTGCCGGGGCCGATGTCTATATCCTCGCCCGAACCTACGAATTCTGGCCCATCGTCGAACTCGAGCGCGGGCAGAGCTACCGCCTGCATCTTTCATCGGTCGACCTGCAGCACGGGCTGTCGCTGCAGCCGGTCAACATCAATATCTCGATGCATCCCGGCTATGAGCACGTGATGCATATCACGCCAACGGAGTCGGGCGTGTTCGGCATCGTGTGCAACGAATATTGCGGCATCGGCCATCACCTGATGACCGGGCGCATCCGCGTGGTCGAGCCCGAAGTGGCGGCGGCGAATGCGGCGGCGAACGGGGCTGACGACGCAGCAGAAGCCGAAGGTTGAGGGAACAGACATGACAACCATCGACACGGGCGCCATCGCGACCCCGATCCCGCGGGCGGAGTTCCGCACCTGCCGCTTCTCGGGTCTCAGGATCGAGGCCAATGCCGAGAAACTCATCAAGGTCAACGCCGTCACCGCCGTGCTGTTCCTGGCACTCGGTGGCCTCATGGGCCTGCTGGTGGCGCTCACGCGCTGGCCGGCGGTGCAGATCCTGCCGGCGGACTGGTTCTATCTCGTGCTGACCGGGCACGGGGCGAACGTACTGCTGT
>CAYUBT010000105.1:0-8337 GCA_964443055.1 uncultured Rubellimicrobium sp.
CTTCAGCCCGGCCTTGCGGCACTTGATGTCGAAGAACTTCTCGGCACCGAGGTCAGCACCGAAACCGGCTTCGGTCACGACATAATCGGCCAGCTTCAGCGCCGTCTGCGTGGCGATGACCGAGTTGCAGCCATGGGCGATATTGGCGAAGGGCCCGCCATGGACGAAGGCAGGGTTGTTTTCCAGCGTCTGCACGAGGTTCGGCTGCATCGCGTCCTTGAGCAGCACGGTCATCGCGCCATCGGCATCAACGTCACGGCAGTAGATCGGCTCCCGGTTGCGGTTGTAGGCGACGACGATCTTGCCCAGCCGTTCGCGCAGGTCATCGAGATCCTTCGACAGGCACAGGATCGCCATGACTTCCGAGGCGACGGTGATGTCGAACCCGGTCTGGCGCGGGAAGCCGTTGGCCACGCCGCCCAGCGAGACGACGACATCGCGCAGCGCGCGGTCGTTCATGTCCATCACCCGGCGCCAGACGACCCGGCGCGCGTCGATATCGAGCTTGTTGCCCCAGTAGATATGGTTGTCGATCATCGCCGCCAGCAGGTTGTGGGCCGAGGTGATCGCGTGGAAGTCGCCGGTGAAATGGAGGTTCATCTCCTCCATCGGCACGACCTGGGCCATCCCGCCACCCGCAGCACCGCCCTTCATGCCGAAATTGGGGCCGAGCGAGGCTTCGCGGATGCAGACCATTGCATTCTTGCCAATCCGGTTGAGCCCATCGACAAGGCCCACGGTGGTGGTGGACTTGCCCTCGCCCGCAGGCGTGGGGTTGATTGAAGTGCAGAGGATCAGCTTGCCGTCGGGGCGATCCGCGAGGCTCTTGATGAAGTCCTGGCTGACCTTGGCCTTGTCATGGCCATAGGGCAGCAGATGTTCGTCGGGAATGCCAAGGCGCGCACCGATCTCCTGGATCGGCTTCTTCTTCGCTTCGCGGGCGATTTCGATATCGGTTTTCTGCGCCATGTGTCCCTCGGAATCTTGGAATTTTCAGGAGAGCCATAGCCGTCCCCGGACATGGGCTCAGGTGCAGAAGCGACGTGGCCCGAGCCGGAATCGGCAGGTTTGTCGGATCAGGTGGTCGGTTCGGGTTCGAGCGCTCCGTCGCTGCCCTTGCCGCGCCGCCCACGCGTCTTCGGCATCGAGGGCAGCGAGCCGCCCGGCGGCACCTCTCCACTCTCGTCGCTGCTGTCGCTGCGGGGTGGCTCACCGGCGATCACGCGGGTGATCTCGACGCCGGTCAGCGTCTCGTATTCCAGAAGGCCCTGCGCGAGCCGCTCGAGGTCGTCCGCCTTCTCGGTCAGGATGCGTTTCGCGGTCTCGTAGCCCTCGTCGATGATGCGGCGCACCTCTTCGTCGATCAGTTTCTGGGTGTCGGTCGAATGGGTCGTGCCGCCCGAATAGGGACCGAGGAACGACTGCTGTTCATTGGCGAGATCGACATAGCCGAGCTTGTCCGACATGCCGAACTGCGTGACCATGGCCCGGGCGATCCGCGTTGCCTGCTGGATGTCGCTCATCGCGCCCGATGTCACGTTCTCGGAGCCGAAGATCAGCTCTTCGGCCACCCGCCCGCCCATCGCCATGGCGATCTTCGAGCGGTATTTCGTGCGCGTCACCGACAACTGGTCGCGTTCGGGCAGCGACAGCACGAGGCCGAGCGCCCGCCCCCGCGGAATGATCGTCGCCTTGTGGATCGGGTCATGCTGCGGAACGTTCAACCCGACGATGGCATGGCCCGCCTCATGATAGGCCGTCAGCTTCTTCTCATCCTCGGTCATGACCATGGAACGGCGTTCGGCCCCCATCATCACCTTGTCCTTGGCGTTCTCGAAGTCGGTCATGGTGACAAAGACCCGCCCGATCCGCGCGGCCATCAGCGCCGCCTCGTTCACGAGATTGGCGAGGTCCGCGCCGGAAAAGCCGGGCGTGCCCCGCGCGATGATGCGCAGGTCGACATCGGGGCCGAGCGGCACCTTGCGCGCATGGACGCCGAGGATCTTTTCACGGCCCCGGATGTCGGGATTCGGAACCTGGATCTGCCGGTCGAACCGGCCCGGACGCAGGAGCGCAGGGTCGAGCACGTCGGGGCGGTTGGTCGCGGCGACGATGATGATACCCTCGTTGGCCTCGAACCCGTCCATCTCGACCAGAAGCTGGTTCAGCGTCTGCTCACGTTCATCGTTGCCGCCGCCATAGCCGACACCACGCGACCGGCCGACCGCGTCGATCTCGTCGATGAAGACGATACAGGGCGCATTCTTCTTGGCCTGTTCGAACATGTCGCGCACGCGCGACGCACCGACGCCCACGAACATTTCAACGAAGTCGGAACCCGAGATGGTGAAGAAGGGCACCCCGGCCTCACCCGCGATGGCGCGGGCCAGCAGGGTTTTACCGGTGCCCGGCGGGCCGACCAGCAGCGCGCCCTTGGGGATCTTGCCGCCAAGGCGGCTGAATTTCTGCGGATTGCGCAGGAACTCGACGATTTCCTCAAGCTCCTCCTTGGCCTCGTCGATACCGGCGACATCGTCGAAGGTCACGCGGCCATGCTTTTCGGTCAGGAGCTTCGCCCGGCTCTTGCCGAACCCCATCGCCCCGCCGCGCCCGCCACCCTGCATCCGGTTCATGAAATAGATCCAGACCCCGATCAGCAGCAGGAAGGGCAGGAGCGAGAGCAGGAAGGTCATGAAACCGGACTGTTCCTGGCTGCGTGCGGTCAGGGGCACGCCATTGTCGAGCAGGCGCTCGGTCACCTGGGCGGTGATCTCGCCGCTGGAGGGCAGGATCGTGACGAACTCGCGGCCGTCCTCGGTCCGGTAGCGCACGGTCTCGCCGTCGATCGTCGCCTGCGTGACACTGCCCGCATCGACCGCAGCGACAAAGTCGGAGTAACTGCGGTTCGTGGACTGCAGCGCGCTTTCGGACCCGTTGAACAGGTTGAACAGCGCCACGACCAGAAGGGCCAGCACGGCCCAGAACGCGACATTTCGCATGTTGCCCACGAATGAGGCTCCTCAACAATGACCGTCGGCAGCGCCGCCGTTGGCCCTAAAATAGGCCATGAGGCGGGACATTCAATCTGATAAGCAGGAATCAGGCAAAAGTCGGCCGGGAAAATCACCTTCCGGTGCGCGGATCACTGCCGTCACAGACACGCCCCAGCCCAGAGGCGGACAGGAAACGAGGCGCGCGCCCTCCCACAGGCCGGGCAGCGCGGACAGGGCCGCGCGCGGACGGGGGGCGTCCGTGCCGATCTGCGCGATGCCCCCGGCACCCAGCATCGCCACCCTCCGCCCCCCGGCCGTGATCCGCCAGCGCCGGTCCCAGACCGTCACCCCGTCGCGAAACTCGCCTTCATGGCCGGCCACCGCCCTCGGCTCGCGAACGATGGCGATCACCCCCTGCCGAGGCAGGAGGAGGCAGCCGTGCAACGTCGCCCTGCGCCCGCCGAGTGCCTCGCCCGTCGCACGAATCAGCGCTGTCTCGCGCGGGCGGTAGGGGCGGGAGGAGACATATTGCAGCGCCGCCGCCACGATCCGCAGCCGCGTATCCTCATCAAGGGTCGCCAGCCCGGCACGATCAAGCGCGACATTGCCGGTGATGGCCGGGCACATGAGCCGGACAGCCGCCTCATGTGCCCGCAGCGCCAGTGCCTCCGCCGCGCGCGCCATCTGCGTCGCGGTCGAGGCGAGGCGGTCGACCGTCAGCCCCTCGGCGGCGAGATGCGGCAGAAGCGCCCGCATCCGTACACGGTCGAAACGACGGTCCTCGTTCGAGGGATCATCAGCCCAGGCGATGCCCTCCGCGCCCAGCCATTCGCGCAGTTCAGCACGGCGAAACCCGAGCATGGGCCGCAGGATCGTCCAACCGTCCGGCGGCACGATGGCGCGGGGCCGCATCGCGGCAAGCCCCTCGACGCCCGAGCCGCGCGCAAGGCGCAGCAGGAAGGTCTCGGCCTGATCGTCCTGCGTATGGGCGAAAAGCACATGGGCAAGGTCATCGCGCCAGCGCCCGATCAGGTCGCGCCGCACCCGGCGGGCCTCGGCCTGCAGATTGCCGCCCTGCCCGTCACCATCCCGGCGCAGGGTGTCATGGCGAAGGCCCAGCGCAGCACAGGCTCGGGCGACAAGCACGGCCTCGTCCGCGCTGCCCGGCCTGAGCCCGTGGTCGATGGTGGCGACTCGCAGCGCAACCCCGTGCGCCCGCGCCCATCCGGCCGCCAGATGCAGCATCGCCATGCTGTCGCCCCCGCCCGAAACCGCAAGGCCGAGCGCCGGGGGCGGCGACGGCCCGAGCAGTGCCTCGAGAGAGGCGGCGAAGCGGGGGGGCAGCGCCTCCCATTGGCGGGTTGCGACTTTCATCAATCCGTAACCCTTCCCGGTCAGACCCCATCCGTGCTGGCATATCGCAAGGGCGGTGAAAAGCGATGGTTGCAAAGGGTGGATGCGGCGCGGTCATGCACGGGTGCCGCTGAAACAGCCCGCCATGCCCGTGCCGCGAACCGCACACGGCTGAAGGGGCGGGCCGCTCAGCCCGTGCCGTCCACCTCGCCCTGATCGAGGATGTCTTCCACCGCCGGGAAGTTCTCCAACGCCGCCTCGGGCAGATCATCGCTGTCTGCCGCCGCCGGGGCGAAGCCCTCATCACCGGGCGTACCGACGATGATCCGGCCGACCATCCCGGCCATCTCGTGAGGAAGGCAGTAGTAGTCATAGACCCCGGGCACGGTGAGCGTGACCTCGAATGTCTCGCCCGGAAGCAGATAGTCGCTGTCCCAGGCCTCGGCCCCTGCGGGGATCCGCAACTGCCGCCCCTCGATATCGGGGTGATAGGCGGTGGCGGTATGGCTATTGCCCGGATCGTCATTGACGAAACGGATCGTGGTCCCCGGCGAAACCGCCACGCCCTGCGGCGAGAACCAGACGCGTGCGCCCCCGCCCGCGCCCTTCATGGTGATGACGACCGGCGCACCCTGGGCCCGCACCGGCAGCGCGGCGAGGGCGGCCAATGCGCCGCCCGTCACCAACGCCTCGCGACGCGAGAGGATCATTCCGCGAGCCTCTCCTTCGCGTCGTCACCGTGGTAGAGGACCACATGGACATGCGGCTCCTCGACGCCCGGATGCCCGGCGTTATACATCACGTCGACCGAGGTCACCGTGTCGCTGCCGACCGCAAGATCGGCAAATGCCGTCCCGTCCTCAAGCGCGGCGATCGGCACCATGTAGACCGTGGCGGCAAGCGCGCCGTCGTGGTCATAGGCAAGGAACGGGCCCGCAGGCAAAGTGTCCGGGTCCACAAACAAAGTGCCGAGGCCGGGGATGAATTCCGGCAGCGGCAGGAGATCGCTCACTTGCTGGAAGGGCGTCGGCGGTGGTGCGGTGTCCTGCGCAAGGGCAGGCGCCGTCAGCGCGATACCGGCAACAAAAGCGGTGGAAAGTGCTAGAACAGGCATGTGACGCATGGTCATTCCCTCTGAACCAGTCCGGGTCAGTCCGGGCCATGATTCAAAAGTGGGAACCAGAGTATGCCTTTTCAAGAAATCAGGGGCAGCCCAGTCGCATTCTTTCGCTCTGGGCCTGAGCGGCCGCCGGATGGGCAGGGAAGCGCAGGGGCACCTCGCCCAGGGTCACGCAGGCATCCGCCCCCTGCCCCATCGCACCGAGCGCGACGCCCAGTTTCAGCAGCGCATCCGCCGCCACCGGCCCGTCCGGGGCGCCCGAGAAACTGTCGAGCCAGGCGCGGGCCGCCTCCGAGATCTGGCCCATCGCCTCGAGCGCCTCTCCGCGATGGAACAGCGCCTCGCTCGTCATTGGCCCGTTCGGCCAGGCCTCGACAAAGGACGCAAAGAGATCAGCGGCGCTGCGAAAGTCACCTTGTGCGAGCGCCTCCTGCGCCCGCCTGTAGTCCTGCTGTTCTCCTGCGGTCAGCTCCGGTCCGGGCGGTTGTGGCTGCGCGGGCGCCGGCACGTTCGCGGCATTGTCGACCCCGCCGAGCGACGGGGTATCGCCCAGCATCGAGATGTCGCAGCCGGGCTCCATCTCGCAGATGCGGAATTCGAGGTCGCCGATCCGGTTGGTCCCGTCCACGGTGATGCGGTTGATGCGGAATTCCAGTTCCTCGGTGCGGGAGGTCAGGCGTTGCAGGGATTGTTCGATGGAATCCAGCCGCTCCAGCGGGGTGTTGCCCGAAACCCCGGCCGACAGCTGCCCTGTTGCCTGCAACTCGCCGCGCAGGCCGGTGATGCTCGAATAGAGCGAGGCGAGTTCCTGGCGGATGTCTGCCAGACTGTCGGCCTGCGCCATGGCCGGCAGCATCAGCGCCGCCAGCCCGGCCGTCACAAACGCACGCAGAGGGCCCATCGACACCGCCTCAGCTTGTCGCCGTGATCGAGATGACGGTCACCGCCCGGCGGTTCTGCGACCAGCAGCTTTCGTTGCCGCAGGTCGCGACCGGACGCTCCTTGCCGTAGGAGATCGTGCGCAGCCGGTTGCCCGGCACCCCGCGTGAGATCAGGTATTCGCGCGCGGCATTTGCGCGGCGCGCGCCGAGAGCGACGTTATATTCGCGCGTCCCCTGTTCGTCCGCGTGACCCTCGATGACGATGAGGTAGTTCGGATTCGACAGGAGCCATTGCGCCTGGCCGTCCAGGGTCAGCCGCGCCTCTGGCGATAGCGAGGACTGGTCCACGGCGAAGAACACGCGGTCGCCGATGGTCTGGGCGAAATAGGCCGGGCTCGTCGGGTCGCCCGCGCTGCCGGGGAGGGCGCTGCCGGCGATCCCGTCGCCACCCGCACCGCCTCCTGCGCCCGCGCCGCCGAAGCGGTCGGGCCGCGTGCAGCCGGAAATGGCGAGCGCACCGACGATCAGCGTCAGGATCAGAAATTTGTTCATCTCGAATAACCCTCTCGGATTCGACTTTGTGGTCCAGACTAGCACGGGCCATCCGGCCCGGCTATGGCGAAGCTCAGGGCTGCAGCGGCCCCCAGGACGGGTCCGAGGCAAAGCCCCCCGTCGGCACCTGCCGCAGGTTGCGCCCCGAAATGTCCACCGAATAGAGCGACGGGCCGCCACTCGGCCCCAGCGTCTCGCGCGTGAACATGATGACGCGGCCGTTGGGTGCCCAGGTCGGGCTTTCGTCCAGTTCCGACCGGGTGAGAATGCGTTCTTCCGACCCGTCGGTGCGCATCACCCCGATGTAGAAATAGCCGCCCGACTGTTTCACGAAGGCGATCAGGTCGCCGCGCGGGGACCAGACCGGGCTGCCGTAACGCCCCTCGCCGAACGAGACACGCTGCGGCTCGCCGCCCGAGATGGACATGATGTAGAGCTGCGATCCGCCCGAACGGTCGCTTTCGAAGACGATCTGGCTGCCGTCGGGCGAAAGCGAGGGTGCCGTGTCGATCGAGGGCGCATTGGTCAACTGCCGATGGCCGCCGGAGGCCAGGGCGGTGATCCAGATATCGGTATTGCCGCCATTGGCCAGCGAATAGATCACCTGCGAGCCGTCGCGCGAGAAGCGGGGCGTGAAGGCCATTTCGCCCGGCGCGGTAGCGATCTGGCGGTGACCGACGGTGGCCACGTCCATGAGGCTGATGCGAGGCGAGCCCGATTCGTAAGTCGTGTAGAGGATCCGGTCCCCCGTGGCCGAAAACCGCGGAGCGAGGACGAGGGCGGAACTGTCGGTCAGATACTGCAGGTTCGCCCCGTCGTAATCCATGATCGCGAGCCGCTTGAGCCGCGCCTCCTTGGGGCCGCTCTCGGCCACGAAGACCACACGGCTGTCAAAATAGCCGCCTTCGCCGGTGATGCGCGAATAGACGGCATCGGCCACCTTGTGACCCATCCGCCGCCAGCCCGACATCGTGCCCGCAAACTGCAGCCCCTCGCCCAGTTCGGCCCCCGAGAACACGTCATGCAGGCGGAACTTCACCACCAGCGTGTCGCCCTGCACCGAGACCGCGCCAGTGATGAGCGCCTGCGCATTGATTGCCCGCCAGTCGGCATAGGCCACGGGCGCGTTGAAATCCGTCACGGTCGAGATGAAGCTGCCTCGGTCGATCTGCCGGAAGAGACCGGTGCCGACGAGATCGTCGACGATCACCTGCGAGACCTGCGCCGCCGCCTGTTCCGAGCCGGCAGTCTCGGCCTGAAAGACCGGAAGGGCGAAGGGAAGAGGCTCGATCACCCCGTCGGTAATGGTGATGCGCAGGGGGCCCTGCTGGGCCGCAGCCATGCCCGCTGTGGCAATGCCCACGACCAGAACGGCCAGAAGGGAGAAAATCCGTCTCATGCTCGATCCCTTTTCAACAGGCCCTGCAGGGCCTCACCG
>CAYUBT010000105.1:8347-9266 GCA_964443055.1 uncultured Rubellimicrobium sp.
GCGGGGTTCTCCCCGTTCCCTTAGGTTACGACAAAACTCAAATCCAATGACAGACTTGTGTAGAGCATCCGGGGTGTGGCGCGGATGCGCCGGGTGCAGAGCCCCCCTGTCCCGGCGGTGCACTGAACGTCCGATCCCCTCATCTCATCCTCATCCCCGACGGATCGAAGGTCATCTCGACCTCGCGCCATTGCTCGTATTTGTCGGCGGGCAACTGGTAGCCGGAATTGCTCTGGCAGCGCAGGATGGCGCGGCGGGCGGACTGGAAGGCGCTGTCGACGGCCCCGGCGCTGCCGCCCGAGGAGTTCGCGAGGCGCACGTCATTGCCCACGACCATGCCCTGGCGATCGAGGTCGAAGCGCACGGTGATCGTGACCTGCGCCGCCTCGGAGCCCGGATCGACTGCCCAGCAGCCCGAGACCGCGAGGCGGAAGGCATCGCGTTCGGCCCCGGTCATCGGCGGGCCGGGGTTGGCGGCGGCTGCGGGCGCGGAGGCGGCCTCGGCAGCGAGTGCCGCCGCGAGCGCGTCGGCAACCGATGTGTCGGGCGCGGGCTGGCTTGCCGGCGCGGTCGTCCCGGTCTCCGCCGTCCGGGTCTCGGGTTCGGGCTGCGACTGCGGCGCAGCCGGGCGCTGCGGCCGGGTCTGGGGACGCAGGGCCACCTCGGGCGCACCCGAGGGCGTATCGGCCTCGGTCACGATTTCGGTCGCGGTCTCTTCCGGCGCGGCGGCGCGGGTTTCCTCTGGCACCTCGGCAAGGGCCTCGGCCTCGGGTGCGGCCTCTTCCTGCACCTGCGGCGCGATATCGGCCTCGGGCGGCGGCGGGGCCACGGCCTCGGCGGCCACGCGCGGCGCGGGCCGGGGCTGGGGCCGCGTCGTGGTCTGCGGGGCCTGGGGCGGGACATAGGGCTCGGGCACCGT
>CAYUBT010000106.1:0-4935 GCA_964443055.1 uncultured Rubellimicrobium sp.
ACCACATCGTCATCGACGATTCCGATCACGCCCGCCCCGGCGGCGGCAAGATAGAGCAGCGCGGGCGCACCAAGGCCCCCCGCCCCCACGACCAGCACCCGCGCCTCGCGCAGCCTGCGCTGGCCGGGGCCGCCGATCTCGCGCAGGATCATGTGACGTGAATAGCGCGTCAGTTCGGCATCCGAGAACGTGCCGGTGGTCGGCGGCTCGGGGGCGAGGGTCTTCGCCCGGCGGCGCAGGACACGCAGGAGCCAGACATAGAGCGCCACGAGGACAAGGAGCCCGGCAAGGACGGTGATGACCTGTCCGCTCACACATCCACCCCGGTCGAGCCGAAGCCCCCGGCCCCGCGCGCGGTGTCGCGGGTGAAATCGCCCACGATATTCACCTGCGGGCGCAGGACGGGCACGAACATCATCTGCGCGATCCGGTCGCCGGGGCGGATCATGATCGCCTCTCCACCCTGCGCATTGCGGTTCCAGACGGAAATCATGATCTCGGCGGTATAATCAGCGTCGATCAGCCCCACGGCGTTCCCGAGCACCAGCCCGCGCCGGTGGCCCAGACCCGAACGCGGCAGGATCAGCGCGGCCATGCCCGACTGCCCCATCAGCAGCGCGATGCCCGAGGGCACGAGCACCGCCGGATCACCCGGCGCGACGGTCAGCGGCGCTGCCAGACAGGCATGCAGATCCCAGGCGGCGGCAAGGTCGCTCTGATAGCGCGGCAGGCCCCAGTCATGGAGGCGCGGGTCCAGCACCCGCATCTCGATCGCATGGGGGACGACATGCATCTCAACCCCCGAGTGCCGCAGCGATCCGTTCGGCCAGCCTGCGGGCGACCTCGCGTTTCGCCATGCGCGGCCACGACTCGTCACCGTCAGCCGTCACCAGCGTCACGGCATTCTCGTCGCCCCCCATGATGCCGGTCTCGGGCGAGACATCATTGGCGACGATCCAGTCGCAGCCCTTTCGGGCCAGCTTGGCGCGGGCATTGGCGACGACATCCTGCGTCTCGGCGGCGAAACCCACCACGAGAGGCGGTCGGCCGTCCTTAAGCTGCGCGACCTGCGCCAGAATGTCGGGATTCTCGGCCAGTTCCAGCACCGGCAGGCCGCCCGGGGACTTCTTCACCTTCTCGTCCGAGGCATTGACCACCCGCCAGTCGGCCACTGCCGCCGCCATCACCGCCGCATCGGCGGGCAAGGCCGCGAGAACCGCGTCGCGCATCTTCGCTGCCGTCTCCACCGCGACCACCCCGACCCCTGCGGGCGGCGAAACCTCGGCGGGGCCGGTGACGAAGCTTACCCGTGCGCCCAGATCGCGCAAAGCTGCGGCGATCGCCGCCCCCTGCGCGCCCGAGGAGCGGTTGGCGATATAGCGCACCGGGTCGATGGGTTCATGCGTGGGGCCGGAGGTCACGATCACATGCCGCCCCTTCAGCGGCCCGTCGTCCAGCGCCGCATTGATCGCGGTGACGATCTCCAGCGGCTCCGACATCCGCCCCGGCCCGTATTCACCACAGGCCATCGCTCCCTCGCCGGGGCCGACGAAAAGGATCCCGTCGCGGGCAAGCTGCGCGACATTGCGCCGCGTGGCGGGATGTTCCCACATCCGCACGTTCATCGCCGGGGCGACGAGAACGCGCTTGTCGGTGGCCAGCAGCAGAGTCGAGGCGATGTCATCGGCCAGCCCGGCGGCCATCTTGGCCAGAAGGTCGGCGGTCGCGGGCGCGACGACGAGCAGATCGGCCGCGCGCGACAGTTCGATATGGCCCATCTCGGCTTCGGCGGTGAGGTCGAAAAGATCGGTGAAGACAACCACTTCGGCCAGCGCCGATACGGACAGCGGCGTGACGAATTCCGCGCCCGCGCGGGTGAGGACTGGGGTCACCTTCGCCCCGCGCTCACGCAGGCGACGGATAAGGTCGAGCGCCTTGAAGGCCGCGATTCCGCCACCGATGATGAGCAGGATATGCCGCCCTGCGAACATGCGCCTCTCCCGGCCCTTGCCCGGTGAATCTAGGGGAGCGGAGGGCGAAGGGCAACGGTCGGCGGGGGCGCGCGGTCTCCGGGCGCATGTTGCAGTGACGCTCACATCCTTCCCTGAACTGATACGGTGCCCTCGCGCAGGGGCGCGGGCCGTGTACGGATGAAAGGGCTCGCGCGGATTGCGTCGCCGCCGGGCCGGGCGGCATGCGCCAGACCGTCACGCCGCCTTTCCTTCGCCCCGCAGCCCCGCTATTGAGACTCGCATGGACATTCTCGCCCGCATCCGAGCCTACAAGGAAGAAGAGGTCGCCGCCGGAAAGGAGGCGAAGCCCCGGTCCGTCATCGAGGCCGAGGCCGCAGATGCACCCCAGGTGCGCCCCTTTATCGAGGCGCTCGCCCTTGCGACCCGCGACGGTTACGGCCTCATCGCCGAGATCAAGAAGGCCAGCCCTTCGCGCGGGCTGATCCGCACCGATTTCGACCCGCCCGCGCTCGCCCGGGCCTATGCTGCAGGCGGGGCATCCTGCCTGTCGGTCCTCACCGACGGGCCGAGCTTCCAGGGCGCGCCCGAATATCTGATGCAGGCGCGCGGGGCGGGCGACCTGCC
Organism: uncultured Rubellimicrobium sp.; assembly: GCA_964443055.1. GTDB lineage: Bacteria > Pseudomonadota > Alphaproteobacteria > Rhodobacterales > Rhodobacteraceae > JADYZU01. The sequence goes on from CAYUBT010000106.1 coordinate 2,598, forward strand.
GGTCCTGCGCAAGGACTTCCTCTTCGATCCCTGGCAGGTGGCCGAATCGCGTGCCCTCGGGGCCGACTGCATCCTCATCATCATGGCGATGGTCAGCGACGACGAGGCTGCCGCACTTGCGAAAGAGGCCGAGCGCTGGGGCATGGATGCGCTGGTCGAGGTCCATGACGAGGACGAGTTGCGCCGCGCCGAGCGCGTCCCTTCCCGCCTCGTGGGCATCAACAACCGCAACCTCAAGACCTTCGAGACCAGCCTCGAAGTCACCCGCCGCCTTGCGCGGCTGGTGCCGCCCGAACGGATGATCGTTGCAGAAAGCGGACTGTCCACCGCCGCCGACCTTGCCGATCTCGCCCGTTACGGCGCGCGCTCCTTCCTGATCGGCGAAAGCCTGATGCGGCAGGATGACGTGGCCGCCGCCACCCGCGCGATCCTGGCCAACCCGTTGCGCGCGCCCGGCGTGCTCTGAGGCCGCCATGGTTCTGAGCCATTTCGACGCCGCCGGTCAGGCCCATATGGTCGATGTCACCGACAAGGACATCACTGACCGGACCGCAACCGCCGAGGGATTCATCCGCATGACGCAAGCCACGCTGGCGCTCGTGCGTGAGGGCCGGGCCGGAAAGGGCGATGTGCTCGGCGTCGCACGGGTCGCGGGGATCATGGCGGTGAAGCGCACGGCCGATCTGATCCCGCTCTGTCATCCGCTGCCGGTGACGAAAGTCTCGGTCGAACTCGTGCCCGACGACACGCTGCCGGGCGTACGGGTCACTGCCACGGTGCGTTGCACGGGGCGAACGGGGGTCGAGATGGAGGCGCTGACCGCCGTCTCGGTCGCCTGCCTCACGCTTTACGACATGCTCAAGGCCGCCGAGCGGAGCATGGAGATCGGCGGTATCCGCGTCACGCTCAAGGACGGCGGCAAATCGGGGAGATTCACGGCATGATTTCCGTCTCCGAAGCGCTTGACCAGCTCTTCGCCCTCGTGACGCCGCTGGAGAGCGAGAAGGTCTGGCTCGAACGGGCTGCGGGCCGGGTGCTCGCGGCGGATGTGGTCGCGGGACACGACCAGCCGCCGTTCGCCGCCTCGGCGATGGACGGCTATGCGGTGCGCGACGAGGACGCAACGCCGGGCGCGACGCTCGCGCTGGCCGGGCATATCGCCGCCGGCCATCCCGGTGACGCCCCCCTTGCCCCCGGCCACGCCGCACGCATCTTTACCGGCGCGCCGATGCCGCCCGGCGCTGACCGGGTGGTGATTCAGGAGAACGTGACGCGCAAGGGCGACCGCGTGACGCTGAACACCGTCGACACCGGGATCAACGTTCGGCCGCAGGGCTGCGATTTTGCCAGGGGCGCACGGCTTTCGGCGCCACGACGGCTGACCTCGGCCGATATCGCGCTGATCGCGGCGATGAATCAGGCACAGGCGACGGTGGCGCGGCAGCCTGATGTGGCGATCCTGTCCACGGGCGACGAACTCGTGGTGCCGGGCGATCCGCTCGGGCCGGGGCAGATTGCGGCCTCGAACGCCTACGGGATCGGCGCGATGCTGCAGGAAAGGGGGATCCGCCCCCGCATCCTGCCCATCGCCGCCGACACGATGGACTCGCACCGGATGGTGATCGCACTCGCAGGTGACGCCGATCTCCTGATCACCATCGGCGGCGCTTCGGTGGGAGACCATGACCTTGTTGCCAAGGCGGCAGAGGAGGCGGGCTTCTCCCTGGCCTTTCACCGGATCGCCATACGCCCCGGCAAGCCGATGATGGCCGGACGGCGCGGTCGGCAGATCATGCTGGGCCTGCCGGGCAACCCGGTCTCGGCCATGGTCTGCTCGACCGTATTCCTGATGCCGCTGATCCGCGCCATGCAGGGCCTGCCGCCTGCGCCGATGAAGCGCGAGGTTGCGACGCTTGCCGAGCCGCTGCCCGCCAACGGCCCGCGCGAGCACTACCTGCGCGCCCGGATGACGCCCGAGGGCGTGAGGCCCTTCACCCGGCAGGATTCCTCGCTCCTCATGGTTCTGTCACAGGCCGATGTGCTGATCGTGCAGCCTCCGGACCATGCGGGTGCGCAGGCAGGGGACCGGGTCGAGGTCATCCGGCTCTGAAACGCTTGACACAAAACGGGAACACTGGCAGAACATCGAGCAAACCGTTGCCCCGGGGGACGATGCGATGCTGACGCGCAAGCAGCTTGAACTGCTCGACTACATCAACACGCATATGGAGCGTGAGGGAGTCCCCCCCTCCTTCGACGAGATGAAGGACGCGCTTGAGCTGCGCTCCAAATCCGGGATCCACCGTCTCATCACCGCGCTCGAGGAGCGGGGCTTCAT
>CAYUBT010000106.1:4945-5563 GCA_964443055.1 uncultured Rubellimicrobium sp.
CTTGCCCATCGTGCCCGTGCGATCGAGGTCATCCGGCTCCCCGAGGCGCTGGCGCGTCAGGCCGGACCCGCGCCGTCGCGCTCTGCACAGGTGGTGCGCCTGCCCCTGCCGCCGCAGGTGGCCGAACTGCCGATGATGGGCCGGATCGCCGCCGGCGTGCCGATCGAGGCGATTTCCGAAGTGATGCATCACGTCGCCGTGCCCGAATCCATGATCGGAAGGGGCGAACATTACGCGCTCGAGGTGAAGGGCGATTCGATGATCAACGCCGGGATCAACGACGGCGACATCGTCATCATCCGCGAGGGCGCGGTCGCCGACAACGGGGACATCGTCGTGGCCCTGGTCGAGGAAGAGGAAGCCACGCTCAAGCGCCTGCGCCGCCAGAACGGCATGATCGCGCTCGAGGCAGCCAACCCGGCCTATGAAACGCGCCTCTACCGCGAGGGGCAGGTGCGGGTGCAGGGAAGGCTGGTCGGGCTGATCCGCAGCTATTGAGCCGCGCGGGCAGCGTCTTCGCCGTCATTGCGAGCGACAGCGGAGCAACCCGGAATCCCCGCGTTCCGGGTTGCCGCGTCGCCTCCGGCTCCTCGCAATGACGATGAGGGGAAGGGGGAC
>CAYUBT010000106.1:5573-7397 GCA_964443055.1 uncultured Rubellimicrobium sp.
GGGGGACGCCTCTTCCCGTCATTGCGAGCCTCAGCGAAGCAACCCGGTGTTCCCGACGTTTCCGGGTTGCCGCGTCGGCTCACGCCTCCTCGCAATGACGGTGGGAGGGTTGCACGGTTCCGCGCCGCGCGCCACTCACGGCCAGGCCGTCACGCCCGGCTGCATCAGGAGCGGTTCCGACGGCGGCACTGACGCAGCACCGCGTCCGGCCGGAAGCCAGGGCCGCCGGCCTGCCTGCCACTCCGCGGCAACCAGACGCAATCCGCCGTCGCGCCGCCAGCCCGCCACCGCGCCACTCTGCCGCAACGCCGGTTCGTCAAGGACAAGGCAGGGCCTGCGCGTCCGGTCCGGCACCTCCACGGATGCGACAAGGATATCCGCGCCGTCGCAGCCCTGCAGCGCCCCGACCTCGCGCGCGCCGCGCAGGGCAAGAACGCGCAGCCCCGCGATCACCGTTTCAGCACGGCGGCCGGACAGGGTGAAGCCGCCCGTCGCCTCTGCCTGCGGGTGGCTGCTGCCGTCATGCCGCAGCCAGTTCGTGGCGACGAAAGCCTCCCCTTGCGCCCGGCTCAGACCGCGCGCCCCGTCCGCCATCACGCCTACAAGACCGCCCGAGGACGACACGAGCAGCGCCGGGCGTTCGACCATGGCCCAGCCCAGCGCGACGGGCACGAGCGCCGCCGCACCCAGCCAGCGCCCCCTGCCCTGCCAAAGCGCAAGGACCAGCCCCGCCAATGTCATTGCAGGCACGACCCAGCCCGGCGGCGCGGACACAGCGCTTGCCGCACCGTCGAGGGCGGCCACCCGCTCGGCCACGCCAAGGATCCAGCGGCATGACCATTCCGTCAGGGTTCGGGCCGGTTCCGCAAGGCCCAGGGGTGCCAGCAGCAGCATGGCAACGGCTGCGGGCATGACCACCGCCCCCATCACCGGCACCGCCAGCAGGTTGGCGATCAGGCCATAATGGGCCATGCGGTTGAACTGCGCCGCCGCATAGGGTGCGGTGGCCAGTCCCGCGACAAGGGACGAGAAGACAAGCATCAGCGCAGGCGCAAGCCAGCGCCATCGGCCGGACGAATACAGCCGCCGCCCCAATGCTCCGTAAGCCGCGATCAATGCGACCACCGCCGCGAATGACATCTGGAACCCGGCATTCACGAGTGTTTCGGGCCGGAACCCCAGCACGAGCAGCGCCGCCAGCGCCACCGAGCGCATCGTCAGCGCGCGACGGTCCAGCAGCACGGCACCCAGCATCACGGCCGCCATGACAAAGGCACGTTCGGTCGCCACGCCCCGCCCCGAAAGCGCGAGATAGAACACCGCGACCGGCAGCGCCGCCAGTGCCGCGATCTTGCGTCCGTCCACTCGAAGCGCCAGCGGAGGCACCAGCGCCACCGCACCCCGGACCAGCGCAAAGACCAGCCCGACGAGCATCCCCATATGCATCCCCGAAATGGCGACGAGGTGATAGAGATTCGCATCACGCATGGCATCCTCGGCCGCACCCGACAGCCCCGAGCGATCCCCCGTGATGATGGCCGAGGCAAACCCCCCGGCATCACCCGGCACCAGCATGTGAATTCGTGCCGACAGGCGCATCCGCAGCCGCTCGATGGCCAGCGCCCGCCCCCCGGCCGGAGGTTCGAGCATCAGCACCGGCGTTCGTGTATATCCCACCGCGCCGAGCCGGTCGAAAAAGGCGGGCAGACGAAAGTCGAAGCCTCCGGGCTCGGCCGGACCGTTGGGCGGCATGAGGCCGGCGGTAAGGATCACCACCATGCCCGGTTCGGGCTTCAGCCAGGGTTGTTCGCTTTGCAGGCTGAT
>CAYUBT010000106.1:7497-9262 GCA_964443055.1 uncultured Rubellimicrobium sp.
ACTGGTTAGCGAAAGGTAAACCCGCATGACCGCCACCACCGGAAAGCCGGTCGTCACCCGTTTCGCGCCCTCGCCGACCGGGCAGCTTCATATCGGCGGCGCACGCACGGCGCTGTTCAACTGGCTCTTCGCGCGTGGACGCGGGGGGAAGTTTCTCCTGCGGATCGAGGACACGGACCGCGCGCGTTCGACGCCGGAAAATACCCGGGCAATCCTTGACGGACTCACCTGGCTCGGACTCGACTGGGACGGCGAGCCGGTCAGCCAGTTCGCCCGCGCCGGACGCCATGCCGAAGTCGCACGGCAGATGCTGGCCGCCGGCACGGCCTACAAGTGCTTCTCGACACCGGACGAGATCGCCGCTTTCCGTGAACAGGCCCGTGCCGACGGGCGCTCGACACTTTTTCGCAGCCCCTGGCGCGACGCGCTTGCGAGCACCCACCCCGACGCCCCTCATGCGATCCGCCTGCGCGCCCCGCAGGAGGGCGCGCAGACCATCCATGATGCGGTGCAGGGCGAGGTGACCGTCGCCTATGCCGAGATGGACGACCTGATTCTCCTGCGTTCGGACGGGACTCCAGTCTACATGTTCGCGGTGGTGGTGGACGATCACGACATGGGCGTGACCCATATCATCCGCGGCGACGACCACCTGACCAATGCCTTCCGCCAGAAGATGATCTACGACGCGCTCGGCTGGGAATTGCCGGTGATGGCGCATGTCCCGCTGATCTTCGGCCCGGACGGCAAGAAACTGTCCAAGCGCCACGGGGCGACGGGGGCGGCGGAATATCAGGCGATGGGCTATCCGGCGGCAGGGATGCGCAACTATCTCGCCCGGCTGGGCTGGAGCCATGGCGACACCGAATACATGACGGACGAAGAAGCCCGCACGCTGTTCGATCTGGAGGGAATCGGCAAGAGCCCGGCGCGATTCGACGTGAAGAAGCTCGAACATCTCTGCGGCCTGCATCTGGCGGCGATGGGGGACGAGGCAATTCTCGCTGAACTCGAGGGCTATCTGGCGGCCATCGGGACGGAACCGCTCACCGATGCGCAGCGCGCTGGCCTGTCCCGCGCGATGTATTGTCTCAAGGACCGCAGCCGCACCTTCCCCGATCTCGTCGATAAGGCGCATTTCGTGTTGACCGGACGCCCCGTGACGCCCGACGAGAAGGCGGCGCAGGCGCTCGATCCGGTATCCCGCAGTATACCGGGCTTGTTGGCGGACCGGCTGCAGGATACAGACTGGACCCGCGAGGCCCTCGAGGCCGAAGTTGCCGCGCTCGCCACTCAGGAGGGGGTGAAGCTTGGCAAGCTGGCCGGCCCGATCCGCGCGGCGCTGGCGGGGCGCACCGCCACCCCGAGCGTCTTCGACATGATGCTGGTCCTCGGTCGCGGGGAAAGCATCGCCCGCCTGCGCGATGCGGCAGGCCAGTAAGGATTTCGTCATTCCCGTCCTGCAGGAATGACGTAAAGAAGCCGGTCGCCCGGCCCGAGGCCCGGCACGCCAGAAAGAGGACATCATGGCTGAAGGCAAGACCGCCACCCTGACCATCGACGGCAAGTCGTATGAACTGCCGATCCTGACCCCGACCTCCGGGCCCGATGTCATCGACATCCGCCAGCTCTACAAGGAGGCAGGTGTCTTCACCTATGATCCGGGCTTTACCTCGACCGCTGCCTGCGACTCGACCATCACCTTCATCGACGGCGACGAAGGCGTCCTGACCCATCGCGGCTATCCGATCGGGGAGCTGGCGGC
>CAYUBT010000107.1:0-9251 GCA_964443055.1 uncultured Rubellimicrobium sp.
GACGGCCCGTTGCCTCACTTTCGCTTGCAATGACGGAAGGCGTGATGGAGCCAGAGCCGTCCCGCCGCAATCCGCCCTTGCAGCGGCCTGCAGGAATGCCGATATTTGCCGTCAACCGGCAGGTGGAGGGAAACATGTGGGGTTTCATCGTCGCGGTCATCGGCGGTCTGGTGGTTCAGCCGGCCGAGGATCTGCTCGCGAAGCCGGTGGCGAGGTTCATCGCGCCCGTCGTGAAGATCGAGCCGGGGGAGATGCGCCTGCTTTCCTTTCTGCTCGTCATGCTGATCGTCGGCATCATCGCCGCACTCCTGGATTCGGGGTCGGCCTTCTGGATCGTCCTTGGCGGGATGATCGGCCTCTTCGGACGCAGGCTCGTCGCCTGGGGGCAGGAGCGGCTGGCAAAACGGGGCGGCTGATCATTCGGCCGCCGCTGCCCTCGCCGCGATTTCCTGCAACTTGCGCCTGAACGGCTCGGGGCTGTCCGTGGTCAGCCCGTATTCGCAGACCCGCCGCGCGCGGCCGAACTGCCCCGCGTGCTCGAGCTTGCGGACAAGGCCGCGCAGCCAGGGCGCGCTGCCGCGCCGTGCGCGCCAGAGCCGGGCGAAGGAGACCGGGTCCAGCCTGCCCTCCATCGCCGCCTCGACCAGTGTGCCGGTCAGCCCCATCTGGTCGAGAAGCGCCTCCGTCCGCGCGCCCGCCCCCCGGGCGCGGTGGATTGTGACATTCTCCCGTGCGAAGAATGCCGCATGGATCGCGTCGGGCGTGACATGCGGGTCGATGATGACATCGACATGCTGCGCCGCGTCGACCATGTCCGGGGCGAAGCCGTAGCGGCTTGTGAAATCGAGCCGCCGCGCGGCGAGGAACCGCCGGTCCCAGCTGGCCAGCCCGGGGGAAAGCGTCGCCTGCGGGCGGATGGCGAGGACGCGCGCGCCCGGCGCGGCGACCGAAAGAGCCGCGGCCGCATAGGCACCGGAGCCTGCGCCGAAGAACAGCACCCGTTCGAAATCCTCGAAGAAACCGTCGTCGCCGAGACGGTCGAAGGTGCCCCAGACGGCGGGGTCGCGGAACCATGTCTCACCGTCCGAGAGGAAGGCGAGAAGCGACCAGCCGTGCGCGGCGGCGAGCGCCACGCCCCGCGGATGGGCGAAAGGCAGGCGGCGTGCCTCGTCCATCGTCTCGAAGGTAACGAGGAGCGTGCGGTCGAGGTCGAGAAACAGGCTCGCGTGGCGACTGCCCACGAGATCGAAGTAGCCGTGCTCTTCGCCCAGATCGTCGAGTGCATCCCACCATTGGCCAGGGTCGAGGTTGCGCAGGTCGGGCAGGGGATCGGGCAGCGTCATCATCACATCCTGGGGCAGCGTCCGCAGATGGATGATCCCGCATCGTGGCAAAACGGGGCGGCGCAGCGGGCGGAAAGCGGGCGTTCCGTTTCCGTCCCGGCAATGGACGGTTTCAGAAAAACGCCTGCAGCCCGGTCTGCGCCCGGCCAAGGATCAGCGCATGTATGTCGGACGTGCCTTCATAGGTATTCACTGTTTCAAGGTTTACCATGTGCCGCATGACCGGGAAACTGTCGGAAATGCCGTTTCCACCCAGCATGTCGCGCGCATCGCGTGCAATCACGAGCGCCTTGCCGCAATTGTTTCGCTTGATGAGGGAAATCATCTCCGGTGCCGCGCGCCCCTCGTCCATCAGCCGCCCGGCGGCCAGTGCCGCCTGCAGCCCCAGCGTGATTTCGGTCTGCATGTCGGCGAGTTTCTTCTGGTGGAGCTGTGTCTGCGCGAGCGGCCTGCCGAACTGCCTGCGGTCGAGTCCGTATTGCCGCGCGGTGTGCCAGCAGGATTCGGCCGCGCCGAGTACGCCCCAGGCGATTCCGTAGCGCGCGCGGTTGAGGCAGCCGAACGGGCCCTTGAGCCCCTCGACCCCCGGAAGCAGCGCATCCTCGCCCACCTCGACATCCTGCATCACGATCTCGCCCGTGACCGAGGCGCGCAGGGAGATTTTTCCCTCGATCTTCGGCGCGGACAGGCCCTTCATGCCCTTTTCGAGGATGAATCCCCTGATCTTGCCATCATGGGCTTCGGATTTTGCCCAGACGACAAAGACATCGGCAATGGGCGAATTGGTGATCCACATCTTCGCGCCGTTCAGCACGTAACCGCCTGCGGTCTTCTTCGCGGTGGTCTTCATCCCGCCGGGATCCGACCCCGCATCGGGTTCCGTCAGGCCGAAACAGCCGATGATCTCGCCCGAGGCAAGGCGGGGCAGGTATTTCTTCTGCTGTGCGTCCGAGCCATAGGCATCGATCGGATACATCACGAGGCTCGATTGCACCGACATCATCGAGCGGAAGCCCGAATCGATCCGCTCGACCTCGCGCGCGATCAGCCCGTAGGCGACATAGCCCGCGCCAAGGCCGCCCATTTCCTCGGGAATGGTGACGCCCAGCAGCCCGGCCTCGCCCATCTCGGCGAAGATCGCGGGGTCGGTTTCCTCGTTGCGAAACGCTTCCTGGATGCGCGGCGCGAGCCGGTCCTCGGCAAAGGCACGGGCACCCTCGGCAAGCGCACGTTCGTCATCTGTCAGCGCATCGTTCAGTCGCAGGGGGTCGGTCCAGTCGAAGGAGCCGAGTTCGGGGCCGAAGCCCGGTCTGGTGGCGGACATCGCATCATCCTCATGGCTATGCCCTTGGGTAGCCCGCGCCCGCCGGGGCCGCAATGCTGCGGTGACGGGATGGTTGCCGTGGTAGACGGACCACGCCCCGTTATTGCGAGGAGGCGCAGCCGACGCGGCAAACCGGAGCGCTGGAACCAGGTTGCCTCGCTTTCGCTCGCAATGACGGCGGCGGTGGGGGCCGCCTCGCCTGTGGCCCGCGATGATGAGACAGGTGCGGGATTGACCATGTCCCGCCTTGCCCTAATCTGCGCGTTCACCGTTGCGGCGGATCTGCCGCAGGCGGATTTCATGCGAAGGAGGGGGTGCATCATGAGTGATTTCGACCTGGTGATTCGTGGCGGCACGGTCGTCACGGCATCCGAGACCTCGCGCGCCGATGTCGGTGTGCGGGGAGGCAGGATCGCCGCACTCGGCACGGACCTCGGGCGGGGAGAGAGGGAGATCGACGCGGGCGGCCTTCTCGTCATGCCTGGCGGAATCGACAGCCATGTCCATCTTGCCCAGCCTGCTTTTGGCGGCCCGGCCATGGCCGACGGATTCGAGACCGGCACAAGGTCGGCCATCGCCGGCGGCAATACGACGGTGCTGCCTTTCGCCCTGCAGGGACGCGGTGAATCCCTGCGCAAGGCGGTCGAGGACTACCACAAGGAGGCCGACGGCCAGTCCTATTGCGACTACGGCTTCCACATGATCGTCGCCAATCCCTCGCCCGCAGCGCTTGGTCAGGATCTGCCCGCTCTGGTCGCGGCGGGGTATACATCGCTCAAGATCTTCATGACCTATGACGACCTTGTGCTGAACGACCGCGAGATCCTCGAGGTCTTCGATGCCGCGGGCGAATGCGGTGCGCTCGTCATGGTCCATTGCGAGGGCTATGACGCGATCCGCTTCATGAGCGACAAGCTCGAGAAATCAGGCCGTCTCGCCCCCTATTATCACGCCGTCTCGCGCCCCCAGACCGTCGAGCGCGAGGCTGCGCATCGCGCGATCAGCCATGCCGAGCTGACCGGCGTGCCGATCATGGTGGTCCATGTCTCGGGCCGCGAGGCGATGGAGCAGATCCGCTGGGCACAGTCGCGCGGGCTGAAGATCATGGGCGAGACCTGCACGCAGTATATCTCGCTCACGGCCGACGACCTGAAGGGTCTCAACATGGACGAGACCGGCTCGAAATACGTCTGCTCGCCGCCGCCGCGCGATCATGCAAGTTGGGAGGCGATCTGGAACGGCATCCAGACCGGGGTGTTCCAGACGTTTTCCTCGGACCATTGCCCGTTCTTCTTCGAGGGGGAGCTTGGCAAGAAGAACCCCAAGGCGCGCACGGGTTTCCGCTGGGTGCCCAACGGCATTCCCGGCGTGGCGGTGCGCATGCCGATCCTGTGGTCGGAAGGCGTGGCGAAGGGGCGGATCACTGCCAACCAGTTCGTGGCGCTGACCTCGACCAATCACGCCCGTATCTACGGACTCACCACCAAGGGCTCGCTCGCGCCGGGCTATGATGCCGATATCGTGCTCTGGGATGCCGAACGCAGGGTCACCATCACCCAGTCGCTCATGGAGCATGGTTCGGATTACACCCCCTGGGAGGGTTTCGAAGTTACCGGCTGGCCGAAGGCGACGATCCTGCGCGGCGAGGTGGTGATGGAGGACGGCCGGATTCACGGTCGCAAGGATCAGGGCAGGTTCCTGCCGCGTGCCCTGTCGCCCATGGCCGGACGGATGGCAGGCGCGCCGCTTGACTGAGCGGGCCTTAGCCGGCCCGTAGCGCTGCAAGCAGCAGGGCGAGTGCGTGATCCCGCGCCGCCCTGCGCACCGCATCGCGGCCCTGTGCACCGAACTCCACCGTTTCGGCCCTGGTGTCATCCGGCCCCGCCAGCGCGAAACAGACCCGCCCCTCGGGCTTGAACTCCGATCCGCCGGGCCCGGCGATGCCGGTGGTGGAGACCGCGAATGTCGCGCCGGTCACGCGGCGGGCACCTTCGGCCATCTCGCGTGCGACCTCCTCGCTCACTGCGCCGTGGCGGGACAGCGTGTCCTCGCCCACGCCCAGAAGCGCGGTCTTGGCCGCGTTGGAATAGGTGACGATCCCGGCGAGGAACATGTCGGATGATCCGGGAAGATCGGTGAGCGCGGCGGCGACCATGCCGCCGGTGCAGCTTTCGGCGGCAGTTACGCTCGCCCCACGCGCCCGGGCGGTGGCGAGGATGTCCGCGGCGAGGCTCATCCCGGCCAGCCGAACATCAGCCCGTGCCAGATTCCGGCGAGCAGGACCGAGGCGATCCCGGCGAAGAGCCCGGCCCAGAGATCGTCGAACATGACCCCTGCCGCATCGCCCCGCCGGTCGGCGCGGCCAACGGGGCCGGGCTTCCAGATGTCGAACAGCCGGAACAGCAGGAAGGGCACGACCACGCCGGGCCAGGCGGCGAGCGGATCGGCCCCGCGCCACCAGAGCGGCAGAAGCGTGAAGGACAGCGCGAGCCACTGGCCTGCGAGTTCGTCGATGACAATGTCCGGACGATCCGGGTCCGCCAGCACCGCCGTCGCGCGCGGCACGGCCCAGAGGCCAAGGATCGTGGCGAGAAGTGCCGCAACCGGCACCAGCCATGCCTGTCCGGCCATTGCGACCCCGAGCGCCACCAGAGTTGCTACAGCCGAACCCCAGGTTCCCGGCGCGGGACGCAGCAGGCCGATTCCCCCGGCGGTGACGATGGCCCGGATCATGACGCCACCAGAGTTGCGCTTGCCATGGCAGCGATCCCCTCGCCCCTTCCGGTGAAGCCCAGGCCCTCGGATGTCGTGCCTTTCACATTCACCCGAGACAGGTCCACCTCCAGCACCCGCGCGAGTTCCGCCCGCATCGCCTCTGCATGGGGGGCGATCTTCGGCGTCTCGCAGATCAGCGTCACATCGGCATGGCTGAGGGTGAAGCCCCGTTCGCGCGCCAGCCCGGCGGCATGGGCCAGGAAGATTTCACTTGCCGCGCCTTTCCATTGCGGGTCGGAGGGCGGGAAATGGCGGCCGATGTCGCCCTCGGCCAGCGCGCCGAGGATCGCATCAGTGAGCGCATGCATCCCCACATCGGCGTCGGAATGGCCGGTGAGCGCCCGGTCATGCGGCACGGCCACGCCGCAGAGCATGACGTGATCGCCGGGCCCGAAGCGATGCACGTCGAAGCCGTTGCCGGTGCGGATGTCCATCCGGTCCCCCAGAATGCGTGCGGCCCGGGCGAAATCCCCGGGGCCGGTGATCTTGAGATTGTCCTCGTCACCCGTGACGATGGCAACCTCCATCCCGGCGGCACGGGCGACGGCCACATCGTCGGCGGCCTCGCCCTCATGCGCGCGATGGGCGGCGAGGATCGCGTCGAAGCGGAATCCCTGGGGCGTCTGTGCCCGCCAGAGCCCGTCACGCGCGACCGTGCCGTCAACCCGGTCCGCGCCGCGCCAGAGCGCATCGGTGACCGGGAGGGCAGGGGCGGCTGCACCGTGTTCCGCCGTGGCATCAATCACCCTCGCGATGACTTCCGGAGAAACCAGCGGCCGCGCGCCGTCATGAATCAGCACAAGGTCTGGCGGATCGGCGGCCAGCGCCTCGAGCCCCGCGCGCACGCTTTCGGCGCGGGTCGCCCCGCCCTCGCAAAGGCGAAGCCCGTCGCGCGGATGCAGGAAGGCCATGTCATCGGGATGCAGGACCACAAGCACCTCGCCCAGCCCCGCGAAAGCCGCGATCGTGCGGTCGATCACGCGCGCGCCTGCCAGCGCCTGCCACTGCTTCGGCTGCTCGCCGCCCGCGCGAAGCCCGCGTCCGGCGGCGGGAATGATGGTGGCGATGCGCATGGCGCGTTGCTCCGGCTGCTTGTCGCCCCGGTCTGTGGCGGCTAGACGCGCGTCATGCAAGGGGTGACGGACAGGGATGATCTGCCGGGGCGGCGCGACATGGCGCCTGTCGTCCTTGCGCCCCTGTCCGGCATCACCGATCTGCCCTTTCGCCGCCTGGTCGCCCGTTTCGGTGCCCGCTGGGTCGTCTCCGAGATGGTCGCGGCGGGGGAGTTGCTGGCGCTGCGCCCGGGCAGTCGCGAACGGGCGGAGCTTGGCCTCGATGAGGCGGCGACCGTCGTGCAGCTTGTAGGCCGCGCGCCCGGGCCCATGGCCGAGGCCGCGCGCGTGATCGAAGCCACCGGCGCGCGGGTGATCGACATCAACATGGGCTGCCCCGCGCGCAAGGTGACGGGCGGGCTGTCGGGATCGGCGCTCATGCGCGATCTCGATCAGGCCGTGCGGATCATCGGTGCGGTTGCGGAGTCCGTTTCCGTGCCGGTCACCGTGAAGATGCGGCTGGGCTGGGATGATGACACGCTCAATGCGCCCGATCTGGCCCGTCGCGCCGAAGCCGCAGGTGCGCGGATGATCACGGTTCACGGGCGCACACGCGCGCAGTTCTATGACGGACAGGCCGACTGGGCGGCGGTCAGGCGTGTGAAAGAGGCGGTGTCGGTGCCGGTCGTCGTCAATGGCGATATCGCCACGGTGGAAGATGCCAGGCACGCGCTGGCCCTGTCGGGCGCGGATGCGGTGATGGTCGGCCGTGCAGCACGGGGGCGGCCATGGCTGCTGGCGCAGATCGCCGCCGGACTGGACGGACGCCCCGCGCCATCCGCGCCCGCTGGCGACGCGCTCGTGCAGGTCGTGGCGCAGCATTACGAGGAGATGCTCGCCTTTTACGGGCTGCAACTCGGCCCCCGGGTGGCGCGCAAGCATCTGGGCTGGTTCATGGATCACGCAGGCACTGCGCCCGATCTGCGCCGCCGCATCCTGACGTCGCTGCCCGATCAGGCACTCGCCCTTCTGCCCGAGGCGATGGATGCCGGGGTGCACCACCCAATCTTGATATCTGCGTGACAGTGCCCCACAAGTTGATGTAGGATTGCAACAGAACCGTGACCGTTCCGCCGCAGGCGGGCGGGCGGCACAAGGGGGGCGGGGGGACCCGCGAGCGGGTTTGCGCGTGCACAGGTCTCAGCGCGGGAGGCTTCTTGACCGGCTCGACCGCTGGCGCAAGCGGCGGCGGGTCCAGACCGTTGCAACCATCGGTCTCGTGATCCTGGGCCCGGCGCTGGTCCTGGCGACATTCATCATGCTCGGACCGATGAACAGGGGCGCCGGAGCGCCTGCGCTGCGTGTCGTCCTGCTTGCCGATCTGGTCTATATCCTTCTGGTCGCCGCGCTGGTCATGCAGAGACTTGCGCGGATGATCGCCGCACGGCGCGCGCGTTCGGCCGGATCGCGGCTGCATCTGCGGCTCACCGGCGTCTTCACGATCCTCGCGCTCCTGCCCACGGTGATCGTCGCGATCTTCTCGGTGCTGACGATCAATGTGGGGCTCGAGGGCTGGTTCTCCGACCGGGTGCGCGGGGTGCTGGGTGCCTCGTTCGAGGCGGCGCAGGCCTATGAGGACGAACACCGGCAGGAACTTGCCCGTGACGGTCGGTCGCTCGCGGCCTTCCTCGACCAGGAGCGGGAGCGCATCTTCTTCATGACTGCGGGCCAGATGCGCCAGACCCTTGCGCGGGTCCAGCCGCAGATCGAACGCGGGCTGAGCGAGGCGTTCGTCCTGAGCGGCGCGGGCGAGATCTGGGCGCGCGGCGCGCGGTCCTATCTCTTCGATTACGAACAGCCTTCGGCGGAGGCGTTCGAGACCGCCCGGCGCGACGGCATCGCCATCATCGAGGACTATGCCAACAACGAATTTCGCGCCCTGATCCCGCTTGCGGCCTTCGTGGATCGCTATCTCTATGTCACGCGGCAGGTGGACGGGGAAATCCTCGCGCTGCTGGACGACACGAAGGAGACGGTCGCGCTTTACGAACAGCTCGAACGCGACCGGGGGCGGCTGCTGTTCGAGTTCGGGCTGCTCTACCTCGGCTTCGCGGTGATCCTGATCCTTGCCGCTGCCTGGCTGGGCCTGTGGTTCGCCGAACGCCTGTCGCGGCCTATCGGGCGGCTCGTGGCGGCAAGCCAGCGTGTGGGTGAGGGCGATCTCGACGTGCGCGTCCCCGAAGTGGACAGCGAGGACGAGATCGCGCTGCTGGGCCACAATTTCAACTGGATGACGGGCGAGCTTCGCGCGCAGCGCGAGGAGCTGATGGAAAACACCCGTGCGATCGAGGAGCGTCGCAGGCTGTTCGACTCCGTCCTGTCCTCGGTCACCGCAGGTGTGATCGGCCTTGATCCGCAGGGGCGGATCACCTTCGTCAACCGCTCGGCCGAGAAGCTGGTTCCGGCGGTGGCGGATGACGCGTCGCCCGAGCTTCGGGTGGCCGTGCCGGAATTCGGCGAGCTGTTCGGGCGGATGCGGGCCGAGGGCGATGTCGCGCAGGAGCATGTGACGCTGATCCGTGCGGGCAAGCAGGAAAGCCTGCTCGTGCGCATGGCCCCGCGCCGGAACGAGGAAGGCGCGCTCGAAGGCTATGTCGTGGCCTTTGACGACGTGACCGACCTTGTCAGCGCGCAGCGTCTGGCCGCCTGGGGCGATGTCGCGCGCCGCATCGCCCACGAGATCAAGAACCCGCTCAC
>CAYUBT010000108.1:0-6852 GCA_964443055.1 uncultured Rubellimicrobium sp.
GCCGATGAAAACCCCCATGCCAAGGACCGAGCCTTCACGAACGATCACCCCCTCGACCACTTCCGAACGCGCGCCGATGAAGCAGTTGTCCTCGATGATCGTCGGTCCGGCCTGCAGCGGCTCGAGCACGCCGCCGATGCCCACGCCGCCGGAAAGATGCACATTCGCACCGATCTGCGCGCAGGAGCCGACCGTGGCCCAGGTATCGACCATCGTGTTGTCGCCGACATATGCGCCGAGGTTCACGAAACACGGCATCAGCACCGCGCCCCGGCCGATATGGGCCGAATCGCGGACGATGGCATGGGGCACCGCCCGGAAGCCCGCGGCCTGCCATTGTGCCTCGCCCCATCGGGCGAACTTGCTGTCCACCTTGTCCCACCAGGTGCCGCCCTGCGGGCCGCCGGTCTGGACTCGCATGTCGTTGAGGCGGAAGCTCAGCAGCACAGCCTTCTTGGCCCAGTCATTCACGCGCCAGTCCCGGCCGTGTTTCTCGGCCACGCGCAATTCGCCCTTGCCGAGCGCATGCAGCACGGCGTCTACTGCCTCGCGGGTCTCGCCCTTTGTCGCGGGCGAAATCGTGTCACGCGCCTCCCAGGCGCTTTCGATGGTGATTTTCAGGGCGGGGTCGGTCATTCTGGCCTCCGTCACGGGATCGGCCAAGACTATCCGCCCGGCCCGGCGGTGGCAACGGCGACGCTCAGTCGAAGGGCCCCGGCGCGGGATTGGCACCGCAGAGAAGAACGGCAACCTTTTCATCATCTTCCGGCACATAGGCCCCGGAAAGAAGCGCCGAGAGCGCGGTTGCGCCCGCCGGTTCGACGAACTGGCGCAATTCGTCCCAGATGAGGCGCTGCGCGGCGGCGATGTCGTCCTCGCCAACCAGAAGTGACTGTACCCCGTGCTGGCGGGCAAGGCCATGAGCGATTCTGCCGATCTGTTTCGCGCCAAGCGCATTTGCGGCGATTCCACCGACCTCGACCCGGGTGTCGGGGCCATGAGCGAGCGCCTCGTGCAGGGTCGGGGCCATGGCGGGCTCGACTGCAACCACCTTGCGCGCCCCTCCCCACCAGGCGAGCGCCCCGGCGATCAGGCCGCCGCCACCCACGGCGATGAGCACCGTATCGGCATCAAGCCCCTGTTCGTCCCACTCGCGAAAGCAGGTGCCCTGACCGGCCACGGTCGCGGCTGCGTCATAGGGATGAACCTGCATCGCGCCGGTCTCCTGTTCGTAGATGCGGGCGGCCCCGGCGGCCTCCTGATAGGTGCCGGGCATGACGGTCAGATCGGCTCCGGTGGCGCGGATCAGCGCGATCTTCGCGGGCCCCGCATATTCGGGCACGAAGATATGCGCCCGGTGTCCAAGCGTTACCGCCGCCCGCGCGACCGCCGCGCCGTGATTGCCGCCGCTCGCCGCCACGACCCCGGCTGCAGGCACCTCGGCGGACAGCAGCGTGTTGAAGGCCCCGCGCGCCTTGAAGCTTCCCGTGAGTTGCATGTGCTCGAACTTGAGGCGCAGATCGCGGCCCGCGATGCGTGCACGCATCACCGGCGTGCGGTGGATATGGGGGGCGATGCGCTGATGTGCGGCGGTGATCTCGGCAGGCGTCATCTCGGCCTCTTGTTGGACAAAGCTGGCGGACAGTGGCATGTCCGGCAGGGTAATCACAAGGACGACACCATGAAGCAGGAGCGCAGGAGACGCCCCCACCGCTTGCGCGATTCGGTCGAGGATGCGATCAGGGTCGGGACGATCCCGGATACCCCGCAGTCGCGTTCGAGCACCTATCGCCTTGCCTTCACCGACCGCGATTTCCTTCTGCGTGAAGAGCTTCGACCCGTCCGGCTGCAACTCGAACTGCTGAAGCCGCAGATGGCGCTCGACGAGGCGGGGATCATCTCGACCATCGTCCTGTTCGGCTCTGCCCGAATCCCCGCCCCGGAACAGGCCCGCGTCGCGCGCAGCCGGGGGCTGGCCGATCTGTCGCGCTACTACGCGGAGGCGCAGGCCCTGGCGGAAGCGATCACCCGCCATTCCCTCGCAGACGGCGGTGTCTCGAACGTCATCTGCACCGGCGGCGGGCCCGGCATCATGGAGGCAGGCAATCGCGGCGCGGCGGCGGCGGGGGGAAGGTCGATCGGACTCAACATCGTGCTGCCCCACGAACAGGCACCCAACCCCTATGTGACGCCGGAATTCTGCTTCAATTTCCACTACTTCGCCATGCGCAAGATGCATTTTCTCATGCGCGCCAAGGCGATCTGCGTCTTTCCGGGCGGCTTCGGAACGCTTGACGAGATGTTCGAGGCCTTGACCCTGATTCAGACCAACCGGATGGAGAAGATGCCCTTTCTCCTGTTCGGGCGCGAATACTGGGAGGGGCTGATCAACTGGCAGGGGCTGGTTGATGCGGGGACGGTCTCGGCGGCCGATCTCGACCTCTTCAGCTTCGTCGAGACGGCGGACGAGGCGCTGACGATGATGAATCTGACGCCGAATGGCGAAGCGGTGTCGACAACCGCCTGAGTCCCGTCTTCGTGGCAGTCCCCTGCAGGGCTCGGGGGCGGGCCGCCCCGCTCTCAGGCCGTGGCGGGCGCGGTGGCGGGTTTGGGCGTGAGCACCTTCCATTCCGCCGACAGCTGCGCGGCATGGCGAGTCTGGGCCCCGGTCGCGGTTTCGGGGCCGCCCTGGGCGGTGACGGCGGCCTGCAGTTCCTCGAGCCGTTTCGCCAGTGCCGTGCGGCGGATGCCCTGGGTCGCGGGCGAATTGGCGGGCACGATGAAGCCCGGCCGCAGCGTGCCCGGGTCGATGTCCCTGGCCTCATGCGCCTTCGGGTCGGGGATGGCGGTGATCTCGGCATGCACGCCCACCTGCGAGGGCAAAAGCAGGTTGGCGGTGAGGTTGCGGTCCGCGGCGCGGAGCTGGACGACGGCATAATCGCTGGTGAGGACAAGGCGATAGGAGGCCGTCGCGTTCAGCACCCGGAACACGTCGAGCGGCAGGCGCAGGCGCGGCAGGTCGATGACCCGGTTGAGCGCGCCCATCAGGTCGCGCAGGTCCTTTGCGCCGGTGGCCTTCAGCACCCGTTGCGCCATCTTCTTCGACGGGGCCTCATTTTTCACGATCTCGCCGCCCGGGCCGGTCTTCGGGATGAAGAAGCTCAGCCCGTTGGGCAGGGTGACGATGTGGTTCTGCACGACGGGAACAAGGGGCTTACCCTTCCCGGCCTCGGCGTCCCATTCCCAGACCTCGCGCCTGAGCGCCTGGGTCATGATCGGGTCGGCGATGAGAGCTGCGCGCAGATCGGAGGCGACAGGAGTCACCTCGAAGTCGATCGAGCCGATCCTGATCTGCATGTCACTGCCTCCTGTTGTCCGGGGCGGGTCCGACCTGCGCCGGTGATATGGCGTTTGTAAGGCCGGCCTCGGCCGCAATCGCGGCGCGGCTCTTGCGGGCGCGTTCGGTCGCGGATTTGAGCTGTCCGCAGGCAGCCATGATGTCCTCGCCTCGCGGCGTGCGGATCGGGGTCGCATAGCCCGCCTTGTAGATGATGTCCGCAAAGGCCCGGATACGTCCGGGAGACGAGCGCCGATAGGGCGCACCGGGCCATTCGTTGAAGGGGATGAGGTTGATCTTGGCCGGGATGCCCCGGATCAGCTTCACCAGCCTGTGCGCATCCGCGTCGGAATCGTTCACGCCGTCGAGCATGACATATTCAAATGTCACCCTTTCGCTGTTGGACAGGCGCGGATAGTCGCGGAGCGTATCCAGCAGCGTCTCGACGTTCCACTTGCGATTGATCGGCACGAGCACGTCGCGAACCTCGTCCGTCGTCGCATGGAGCGACACGGCAAGCTGGCAGCCGATCTCGGTCGCTGCACGGTGGATTTCCGGCACGACGCCCGAGGTGGAGAGCGTGATGCGCCGCCGCGACAGGGCGATTCCCTCGCCATCCATCGCGATTTTCATCGCATCGCGCACCGAGTCGAAATTGTAGAGCGGCTCGCCCATGCCCATGAGCACGATGTTCGAAAGCAGCCGGGTCTCTTCCTTCGGCGCGCCCGGCACGGGCCATTCGCCCAGATCGTCGCGCACGAGCATGATCTGGCCGACGATTTCGCCGACGGTCAGATTGCGCACCAGTTTCTGCGTGCCGGTATGGCAGAAGGAACAGGTCAGCGTGCAGCCCACTTGCGAGGAGATGCAGAGCGTGCCCCGGTCATCTTCAGGGATATAGACGACCTCGACCTCGTGACCGCCAGCGATGCGCACCAGATATTTGCGCGTGCCATCGCTGCTGATCTGGCGCGAAACGACCTCGGGCAGAGTGATGTCGAAATGATCAGCAAGAAGAGCGCGGTAGTCCCTGGACAGATTCGTCATCGCCGCGAAATCGCGCTCGCCCCAGTGGTAGACCCACTGCCAGAGCTGGTTCACGCGCATCTTCACCTGGCGCTCGGGTGTGCCTATGGTGATCAATGCCGCACGCATCTCGTCGCGGGTCATGCCGACAAGATTCGGCCTGCCGCCTTCAGGCAGCTTGCGCGGGATCGTGTGAAGATCCTGCGTGACGGGCGCAAGCGGCGGGGCGGGTCGCGGCGCGGACAGGGGCGATGCGTTCATGACATGGACTCCGGGCGGTGGCGGGGGATTACCACCACCGGCGCGGGTTTCCAAGCAAGGTGCGATGCTATCCGCAGCGCTGTGCGGCCTCGTCCACCGAGGCGGTGAAGCCCAGCAGGCTGAATGTGTCGCGGGTCTGGGTGCCGCGCCCAGACATGCCGGTGACGGTTGCATCCGCGCCGCGTTTCATGGCCGCGACGATCCGGGCGTCATCTTCGGGGGTGGCGGGCCAGGCCCATTCGCCTTCGGTGAACATGGTAAAATCAGTGCCGCCGATGGCCAGGGTCACGGTCGAATTGGCCGCGAAAGGATAGCCGCCGGTGAAGGTGACTTGTCCGTTCACGCCTTCGGAAGGACGGTAGAAGACGAACAGCAGCGTCTCGCCGCGCTGCACCTGGACTGGCTCGCCGTCACGGGTGTTCACCTGTTCCTTCGGGGCCGAGACCGCGAAACATTCGCGCGGGTCGCTTTCCTCGAACACGCTCCAGTCCGTGGTCGCGGCGACCCGGTTCGTTGTCGTCTCCTGTGCGAAGACGGCGCTCGCGCCGAACGCCACGGTCAAAGCGGCCGCGCGGGCCAGTCCTGTCATCATGCCTCAGCCTCCAAGCTGTCCCTTGCCTCGGGCCCGTCCGCTGCAGGTTCCTGCCTGCTGTTTCGGGAAAAGGCCACCGTCAACCCGACAGCGACAGCCATAACGCAGCCGGGGCCGGGGAGGAAACCCCCGGGAGGTCACAAGACTGCGCGGATTCGTGCCGAAACCGGGCAGGGTGACCGAGCGGGTGCATTCTCAGTGAAGCTGGGAGTGAAGCTCGGCAAGAATGGCCTCGGCCGCCGCGCGCGGATCCGGAGCCTGCCAGACGGGGCGCCCGACGACGATGTGATCGGCCCCGGCACGGATCGCTTCGGCCGGGGTGGCGATGCGTTTCTGGTCGCCTGCCTCCGCGCCCGCAGGCCGTACGCCCGGCGTCACGATCAGCCGCCCCGCCGCCTGCGGCAGCGCCCGGATCGCCGCCGCTTCCCGCGGGCTGGCGATGACGCCATCGGCACCTGCCTCGAAGGCGCGCGCCGCGCGCTCGACCGTGATCGCCTCCAGGTCGCCCGGCCGGATCATTGCCGCATCCAGATCGGCACGGTCGAGCGAGGTGAGGATGGTCACGGCGAGGATGTTCGTTCCGCGCCCCGCCGCACCCTCCTTCGCCGCGCGCACGACATGCGGATCGCCATGGACGGTGAGGAAGTCGATGTCGAAGGCGGCTAGCCCCCGCACCGCTTCCTGCACCGTGGCGGGGATGTCGAAGAGCTTCATGTCGAGGAAGACGCGCTTGCCGAGGTCGTCTTTCAGCTCCTGCGCCAGCGCGAGCCCGCCGCCGGTCAGCATTCCCAGCCCGATCTTGTAGAAGCCGACCGCATCGCCCAGCGTCTGGGCAAGGTCGAGCCCGGCAAGTGCATGGCCCACGTCGAGAGCGACAATCAGACGGTCGTCGGACATGGGCTTTCCTTTTCTCCGCGGCTATCAATCGGCGCGTGATGGGCGTGCCGCCCTGTCGGAGTCAAGAGAGGGGCCCATGATCCTGGAAGTGTGCATTGACGGTCCCGAGGGCCTTCTGGCCGCGCGGGAGGGCGGGGCCGACCGGGTGGAGCTTTGCTCTGCGCTCGATGTGGGCGGGCTGTCGCCCGCGCCCGCGCTCGTGACCATGGCTGGCGAGCTCGACATGCCCGCCGTCGCCATGGTGCGGCCGCGTGCCGGGGATTTCGTCTGGACCGATGCCGAAGTCGCCTTCATGGAGCGTGAGGTCGAGACGATGCAGGGCCTGGGTGCGCTTGGTGTCGTGCTCGGGGCCTCGCGGCCCGACGGGCGGCTTGACGATGGTGTGCTGCGGCGGCTGCTCTCCGGCGTGGACGAGGGGCGCGAGGCGGTGCTGCATCGCGCCTTCGACCTTTGCCCCGATCCGTTCGAGGCCCTGGAGCAGGCCATCGACCTGGGATTCGACCGCATCCTGACCTCGGGCCAGAGGATCAGCGCGGCGGATGCGCTGCCGCTGCTGGCCGAACTGATCGACCGGGCGCGGGGGCGCATCGACATCCTGCCTGGCGGCGGAATCACGCAGGAGAATGCTGCCGCCGTGATGCGTGCGCTGCCGATCACCGAACTGCACGCCGCCTGCTTGCGCATGGTCCCCCAGACCGATGCGGCGGTGGCGTTCGGCTTCACGCATCCGCACCGGGGC
>CAYUBT010000108.1:6862-8902 GCA_964443055.1 uncultured Rubellimicrobium sp.
CAGCCGTCCGCGCCATCCCCGCGGCGATGCGGGCGGCGCGCTGACCCGGGGGGCGGAGCGGACATTGCCCTGTCATTGCGCGCCGCAGGCGAGGAGCCCTTTCCCCCACTGTGGCCCTTGCGCAACGCGGGCTCCGCCCCCACCTGACAGGCAAGGCCCCGGGGATGTGCCGATGCGGGCATCCGGGCGGGGCGCTTGGACAGGAGCAGCATTATGAATCTCGAAAAGTTCACCGAGCGGTCACGCGGTTTTCTTCAGGCCGCCCAGACGATCGCCATGCGCGAAGGGCATCAGCGGGTCATGCCCGAGCACCTTCTCAAGGCGCTGATGGACGACCCCGAAGGCATGGCCGCCAATCTCGTGAACGCCGCCGGTGGATCGGATGCCCGCGTGCGCGAGGCGGTTGAGGCGGCGGTTGCCAAGAATCCGCGCGTGTCGGGCGATGCGGGGCAGATCTATATCGACACCACGCTCGCCCGCGTCGTGGACGAGGCCGAGAAACTTGCCCGGAAGGCTGGAGACAGTTTCGTTCCGGTCGAGCGGCTGCTCACCGCGCTGGCGCTGGTGAAGTCGAATGCGCGTGACGCGCTCGAGGCGGGGGCGGTGAACGCCCAGGGCCTCAACGCTGCAATCAATCAGGTGCGCAAGGGCCGTACTGCCGATTCGGCCAATGCCGAGGACGGGTTCGATGCGCTGAAGAAATATGCCCACGACCTGACCGAAGCCGCGCGCGAGGGCAAGATCGACCCGATCATCGGTCGCGACGAGGAAATCCGTCGGGCCATGCAGGTGCTGAGCCGTCGCACCAAGAACAACCCCGTCCTGATCGGCGAGCCGGGTGTCGGCAAGACCGCGATCGCCGAAGGTCTCGCCCTGCGGATCGTCAACGGCGACGTGCCCGAGAGTCTGCGCGGCAAGCGACTTCTTGCCCTCGACATGGGCGCGCTCATTGCCGGGGCGAAATATCGCGGTGAATTCGAGGAACGGCTGAAGGCGATTCTCAAGGAGATCGAATCGGCGGCCGGCGAGATCATCCTCTTCATCGACGAGATGCACACGCTGATCGGTGCCGGGAAGACAGATGGCGCGATGGATGCGGCGAATCTGCTGAAACCCTCGCTCGCGCGCGGGGAACTGCATGCGATCGGGGCGACCACGCTCGATGAGTATCGCAAGCATGTCGAAAAGGACGCGGCTCTTGCCCGGCGCTTCCAGCCGCTGCTGATCGAGGAGCCCACGGTCGAGGACACGATCTCGATCCTGCGCGGCATCAAGGAGAAATACGAACTCCACCACGGGGTGCGCATCAGCGATTCGGCGCTGGTCGCGGCGGCGACACTGTCGCATCGCTACATCACCGACCGTTTCCTGCCCGACAAGGCCATCGACCTGATGGACGAGGCGGCGTCGCGGTTGCGGATGGAGGTCGATTCCATGCCCGAGGAACTCGATGCGCTCGACAGGCAGATCCTGCAACTGCAGATCGAGGCGGAAGCGCTGAAGAAGGAGGATGACGAGGCCTCGATGGACCGGCTTGCCCGGCTTGAGCGTGAATTGTCCGAACTTCAGGAACAATCCGCGGCGATGACTGCCCGCTGGCAGGCCGAGCGCGACAAGCTCGAATCTGCGCGCGTTCTGAAGGAACAGCTCGACCACGCCCGCGCCGAACTCGAACAGGCCAAGCGCGAGGGTGATTTCGCCCGAGCGGGGGAGCTGCAATACGGCCGTATCCCCGAACTCGAACGCCTGTTGGGCGAGGCCGAATCGCGCGAGAGCGAGGAACTCGTCTCGGAAGTGGTCCGCCCCGAACAGATCGCCGAAGTGGTCGAACGCTGGACCGGCATCCCGACCTCGCGGATGCTCGAGGGCGAGCGCGAGAAACTCCTGCGCATGGAGGACGAGATCGCCCGCCGGGTCGTGGGCCAGGCCCCGGCCGTCCGCGCCGTCGCCAACGCCGTGCGCCGTGCGCGTGCGGGCCTCAACGACGAGAACCGGCCCTTGGGCTCGTTCCTGTTCCTCGGCCCCACCGGTGTCGGCAAG
>CAYUBT010000109.1:0-8866 GCA_964443055.1 uncultured Rubellimicrobium sp.
ATGAACCGATGCGGGAGGACGGAATGAACCAGCCGGGAGCGAATCAGCGAATCGATGGCGAGAGGCTCTGGGACTGCCTCATGGAGATGGCGAAGATCGGCCCGGGCGTGGCGGGTGGCAACAACCGCCAGACCCTCACCGATGCCGATGCCGAGGGACGCGCGCGCTTCCGCGAATGGTGCGAGGCGGCCGGGCTGACGGTGGGGGTCGACCGGATGGGCTCCATGTTCGCCCGGCGCGAGGGAACCGAGCCTGACCTTGATCCCGTCTATATGGGCAGCCATCTCGACACGCAGCCGACCGGCGGCAAATATGACGGCGTTCTCGGCGTCCTCGGCGGGCTCGAGGTCATGCGCACCCTCAATGACCTGAACATCCGCACCCGGCGCCCCGTCGTTCTCGTGAACTGGACAAACGAGGAAGGCACCCGTTTCGCTCCGGCGATGATGGCCTCGGCCGTCTTTGCCGGGGAACTGTCGCTTGATGACGCCTATGCGCGCGAGGATGCCGAGGGCAAGACATTCGGCGACGAGCTGAAGCGCATCGGCTGGGTCGGCGAGGAAGAGGTCGGCCAGCGCCCGATCCATGCGATGTTCGAGCTTCACATCGAGCAGGGTCCGATTCTCGAGGCCAAGGGCAGGGACATCGGCGTTGTCACCCATGGGCAGGGCCTCTGGTGGCTCGAGATCACGCTGACCGGCAAGGACGCGCATACCGGATCGACGCCCATGCAGATGCGGGTGAACGCGGGCCTGGGCGCGGCGCGGATCGTCGAAAGGGTCCACCAGATCGCCATGTCGCACCAGCCCGGCGCGGTCGGTGCGGTCGGCCAACTCGACCATTTCCCCAACAGCCGCAACGTGATCGCCGGGCGGGTGGTCTTCACCGTCGACATCCGCTCTCCCGATCAGGCGAAGCTCGACGCGATGCGCGCCGAGGTCGAACGCGCAACCCATGCGGTGGCGGCCGAACTGGGCCTTGGCTGCGAGATCGAGGTCGCGGGCCATTTCGACCCCGTCACCTTCGATCCCGATCTGGTCACGCGTGTGCGCGGGGCGGCCGAACGGCTGGGTTACTCGCATATGGATATCATCTCGGGCGCAGGACATGACGCCTGCTGGATCAACAAGGTCGCACCCACGGTGATGATCATGTGTCCCTGCGTCGACGGCCTCTCGCATAACGAGGCCGAGGAGATCAGCCCCGAATGGGCACAGGCGGGCACGGATGTGCTGCTGCACGCGGTGCTCGAGACAGCCGAAGTGGTGGAATGAGCGGCATTTCCTGTTTCCGTCCTGACGCGGGCCGCGCTAGGCTTGCGCCATCCAGACCAGCCCGAGGTGGCCCGTGAACCGATTTCTTCCCCTTGTCCTCCTGCCCCTTGTCGCCGCCTGCGCCGAGGTCGGGCCCGTCGGCCTGCCGTTCGGCCCTGGCGGCCCAGACGACGCTGCCGAGGAAGGGCCGCCGCCGCTTCCACCCGAGGTCGTGCCCTACATGCCGCCCGGCGTGCCCGGCTCGCTCGTCATGATCGACGTGAACGGCTGCTATGTCTTTTCGGTCGAGGCGACCGACCCGCCGGTCGGCTTCCCCATCCGTGACAACCGCGGCAACCAGGTCTGCCCGGCGGGCGCGGGTGACGGGGCCTGAACGGGCACGGTATGAACCGGCCGTAAAGGCCGTAACGACAGGGGAGAAGACATGAGCACAGTCATCAGGGGCGGCACGATCGTCACCCATGACCTGACCTATGAGGCCGACATCCGCATCGAGGACGGCCGGATCAGCGAGATCGGCACGGATCTGCGGGGCGACACCGTGCTTGACGCCGCGGGCTGCTATGTGATGCCGGGTGGAATCGACCCGCATACCCATCTGGAAATGCCGTTCATGGGCACGTTCTCGGCCGATGACTTCGGCTCGGGCACCGCAGCGGCCGTGGCGGGGGGCACGACGATGGTCGTCGATTTCGCCCTGCCGAATCCGGGCCAGTCGCTGATGGATGCGCTGAAGGTCTGGCACAACAAGACCGCCCGCGCGCATTGCGACTATTCCTTCCACATGGCGGTGACATGGTGGGGCGAGCAGGTCTTCGAGGACATGCCGAAGGTGATTGCCGAGGGAATCACCACCTTCAAGCATTTCATGGCCTACAAGGGCGCGCTGATGGTGAACGACGACGAGATGTATGCGTCGTTCCAGCGCCTCGCCGAACTGGGCGGCATCGCCCTCGTCCATGCCGAGAACGGCGATGTGGTGGCCGAACTCTCGGCGCGGCTCCTGCGCGAGGGCAGCAACGGCCCCGAGGGCCATGCCTATTCGCGCCCCTCGCAGGTCGAGGGCGAGGCCACGAACCGCGCGATCATGATCGCCGACATGGCGGGCGTGCCGCTCTATGTCGTCCACACCTCCTGCGAGGAAAGCCACGAGGCCATCCGCCGCGCCCGCCAGGCCGGCAAGCGCGTCTGGGGCGAGCCGCTGATCCAGCACCTGACGCTGGATGAAAGCGAATATTTCAACCCTGACTGGGACCATGCCGCCCGCCGTGTCATGTCACCGCCTTTTCGCGATAAAAAGCATCAGGACAGCCTCTGGGCGGGGCTGCAATCGGGCTCGCTCTCCTGTGTCGCTACCGACCATTGCGCCTTCACCACCGAACAGAAGCGCATGGGCGTGGGTGATTTCACGAAGATCCCCAACGGCACCGGCGGGCTCGAGGACCGGATGCCGATGCTCTGGACCCATGGCGTGAACACCGGGCGGCTGACGCCCAACGAATTCGTGGCCGTCACCTCGACCAATATCGCCAAGATCCTCAACTGCTATCCGCGCAAGGGCGCTATCCTCGTGGGCGCGGATGCCGATATCGTGGTCTGGGATCCGAAAAAATCCAAGGTGATCTCGGCCGGGACGCAGCAATCCGTCATCGACTACAATGTCTTCGAGGGCAAGGAAGTGACCGGCCTGCCGCGCTACACGCTCTCGCGCGGCAGGGTCGTGTTCGAGGACGGCAAGGTGACCGGCACCGAGGGCCACGGCGAATTCGTCCGACGCAAGCCGGACATGCCGGTGAACCGTGCCCTTTCGGCCTGGAAAGAACTGACCAGCCCCCGTCCCGTTGTCCGCACGGGCATTCCGGCCACGGGCGTCTGACCTTCCTGCTCGTCATTGCGAGAAGGCGCAGCCGACTCCGCAAGCCATGATGTGCGGAATCCGGGTTGCTTCGCTAAAGCTCGCAATGATGAGGAGGCGAGGGGGCAGCGCCCCTTTTCACCTGATCTGGCCTTTGCCCGGCCATGGGTGCAATGAGCGCTGGAAACAAGGCAGAGGGGGCGGACATGGCATTGCTTCTGGGGATTGATACCGGCGGCACCTATACCGATGCGGTGCTGCTGGAAGATTCCACCGGCGAGGTGCTGGCCGGGGCCAAGGCCCTGACGACACGCGAGGATCTCTCGCGCGGGGTGGGCGCGGCGATGGATGCCGTGCTCGCGCGCGCTGGTGTCGAGCCCGATACCGTCGACATGGTCGCGCTCTCGACCACGCTGGCCACCAATGCGCTGGTCGAGGGGCAGGGCGGGCGTGTGGCCCTTGTTCTGGCCGGGTTCGACGAGGGTGATCTTGCCCGGCAAGGCCTGGGCGAGGCCCTCGCGGGTGATCCGGTCATCGCGCTGGCGGGCGGGCATGACCATGTGGGGCGCGAGCTTGCGCCGCTCGATCTTGGCGCGCTGGATGCGGCGCTGGCCGGCTTGCCGCAGGGGCTTGCGGGTATCGCCGTCGCGGGGCAGTTCGCGACCCGCAACCCCGCCCATGAAGTGGCGATCCGCGATCTGGTCCGCGCGCGCACGGGACTGCCGGTGACCTGTTCGCATGAACTCTCGGCCGCGCTGGGTGGGCCGCGCCGTGCGCTCACGGCCGTGCTGAACGCGCGGCTGATCGGGATGATCGCGCGGCTCATTTCCGCCTGCGAGGGGCATATGCAGGCGCGCGGGATCGGCGGGCGGCTCATGGTCGTGCGTGGCGACGGTGCGCTCATCTCGGCCGAAGTGGCGCGCGAGAAGCCCATCGAGACGATCCTGTCCGGCCCCGCCGCCAGCATTGCCGGGGCGGGCTGGCTCACCGGAGAGCGCGAGGCGATGGTCAGCGACATCGGCGGCACGACGACCGATGTCTGCCTGCTGCGTGACGGCAAGCCCGCCATCGACCCGCGGGGGGCACAGGTCGGCCGCTGGCGCACCATGGTCGAGGCGGTGGCGATGCATACCTCCGGCCTTGGCGGTGACAGCGAGGTGCATCTGCGCGAGGGAATCGCGGGCGGGCTGTTTCTCGGGCCGCAGCGGCTCATGCCGGTGGCGCTGCTTGCGAGTGACTACCCCGACTTCGTCCACAACACCCTGGACCTGCAGCTTGCGCGCAGGCTCATGCCCGATGGTGTCGGCCGCTTCATCGTCCCGCTCTTTTCCGACCTCCCTCCGGGGCTGGACGAGCGCGAGCGGGCGGTGGCCGAACGGCTGCTTGCCGGGCCTCTGGCCGAAACCGACGCGCTCCGTAACCGGGTCGAGCATTCCGCGCTGATCCGGCTTGTCGCGCGGGGGCATGTCCTGATCTCGGGCGTGACGCCCACGGATGCGAGCCATATGCTTGCGGGCGGCGGCGATTGGGATGCCGAGGCCGCCGAAAAGGCCCTCACCCTGTTCGCGCGCCGCAGCCGTGACGACGGGACGCCCGTGGCCCAGGACGCTGAGGTGCTTGCCCGCGCGATCGTCAGGCAGATGACGCTGCAGACGACGACCTGCCTGCTCGAGGCCGCTTTCGCCGAAGACCCGCGTTTCGCCGATCTCGGCCCCGGCGCGCTCGCCGGGCATCCGCTGGTCGATGCCGCGCTCGACCGCCACCGGGGCGCGGTCGTGCCCACGCTGACGCTGGGCGTGCCGGTGATCGGTCTGGGTGCGCCCGCCCATGCCTATTACGGCGCGGTGGCCGAGAGGCTGGATGTGCGCATGGTGCTGCCGGAACATGCGGGAGTCGCCAATGCGATCGGGGCGGTGGTCGGACAGGTGTCGATGGCGGCCGAGGGGCAGGTGACATCCGGGGGGCCCGGCGTGTTCGTCGCCCATCTTCCCGACGGGCCGGAGCGGTTCGGCGAGCGCGACGAGGCTCTGGCCGCCCTGCGCGCCGCGCTCGAGGACGAGGCGCAGGAGCGCGCGCGCGCGGCGGGGGTGGACGATCTGCATCTGTCCGAGCGCTGCGAGATGAGCGAGGTGGCCATTCAGGGCAAGCCCATGTTCATCGAGGCGACGCTGCGGGTCACCGCGTCGGGGCGGCCGCGCATCGCCACCGGCGGCATTGCCTAGGAGGCGGGGATGCGGGTTCTGGTCACGGGTGGCGCGGGCTATATCGGCACGCATACGCTGGTGGAACTGCTGGCGGCGGGGCATGAGGTCTGCGTCGTCGACAACCACGCCAATTCCTCGCCCGAGGCGCTGGCGCGGGTGCGCGGGATTGCCGGGCGCGATATCGCCGCGCATGTGCTCGACCTGCGCGACACCGGCGCGCTGATGCCGGTTGCGCGCGCGTTCGCGCCCGATGCAGTGATCCATTTCGCCGGGCTCAAGGCCGTGGGCGAGGGTGAGGAACAGCCGCTTGCCTATTACGACGTGAATGTGGGCGGCACGCTCTCCCTTTTACGGGCGATGGAGGATTCGGGCTGCGCGCGGATCATCTTTTCCTCATCGGCCACGGTCTACGGCCTGCCTGAATACCTGCCCTTCGACGAGGACCATCCTGTTGTGCCCGTCTCGGTCTACGGGCGCACCAAGCGCATGGCCGAGGATGTGCTGCGCGACTGGGCGGCGGCGCGCAATCGCCGGGGTGAGGCGGCGTCGGCGGTGCTGCTGCGCTATTTCAATCCGGTGGGTGCACATGTGTCGGGCCTGATCGGCGAGGATCCGCGCGGCGAACCGCAGAATCTCATGCCCTATCTTGCGCAGGTGGCGACGGGGCGGCGCACGGCCCTGCGTGTCTTTGGCGACGACTGGCCCACGCCGGACGGGACCGGCGTGCGCGACTATATCCATGTCGTCGATCTTGCCCGCGCGCATGTCGCGGCGCTGGACCATGCGGCGGGCGGGGCCGGAGCCGAGGTTTTCAACATCGGCACCGGCCAGGGCTGTTCGGTCCTGCAGATGCATGCGGCTTTCAGCCGGGCCGTGGGCCGGAGCCTCCCCCATGAGATCGTCCCGCGCCGACCGGGCGACATCGCCGAGTCGCGGGCGGATTGTTCGCGTGCCGCCCGGGTTCTGGGCTGGCGGGCCGAATACGGGCTGGACGAGATGATCGAAAGCCTGTGGCGCTGGCAGTCGCGGAACCCGGACGGCTACGGCGGCTGAACCTGCCGCCCCTGCGCAGGCGGCGGCGCAGCCCGCGCCAGAGCATCGGCGCCGCACGACGCAGCGGGAAGAGCGCCGTCTCGGCGATGAGGCGCAGGTCGAGCCAGACCGTGCGGTTTCGCTGATAGATCAGGTCGATCCGCGCCTTGCGGGCGATGCAGCGGCGACGGTAGGCGGAATCGGCTTCCCCGGCGGTGGCGCAGCGGCCGAGGATGCGTTCCTCATGCGCGTGGAACCGGAGGCTGGCGAGGCCGGTGATCCCGGGGCGCGAGCGCAGCACCTGCGCATAGAGTGCCGGATATGCCCGGACCATCGCGCGCAGGGGCGGGCGCGGCCCGACCAGGCTCATCTCGCCGCGAATCACGTTCCAGAGTTGCGGGATTTCATCCATGCGGCTGGCGCGCAGAAGCCTCTGCAGCCGCGACATGCGCCCGTCCTTGTCACCGCCGGTCACGCCATCCGCGCCCGCGGCCGGGCGCATGCTGCGCAGTTTCACGAGCCGGAAGGAACGCTCGGGCGTCATCATCCGCTCGCCGATGTGAAAGAGCGGCCGCCCCTCGACCAGGAGGAGCAGGAGGACCAGGACCAGGAACGGCACGGCCAGGATCGCGACCAGCATCAGGGCCAGCGCCAGATCGAGCGCCCGCTTGCCGGAGGTGATGCCCGTGTCGGGGGGCCTGCGGGCGAGAGATCGCGGGCCGTCCTGGTTGCGAAGGGCAAGCGGGGCCTGCTGCACTGAGTCCGAATCTCCCGTCACATGTATTCCTCTGGTACGGCACACGCTAAAGATGAATAACCGGTTTATGTGACGCCGCACAGGTTGAACTGGGGTTTTGTGCATCAGCGTTCTTGGCGCGGGCTGGGGGCGTTGCTAGGATGAGCGCCAGACGGCGGCCTTGCCGCCCTGTCCAGGCAGGAGTGTCATGCGGATCACGTGTCCCGGCTGCGGCGCGCAATACGAAGTCGCGGACGAGGCGATTCCGCCCGGCGGGCGGGACGTGCAATGTTCGGCCTGCGGAAATGTCTGGTTCGTGACGGGCGAGGCCGTGTCGGAGCCGGACTCCGACCCGGACCCTGATATCGACGCGTCCGGCGATCCGGTTTTGCCGGAAGAGGCCGGGGAGAAAGAGGCCCGGGAGACGGTACCCGGGGAGCAACCCGAACCCGGGCCGGAGCCGGCACCGTCGTCCGCCGTCGCCCCGCGCCGTCCCGCGCTTTCGCCCGAGGTCACCGCCATCCTGCGCGAAGAGGCCGAACGCGAACGTGCCCGCCGTGAGGCCGAACGCGCGGCGCAGGAAGTGGCCGTGCAGCCCGATCTCGGCCTTGACGAGGCGATGGAGCCTGTCCGCCGTCGCGCCGACGAGGCGCGCACCGTGATGGCTGGGCTTCGTGCGGAGCCCGCGCCCGCACCGGCGGAACCGGAACCCGCCGCGCCGCCGCCTGACGCGGACCCGGCACCGGACGACCCTGTGCCCGAAGCCCCGCGCGGCCGCGAGCGGCTGCCCGACATCGAGGAAATCAACGCCTCGCTGCGTGCGGCGACCGAGCGCGCGCCTGCATATGTCACGGAATCTCCCGTGCCGCGCGCCCGTTCAGCGGGGTTCCGCACCGGGTTTCTTGGCATGATCGTGCTCGCGGGCCTCGCCCTTGCCGTCTATCTCGGCGCGCCGCGAATCGCCGAAAGCGTGCCTGCGGCGACCCTGCATCTCGAGCGCTACGTCGCGGGCGTGGATGATCTGCGCCTCTGGCTGGACCGGCAGGTCCAGGGGCTGATCCCGGCCGAGGACGGGGCCGAATAAGTCAGTCCAGATCGCGCCTCGCCCGAAGCGCCGCCCCAATCGTGCCCTCGTCCAGCCAGTCGAGTTCACCCCCCACCGGCACGCCCTGCGCAAGTGTCGTCACCCGCACGCCGGGCAGGGAGTCCGAGAGGTAATGCGCTGTCGTCTGTCCGTCGAGCGTGGCGGGCAGGGCGAGGATCACCTCGCTCACCCCTTCCTCGGCCAGCCGTTCGACAAGGCGCGGAATCCGCAGTTCATCCGGACCGACGGCATCGAGCGCCGAGAGCAGCCCGCCCAGCACATGATAACGCCCGCCATAGACCCGCGCGCGCTCCATCGCCCAGAGATCGGCCACATCGGCCACGACGCAGAGTTGGCCCGTGGCGCGCCTGTCATCCGTGCAGATGGTGCACAGATCCCCGGTGCCGAGATTGCCGCAATTGCTGCACTGGCGGATGCTCGCGCCCACTTCGGCCATGGCGCGCGCCAGCGGAGTGAGCAACTGGTCGCGTCTGCGGATCAGATGCAGCACCGCGCGCCGGGCCGAGCGTGGGCCCAGCCCCGGCAGCCGCGCCATGAGCGCGATCAGGTCCTCGATCTCGCGCGGGGCGTCGGCCATTGCGGGTTCAGAACGGCAGTTTCATGCCCGGAGGCAGGCCGAGCCCCTCGGTCAGGCGGGCCATCTCTTCCTGCGCGCGGGTC
>CAYUBT010000110.1:0-2788 GCA_964443055.1 uncultured Rubellimicrobium sp.
GCTCGTCACGCCGTCGCCGCGCGTGGTGGACGAGGCCCTTGCTGCGCTGCCGGACCTCTGGGCGCAGATGACCGACCAGCGAACGGAGTTTTCGCAGACGGTGCTCGCCGGGCCCGCAGGCGGCATCGTGCTCGCGCGCGACATGGAGGACGCTTGCGCTTTCGTGAACGAATATGCGCCCGAACATCTGGAAATCCTCTCGACCCGGCCCTTCGACTATCTGGGGAGCATCACCGAGGCGGCGGAAATCCTGCTGGGCACGCATACGCCTGTCTCCATCGCCAATTTCGGCCTCGGGCCCAATGCGGTGCTGCCAACCTCGCAGGGTGCGCGTTCCTGGGGGCCGCTTTCGGTGGCGGATTTCATGCGCCGCAGTTCCATCGGCTATGT
The DNA here is from genome assembly GCA_964443055.1 of uncultured Rubellimicrobium sp. Classification (GTDB taxonomy): domain Bacteria; phylum Pseudomonadota; class Alphaproteobacteria; order Rhodobacterales; family Rhodobacteraceae; genus JADYZU01. The sequence continues at coordinate 391 of CAYUBT010000110.1, forward strand.
GACGGAGCCGGGCTACGCCCCCCTTGCCCGCAACGCGCGCATCCTCGGCACCTATGAGGGCTTTTCCTCGCATGTGAACGCGGTGGGCGAATTGCGCGCCCGTTATCTGAAAGGATGAACGACATGCGGGCGGTCCGTCTTCACGGCATCGGTGATCTGCGGGTCGAGGAGGTCGCGCAGCCTGCGTCCCCCGGCGCGGGCGAGGTCACGCTGGCGGTGTCCATGGCGGGGATCTGCGGCTCGGACCTGCACAATTTCCGCACCGGTGCATGGATCACGCGCGCACCTTCGGTCGCGGGGCATGAGTTCACCGGGACCGTGACCGCACTGGGCAAGGGAGTCAGCCATGTGGCACCCGGCGACAGGGTGGTGGTGGACAGTCGCCATGTCTGCGGAACCTGCGCCGCCTGTCGCGCGGGACATTCGCAGGTCTGCGAGAATCTGGGCTTTCTGGGCGAGGTGATCGACGGCGGCTTTGCTGAATCCGTCACCCTGCCTGCCCGCAACGTGCTGCGTGCGACCGGGGACGTCGCCGACCGGCATCTGGCGATGGCGGAGCCGCTGGCCGTTGCCCTCCATGCCCTGCACCGCCTTGCCGCACCTGCAGATGTGCCCGTCGTCATCGCCGGTTGCGGACCGATCGGCGGGTTGGTGGCATTGCTCGCGAGCCGCGCGGGGCATGCCGTCACCGTCCTTGACCGCAATACCGACCGCGCCCGTCTGGTCGCAGAGGCAACCGGGGGCAGGGTAGCGACGCACGACTCGCTGCCGCCCTTCGGCCACTCCGTCGACACGACCGGCAATGATGCGGTGATCGCCGCGCTGCTGGAGCGGATCGCCGGTTGCGGCACCCTGGCGCTGGTCGGGATCGGGGCGGCGCGGCCGGTCATCGACCCGGTGCTGCTGGTCGAACGCGAGATCACCCTGGCAGGTTGCCACGCCTATGGCGACGAACTGTTCGAGGTGAATGACATGCTCCCCGATCTGGCCCCGCATCTGGATGCCTTCATCGCCGAGGAGATCCCGCTCGACGCCGTGCCGGATGCCTATGCGCGTCATCTTGCGGGGCAGGTAGCGGGGCTCAAGACCATCATCCGCTGCAGGGACGGCTGACATGGAAGCCGCACCCTCGCGCACCGCCGAAATCCGCGCGGTCGCGTCCCGCGACCCCGCGCGCGCCGAGGCGATGCTTCAGGAGTTCATCGCCGGGCTGTTCGGCATCCCGGTGACGGGGCTGAAGATCAACATCGATCAGTATTCGCTCAATTCGCTCAACGGGTTCTTCCGTTCGGGTGACGGCGAGTTCTTCTTCAAGTTCCATCAGGAGGAGGGCGAGGAGCAGATGCGCGGGGAATATTACCGCGCGGGCATCCTCGCGCAGGCCGGGCTGCCGGTCGATACGCCGGTCCATATCTCGACCCTGCCGGGGGAGCAGGTGCTGGTCTACCACCGCCGCGCCGATCCGCGCTTCTCTGATGTCCTGTTTGCGCTTGACCGGCTGGATGATCCCCAGGCCGTCGCCCGTGCCGTGGCCGCCGAGGCCGGGCTGAACGACCGCATCCTTGCCTGTGCCATCGACAGCCTGCATCCGATCACGCCCGGGCAATCCGCCGCCGAGCCGATCCACCGGCTGTTTCATGAACGGCTTCTCGATCCCGGCACCCGCCGCTATCCGGGCGGCAGGCTGCACAGGTTCTACCACGGGCGGCGCTTCGCCTTTCCCGGCGACCTGTGGCTGACCTGGGACGAGGTGAGCACGGCGCGCCCCGTCATCAACGGCGTTGAACATATGCGCAGCCTTGGCGAGATGTTCGATCTGGCCCACCGCCGCTATGCGCCCGGTGCCCTTGCCGATGCGGGCGGGATTGTCGCCCATGGCGACGCCCATAACGCCAATGTCTGGTATGTGCGCGGGGAGGATGCCGACCGTCTGACCTTCTTCGATCCGGCCTTCGCGGGTGATTCGGTGCCCTCGCTCCTGGCCGAGGTGAAATCGACCTTCCACAACATCTTTGCGCATCCGCTCTGGCTCTATGACCCGGACCGCGCTGCGGCGGAGTTTCAGGCGGCGGTGCGGTTCGAGGACGGCCGCCTGCATCTCGACACCGACTGGCACCCGAGCCCGGTGCGGCAGGCGCTGCTGGACGTGAAGGCCCGGCATTTCTGGACGCCCTGGCTGCGACATCTGCAGGAACATGCACTCCTGCCGCAGGACTGGGAGGACGTGATCCGCATCGGCCTGTTCCTCTCGCCCACGCTGGTGATGAACCTCAACGCGGGCGAGGGGCGCGAGCGGCACAATCCCGTCTCCTCGGCCATCGGTCTGGCCGTCGCACTGGCCGCCGGATCCGCCCCCGTCGCCGGACAGGACATGTTCAGCGCGTTCTTCGACACGATC
>CAYUBT010000110.1:2888-8840 GCA_964443055.1 uncultured Rubellimicrobium sp.
CAAGACGCCGCGGCACGGGTCACGATCGGTAAAGCAACGGATGCGAGGATTGATCCGCAAGACCGCGCCCGCCAGTATGCGCGCATCCCTGCCGCGCGTCAGTGAAAGGACATGCAATGCGCCGACTTTCCCTCGCCGCCCTCCTGATCGGTTCCGCCCTGCCGGCCCTGGCCCGCGACATCAGCGGGGAGGTGGCCTATCTGCCGCGCATCGCGCTTGATCCGTCGGCGGAACTGATGGTTGAGGTGAGCGGTCCGGCCGGGATCACCGGCGAATTCCGCGCGGGCAGCGACGGTGCCCAGGTGCCGCTGCCCTTCACCGTCTCCACCGGCGATACCGGCGCGCAATTCCTGCGCGCGGCAATCCACGTGGGCGGGGTGGCGCAATGGGTCTCGCAGCCCGTCGCGGTGCCTGCGGGCGAAGACGCGCTCGATCTCGGCACGATCATGCTCGATCGGTTCGTGTCGCTGGGCTTCGTCAGCCGGATGCGCTGTGGCGACATGATCATCGACCTCGGCTTTGCCGGTGACGAGGCGCGCATGCGGGTGGGCGGCGTGGTCCATGTCCTGCCGCAGGCCATCTCGGCCTCGGGCGCGCGCTACAGCGACGGACAGGAGCCCGAGACCATGGTCTGGACCAAGGGCAACATGGCCACCGTCGTCATCGCCGGGCAGGAATTGCCGGAGTGCAAGGCAGTGGCCGTCCCCGCAACCCTTCCCCTCACCGCGCGCGGCAATGAACCGGGCTGGGTGCTGAACCTCTCGATGGACGGAATGGTGCTGGCCAGGCATGACGGCTCGGAAATCCGCACGCCGCTGCCCCCGGCGGAAGACGGGCCTGCAGGCACGGTGCTGGCCTCCGGCGATCTGGTGGTGACGCTTGCTCCCGGCCTGTGCCATGACACGATGACCGGCATGCCCTATCCGCAAACGGTCACCATCCGCACCGGGTCCGGGGATCTGGCCGGTTGCGGCGGGGACCCGAGGGCGCTGCTGGAGGGCAACTGGCGCCTGCGGGAGATGAACGGCGAACCCCTGCCCGCAGAGGCCGAGGTAACGCTCGGTTTCGCTGCGGGTGGCCTGTTCGGCAAGGCCGCCTGCAATCGCTACAATGCCGGTGTCGCGCTTTCGGGCGAGGGGCTGACCATCACCCCGGGGGCGATGACGATGATGGCCTGCGAGGAGGCGACGATGACGCTTGAGCGGGCGTTCATCGACACGCTCGCCACGGTCACGGGGTTCGACCTCGATCCCGAAACCGGCGCGCTGATCCTGACCGCAGCCGAACAGCCGGTGCTGACGGCCGGGCCCGACCTGTGACGGCCGGGCGGTTCCTGATCGTCAATGCCGGGCCCGGGACGCGCGACAACATCACGCTCAGGGGATGGCACCTGCTGCAGGAGGCCGATCTCGTCATCGCCTCCGAAAGCCAGCGCCAGCGCTTTGCCGAAGACCTGGCGGGCAAGGAGGTCATCGACGGCGGCCACGGCCTGTTTGCCGATCTCGCCCTGCGCCGGATAACGCCCGAGGAAGCGGCCCGCAGAGAGGCCGAAATTCGCGGAACGGTCGAGACTGCCCATGCCGCGGGCAAGACCATCGTGCTGCTCGAATCCGGCGATGCGGCGCTCTTCAGCCCCTATCGCGGTTATCTCGAGGCCTTCCGCCATCTGAATCCCGAACTGGTCCCGGGCGTATCCAGCTTCAACGCCGCCAATGCGGCGCTGGCCCGGTCGATCCTGCACCGGCAGACGCAGCGCCTGCAGATGTCGGGGCTCTCCGCTTTCATGGAGGCGGACGGAAGCAGCCTGCCCGACATCTGGGTGCTGTTTGCCATGGGGCTCGACCTGCCCGCGCTGGTCGCGAAGGCACAGGGCCTCTATCCGCCCGAAACCCGGGTCGCATTCGTCCTGAACGCGGGCTACCCGGAAGGAGAGGTGATCCATCTGACCGTGGGCGAACTCGACCGGATCGTCGGGCGCGAGATCGCCTTCCCCTGGTGCATCATCTACCTCGGAATCGACCCGGCCTGAGGCGGGGTGCCGGACGCAGGTTGCATTGTCATTGCGAGGAGGCGAAGCCGACGCGGCAAGCCGGAACGGCGGGACATCTGGCTTGCTTCACTGCCGCTCGCAATGACGAAGGGGAGCCCGGGCTCCGGCGCACTTAATACTTGACGTGATCACTCAACTTTTTTACAGACCGGGCACTTTCATCGAGGCCCCCGGGGGGCGCCATGCAAATTCTCTGCTTCTGCCCGATGAGCGGGCAGCGCCGGATTGCCTTCCACATAACGAGGAGTGTCATGAACAAGCTTTTCCTGGGTGGCGTGACCGCCCTTTCGCTCACGATGGCCGCGACCGTCATGTCGGCGCAGGAACTGACGGTCTATTCCGGTCGTGGCGAGGCGCTGGTGGGGCCGATCTTCACCCAGTTCGAGCGCGACACCGGCATCACGGTCAATGTGCGCTACGGCGGCACCGCGGAACTGGCGACGCTCCTGCTCGAAGAGGGCGACCAGAGCCCGGCAGACGTGTTCTGGGCGCAGGACGGCGGCGCGCTCGGCGCTCTGGCCTCGTCCTTTGCCGAGCTTCCGGCCGAGGTGAACGAAGGCGTCGCCGCGCCCTTCCGCAACCATGCCGACCGATGGGCCCCGACGTCCGGCCGCGCACGTGTCCTCGTCTATTCCACCGAACGCGTAAGTGAGGACGAGATTCCGGCCTCGATCAAGGATCTCGTGAACGAGGAATACCGTGGCCGTGTCGCCTGGGCACCGACCAACGGATCGTTCCAGGCCTTCATCACCGCCTTCCGCATCACCGAAGGCGAGGATGCGGCCAAGGCATGGCTCGAGGGGATGATCGCCAATGATGCCGTGGTCATCAACAACAACGGCAACCAGATCGTCGGCATCGCGAACGGCGATTTCGACTTCGGCCTGGTCAACAACTATTACCTGGGCCGCTACACCGGACCTGATCCCGAGTTTCCCGTGGACCAGACCCATTTCGAGGCCGGCGATATCGGCAACCTGCTCAATGTCGCGGGGGCGGGTGTCGTCGCGGCCAGCGACAATCAGGATGTCGCGCGCCAGTTCATTGATTACCTGCTGTCGGTTCCGGCCCAGCAGTTCATCACCACCACCGGCAATGAATATCCGGTCATCCCCGGCGTGATCGAGAATCCGACCCTCGAACCCTATGCCACGCTGCTCGAAATCAGCCCCGCCGTCGATATCGACCAGATTTCCGATCTCGAAGGCACGTTGGCCCTCCTGACGGAGGTCGGGCTGCTCTGACCAGTTTGACGGTCAAAGGGGCGGCACCACGCAGCCGCCCCCCGAAATTCGTGCTCGCGTCCGCGGTCCTCGTGGGCGCGTGCATGTGCATTCCGCTTGTCTATCTGCTCCTGCGTGCCTTCGAGGCCGAACCCGACGAATTGCTGCGCCTCGTCTTTCGCGAGCGCAATTTCCGGCTGCTGGTCAACACGCTCTCGCTGACCGCCCTCGTCATCGCCGCGACCACGCTGATCGCCCTGCCGCTCGCCTGGCTGGTGGTCCGTTCGGATCTGAGGTTCCGCAGGCTCCACGCCTTCCTCGGCGTTCTGCCCCTGGCCGTGCCCGGCTATGTCATGGCCTATGCGCTGATCGGGCTGTCGGGCTACAACGGCTTTGCCAATGCCATGTTCGGCCTGCGCCTGCCGCGCCCGGGGGGGCTCTGGGGGGCCGGGCTGGCGCTGTCGCTCTACACCTTTCCCTATCTCTTCCTCAATCTGCGCGCGGCCCTGACGGGGATGGACCCGGCGCTCGAGGAAAGCGCGCGCAGCCTCGGGCGCTCGCGCTGGAACACGTTCTTCAGCATCACTCTGCCGCATCTGATGCCCGCGCTTGCTGCGGGCTGGCTGGTGATCGGCCTCTATGTGCTGGGCGATTTCGGTGTTGTCGTCCTGATGCGCTACGATGTGTTCAGCCATGCGATCTACACGCAATATGCGGCGGCCTTCGACCGGGTCTATGCGGCCTGGCTCGCGCTGATGCTGATGGGCGTGACCCTGTGCTTCATCGCGATGGAGGGCTGGCTCTCGCGCCGCCGCCGCTATGCGCGGGTGGGCACCGGTGTTGCCCGCAGGTCGTCCGTGGTCCGGCTGGGGCGCTGGCGGCCCGTCGTCTGGGCGTTCCTGACGCTGGTCCATGGTGCCTCGCTCGGCCTGCCGGCCCTGGTGCTCGTCTACTGGCTCAATCTCGCCCCGGCCTCGCTCGACCTGGCCGGTCTCTGGCAGGTATTCCTGCGCTCCGCGCTGGCGGCCGCACCCGCCGCAGTGCTGGCGGCGGCGCTTGCCCTGCCGGTGGTCTATCTGACGGTCCGTCATCCCTCGCGTCTCGCGGCCGTTCTCGACCGGCTGGTCTATCTGGGCTATGCCATCCCGCCGCTCGCCTTCGCGCTGGCCATGGTCTTCATGGCGCTGACCGTCATGCCCTGGGCCTATCAGACCCTGGGGCTGCTGATCTTCGCCTATACGCTGACCTTCATGGCCCTGACGGTGGGACCGATCCGCTCCGCGCTGCTGCAGATGGGGACGCGGACCGAAGAGGCCGCGCGGGCCCTCGGTGCCGGCAGGTGGCAGGCCTTCCGCCGGGTCACCCTGCCGAGGCTGCGCCGCGCCATCATCGCGGGGGCGCTGCTGGTCTTCATCATGGTGGTCAAGGAACTTCCGATCACCTTCCTTCTCGCGCCGACCGGCTACACGACACTTGCAACCCGGGTCTTCGCCCATACGTCCGAGGGGATGCTTTACGAGGCGGCACCCTATGCGACATTGCTCGTCCTGTTCGCGAGTCTTTTTGTCGGGCTCATCATGCGCTATGAAGGCAGGCGATGATGATGCATGACGATATCACCGCGATCCCCCTTCTCGAGGTTGCCGGGCTCGGAAAGACCTTTCCGGGGACCACGACCCCTGCCGTCATCGATGCCGGCTTCACGGTCGCGGCCGGGGAGATCTTCGCGCTGGTCGGCCCCTCGGGCTGCGGCAAGTCCACGACCCTGCGCCTGATCGCCGGATTCGAGCCGCAGGATGCAGGCACCATCCGCCTCGACGGGGCGGATATCTCGCAGGCCGAACCCGAGAAGCGCAACATCGGCATCGTCTTTCAGGATTACGCGCTGTTTCCGCATCTGACGGTCAGCGACAATGTCGCCTTCGCCATTCGCGGCAGGGACCGGAAGGAACGGCACAAGGCGGCGGCGGGTTATCTCGACATGGTGGGACTGACGGGTCTGGGCGACCGTTTTCCCGACCAGCTTTCGGGCGGCCAGCAGCAGCGCGTCGCCCTGGCCCGCACGTTCGCCGCCCGCCCGCGCCTGATCCTGATGGACGAGCCCTTCTCCAATCTCGACGCCGCCCTGCGCCACAATACCCGCCGCGAGATTCGCGAACTGCTGCGCCGCAACGGGGTGGGGGCGATCTTCGTCACCCACGACCAGGAGGAAGCCCTGTCCTTCGCCGACCGGATTGCGGTGATGCGCCGTGGCCGGATCGAGCAGATCGGGACGCCTGAAGAGGTCTATGCCCGTCCGCGAAGCGCCTTCGTCGCCCGGTTCCTGGGACGTACCAATCTCATCTCCGGCGAGGCCGACGGCGATATGGCCGAGACCGCGCTCGGCCCGGTCCCGCTCACCCGCCCGGCCAGTGGCAGCGTCCTGCTGTCACTGCGCCCCGAACATCTCGTGCTCGAATGTGCCGACGGCGGCGAGGCTGTCGTCGATTCCCGTGACTTCAAGGGCCATGACGTGACCTATTGGGTCCGGGTCGGCGCGCGCGAATACCAGGTCGACACCGAATTCCACTGCCCCTGCCGCCCGGGCGAACGCGTGCGCATCACCGCCCGAGCACCCGCAGTGGTCGTGGACAGCGACATCTGCGCCGTCGATACCGACGTGTGAGGGCAGGGCCGCAT
>CAYUBT010000111.1:0-8790 GCA_964443055.1 uncultured Rubellimicrobium sp.
TCCCGGCGTCTGCCTGCCGGATTGCAGGCTGCGCGAGAACATAGTGACGAGGGGTCGCGGAGTCAAGAAACATGGCTGTTTGCGGCAGGGCCCTGAACCATCGCTCCTTCCGTCATTGCGGGCGTCAGCGAAGTAACCCGGATGCCCGACGTTTCTGATTTGCCGCGTCGGCTGCGCCTCCTCTCAATGACGAAGGCGCGTACGCTCAGAGCGCGGTCCAGCCGCCGTCCACGCTGATCGTCGTGCCGGTGATCTGCGCTGCCGCAGCCGAGCAGAGAAAGACCGTCGTGCCGCCGATCTCCTCGGTCGTGGCGAACTGGCGCGAGGGCTGGCGTTCGAGCATCACCTTGCGGATCACCTCCTCGCGTCCCATGCCATGCGCCTTCATCTGGTCGGGAATCTGCGCCTCGACCAGCGGGGTCAGGACATAGCCCGGGCAGATCGCGTTGCAGGTGATTGCCTCTTCCGCCGTCTCGAGCGCCACGGTCTTCGTCAATCCCACCACCCCGTGTTTCGCGCTGACATAGGCCGACTTGTAGGGCGATGCCGTGAGGCCATGGGCCGAGGCGATGTTGACGATCCTGCCCCAGCCTGCCCTGCGCATCAGGGGGAGGGCGGCGGCGATGGTGTGGAAGGAGGAGGAGAGGTTGATCGCGATGATCCGGTCCCAGATGTCCGGCGGGAAGCCTTCGACGGGGGCGACATGCTGGATCCCCGCATTGTTGACGAGGATATCACAGCCCCCCGCCTGTTCCACCAGCGCACGGCACGCGGTGCCATCGGCCATGTCTGCGGCAATGTAGCGGGCGGTGACGCCGAACTCCCGGCCCAGACCGGCGGCGAGCGCATGGTCCTCGTCGCGGTCGGTGAAGGAGTTGAGCACCACGTCGGCACCTGCGCGCGCCAGTTCCCGCGCGACACCGAGACCGATCCCCGAATTCGATCCGGTGACGATGGCAATCTTTCCGGCAAGGGTCATGACGTCCTCCGTGCAGTGCGACTCACAACGAGGCACCGGGGACCATGCTGCACCTGCGAAAGCGGCAGGCAAGGGATGCGGACAAAAAAACGCCCGCACGAGGCGGGCGTGAAGTTATTGAGGCAGGTTTCATACAGGCAAGAAACCTATCGAGCAGTGAGTCCCTTATAAGCATGGTTCCGCCCTTCGCCAAGCTGAAAGTTTGAAAAACCCGGAAAGTGCGTGTAGTCTGGCCGACAACAACGCGCGAAAACGCGCAGATCAGAGGGCGTGCAGGCCATGACATCACCATTTCCCCGGCGGGCGCTTGCGGGCGCAGCGCTGATTCTCGCGCTTGGTCCGGGGGCGGCGCTCGCCGATCCGGCGCATGGAATCGCCATGTATGGCGAGCCGGCGCTGCCTGCGGATTACGAACATCTGCCCTATGCCAACCCCGATGCGCCCACCGGCGGCCGGATCGTCACCGCCGAGGTGGGCAGTTTCGACAGTCTCAATCCCTATGTGCGCCGTGGGTCCGTTCCCTGGCAACTCACTTATCTCGTTACGGAAACATTGATGGGGCGTTCGCTCGACGAACCCTTCACCCTTTACGGCCTTCTGGCCGAATCAGTCGAGACCGACCCCGACCGCAGCTGGGTCGAGTTCACCCTGCGCCCCGAGGCAAGATTCTCGGACGGAAGCCCGGTGACCGTCGATGACGTGATCTGGTCCTACGAGACTCTCGGAACGGAGGGCCATGGCCGTTACGCAGGTTTCTGGGCGCAGGTCGACACGATCGAACAGACCGGCGAGCGCAGCCTGCGGATCACCTTCAACACGGCGAACCGGGAACTGGTGCTGCTGGCGGGAATGCGTCCGGTGCTGCAGCGCGCGCAATGGGAGGGGGTGGATTTCGCCGCGAGCGACGGTCTCGAGATGATCCCGGTCACGCCCGGCCCCTATGTGGTGACGGATTTCGAGGCCGGGCGTCATGTCGAACTGACCCGCGATCCTGATTACTGGGGCCGCGACCTGCCGTTCCGGCGCGGGACGATGAATCTCGACACGATCCGCTTCGAGTTCTTCGGCGACGAGACCGCGGCTTTCGAGGCTTTCAAGACCGGCGAGGTGAATCTCACGCGCGAGACCAATGTCACGCGCTGGCAGACGCAATATGATTTCCCGCTGGTGCGCAACGGGAGCATCGTCCTTGATCAGGTGGCCCATCAGCGGCCCACCGGGATGACGGGATTCGTCATGAACACGCGCAGCCCCGTCTTTGCCGACTGGCGGGTGCGTGATGCGATGATCCACGCCTTCAACTTCGAGTTCATCAATGACGCGATGACCGGCGGCCAGTCGCCGCGCATCCAGTCCTATTTCTCGAACTCGCCCCTGGGCATGGAGCCGGGGACCGAGGCCGGGGGCCTCGTGCGCGACTATCTCGAACCTTTCGCCGACGAACTGATCCCGGGCACGATCGAGGGCTATTCATTGCCGCAAAGCGACGGGACGGCCGCGAACCGGGCCAACCTCGCCCGCGCCTTCGACCTGCTCGAACAGGCGGGCTGGGAGGTCGATGATGCGGGCGTCCTGCGCAACGGCGCGGGTGAGCCCCTTTCCTTCACGCTGGTGCTGCAGACCGGGGCCGGCGAGGTGGATGCCATCGCCAATATCTATGCGGAGGCCCTGCGCAGGCTGGGCATCAGCGTCAGCGTCGATCAGGTGGACAGCGCGCAATACACCGAACGGATCGCGGCGCTCGATTTCGACATGACCTATTATCGCGTCGGCCTGTCGCTCTCGCCCGGGAACGAGCAATATCTCTATTTCGGCTCGGAACAGGCCGATACCGGCGGGCGCAACCTCATGGGGGTGAAGTCCGGGGCGGTCGACGGGCTGATCGACGCGATTCTCAATGCGCCCTCGCAGGAGGATTTCCGCGCCGCCGTGCAGGCGCTTGACCGGGTGCTGACGGCGGGGCGCTACGTGATCCCCTTCTACCAGTGGAACGAGGCGAATATCGCCCATGCTGCCGATCTGCATTACCCTGAACGCCTCCCGCTGTTCGGTGACTGGCCGGGCTGGGAGCCTGATGTATGGTGGTCCGATGAACAGTAAACTTGTTCTCTTCGTCGCGCTCCTCGCGCTCGCATCCTGCGGCACGATCGAGGGCTTTGGCAGTGACATCAGCGCCGGGGCGCGGATGGTCGGCTCCTGGTTCTGACGGGGAGGGGGCTTCGCCGCCTCGCACCGGCAAGGCGAATCAGGCCCCGTCCCTGGTCTCGACCCCCAGCGCCGCCTCGATCTGCTGGCGGTCGCCCGGATAGACAAGCCCTGCCGAGATCACGAGCTTGGCCGCATCCTCGACGCCCATGTCCAGTTCGATGATCTCGCTCTGCCGGCACCACATCAGGAAACCGCTGGTCGGGTTGGGCGTGGTGGGCAGATAGACGGCCACCACCGGATCGTCGGGCCAGAGCGCGCCGAGCTTCTCCAGAACCTCGCCTTTCGGCTTCGGGGCGATGAAACCGACCGACCAGCTCTCGAGCCGCGGGAACTGCACGAGACACATGCGGTCAAATTTCTTATCGCCTTGCGTGAAGATCGATTCCGCCAGTTGTTTTACCGCGCTGTAGATCGAGCGGACAAAGGGCAGGCGGCTGACCAGATCCTCGCCCCAGGCGATGAAGCTGCGCCCGATCAGCCCCTTTGCGATCCAGCCGACCAGGACGGTGAAGATGACGAAGATCACAACGCCCACGCCCCGGATGTTCACCTCGATCCATTGCGGTGAGCCGCGCGTGTTGCCAAGGATCCGGTTGACGATGGCGTCGGGATGGTAGGCGGCCGGGACGAAGGGCCAGACGAAACTGTCCACCCAGCCCAGCAGCGACCAGACAAGCCAGACCGTCAACCCCACGGGCGCGATGACGATCATCCCTGCCAGCAGGTTGTTGCGGAGCGCGCCGAAGATCGAGCCCTGGCGGCGCGGGACGGGGGAGGGGGGCGTGTCGCGGCTCACGGGCTCACTCCTCGGGCGGCGTTTCCGGCTCATAGGCGATCTGCGCACGCCCCGCAACGCAGGCGGTGGGGTGTGGCCCCCTTCGTCACTGCGGGCCGGCTGCACCTCCCCGCAGTGACAGTCTGCCAGTCTTACCCTGCCAGTTCGCGGGCGATCGCGGCTCCCAGCCGCGCGTTGTTCAGGACGAGGGCGATATTGGCCTGAAGGCTGCGGCCTTCGGTCAGTTCGAAGATGCGTTGAAGAAGGAAGGGCGTGACCTCTTTCGCCGAGATGCCCTGCGCCTCCGCCTCGGCCAGCGCGGCCTCGATCACGGGGGCGAGGGTTTCGGCGGGAATCTCGTCGGCCTCGGGGATCGGGTTCACGATCAGTTGTCCGCCCGGCAGGGCAAGCGTCTGGCGCAGGCGGAAGGCGGCGGCGATCTGTTGCGGATCGTCCATGCGCAACGGGGCCACCAGCCCTGAATCACGCGACCAGAAGGCCGGGATCGCGTCCTGGCCATGGGCGATGACGGGAACGCCCAGGGTCTCGAGCATTTCGAATGTCGCGGGCAGGTCGAGGATCGCCTTGGCCCCCGCCGCCACCACATTCACCGGAGTCTGTGCCAGTTCCGGCAGGTCGGCGGATATGTCGAAACTCGTGGCCGCGCCACGATGAACACCACCGATGCCGCCGGTGGCAAAGACCTCGATTCCGGCAAGATGCGCACAGATCATCGTCGCGGCAACGGTCGTCGCGCCATTGCCCCCGCGCGCGAGGCAGGCGGCAAGATCGGCGCGCGAGAGCTTCGCGACATCCCGCAACCGCCCGAGCGCATCGAGTTCACCCTCGGTCAGGCCGACATGCACCTGCCCGCCCATGATGGCGATGGTCGCAGGCACCGCGCCCGCGCTGCGGATGGTCTCTTCGACCCTGGCCGCCGTCTCGACATTCTGCGGCCAGGGCATGCCGTGGGTGATGATGGTCGATTCCAGCGCCACGACGGGTGCGCTGTCCTGCAGCGCGGCGGCGACTTCGGGCGAATGGCTGAGGGGCAGTGTCATGCGGGGCTCTTCCTGCTGATATAGGCGGCGGCTGCGTCGAGTGCGGCCTGAAGCGCGGTCTTGCGGTCGGCACCCCGGACGGTCGCGGTGATATGGGCGGCCATGAATGTGTCGCCCGCGCCGGTGATCCGCACCACCGGCACCCTGGGGGGCAGGGCGGTCACGACCTCGTCGCCCGTCGCATCGGCGGCCGGTCCTGCCCCGTCGGTGACCACGGCCCGCGCCGCGCCGCGCGCGGTCAGGCCGAGCGCTGCACCGGCCGCATCCGGGAAGTGCCCGTCGCAGATGATCCCGGCCTCCTCGCGGTTGACATGGAGGACGGCGGACGGATGCCCCAGCAGCGCACGGAGGCGGGCGGCCTTGCCGGGACTGGCCGGGGCGACATGGAGCCGCGCGCGGGCGAAGAGCGGCGAGACGGCGATCCCGTGCAGAAGTGCGTCGGTGAGGTTGCCATCCAGGCAGACGGGACCGTCCCAGGGCGCGGCCTCGCTGGCAAGCCTGCCGTCGCCCAGAGGTGCAAGGACGCGCGCGCCCGCCGCCTCGAGCGAATGGGCATCGGCAATGGCCGCGACAAGACCGCCCGCACCTTCGATCGCCATGTAGCGGTCGGTCGGCAGGCTGGCCTCGCGCAGGGTGTGGTCCGTGTCCACGCCGAGGGCACGGCAGGCGGCGACGAGTTCATCACCCTCTGCATCGCGCCCGATCACGCCCAGAAGCGCCGGCCGCATCCCCGACTGCGCGAGCGTCATGGCGATGTTGAAAGCCACGCCGCCCGGCAGGCGGGTGATGTGCCCCGGAACATCCGCGCCATGGCGCATGGCCTGCGCCGTGCGGCCGATGATGTCCCACAGGACCGCGCCGATACAGATGATGTCGGGCCGCGTCATGCGTCTTCCTTGCGCGGAACGGAAGGGCGGTCAATCGGGGACGGGTGGCCCGATGGCCTTTCGTGAACGGCGGGGCAGTCTGACCACGTCCGGGCGGACAGGACGGCGGGCGATCCGGCACCTGCGGACGAGAATGGATCAAGCCGGAGACGTGGGGATTATGGCTTGCTTCGCTTTTGCTCGTGATGACGGGAGGACTGACGGATCCGGAGTCCTGTCCGGCCGGGTGCCGCTCTGGACATCTCCGCCGCTCTGCGCTAGGCGGCGCACACTTCACAGGCAGGGGCGGGCCATGCGCGGGGAGACATCCCGTGACGGTCCACCGGTTGGGGGCGACCCCGAACCCTGCCGAGGGCGAAACCGGAAAGGATATTGCATGGCTCTGCCCGAGTTCTCCATGCGCCAGCTTCTCGAAGCAGGCGTTCACTTCGGCCACCAGACGGCGCGCTGGAACCCCCGTATGGGCGAGTTCATCTACGGTGCGCGCAACGGCATCCACATCATCGACCTGACCCAGACCGTGCCGATGCTCGACGCGGCGCTGCAGGTCGTGCGCGACACCGTGGCCCGGGGCGGCCGCGTGCTCTTCGTCGGCACCAAGCGTCAGGCCCAGAAGCCGGTGGCGGAAGCGGCCGAACGGTCGGCGCAGTTCTACATGAACCACCGCTGGCTCGGCGGCACGCTGACCAACTGGCACACGGTCTCGCAGTCCATCAACCGGCTGCGCGCGCTCGATGAGCAGGCCGACCGTGGCTACGAGGGCATGACCAAGAAGGAGCGGCTGAACATGGAGCGCGAACGCTCCAAGCTGCAGAATTCGCTCGGTGGTATCCGCGAGATGGGCGGGCTGCCCGACCTTCTGTTCGTCATCGACGTGAACAAGGAGGATCTCGCGATCAAGGAGGCCGGCAAGCTTGGCATTCCGGTCGTGGCCGTGGTCGATACCAACTGCTCGCCCGATGGTGTGGCCCATATCATCCCCGGTAATGACGACGCCTCGCGCGCGATCCAGCTCTATTGCGATCTCGCCGCCCGGGCAGCGCTTGACGGCATGTCGGCGCAGCTGGGTGCGGCCGGTGTCGATATCGGCGCGATGGAGGCCCTGGCCGAGGAAGTGCTGGCCGAGGAGGCCGCCGCCGAAGCTGCTGCCGAAGCCGAAGCCGAGGCCAAGGAAGCCGACGCCGCTGCCGGCGGAGCCGCCGCCGAGGCACCGCAGGCCTGATCCGGCGGGCTGCGCCCCGCCAGTATCCCGGCAGGCCGACCGCCTGCCGGGCTTTTCGGAATCTCATGAAGGAGAGTGACATGGCGATCACCGCCCAGATGGTGAAGGAGCTGCGCGACACCACCGGCGCAGGCATGATGGATGCCAAGAAGGCGCTGACCGAGACCGGCGGCGACATGGATGCCGCTGTCGACTGGCTGCGCACCAAGGGCCTCGCCACTGCCGCCAAGAAGGCCGGGCGCGTTGCCGCCGAGGGCCTTGTCGGGGTCGAGGTCCGGGGCGGGCGCGGGGTCGCGGTCGAGGTCAACTCCGAGACCGACTTCGTCGCCAAGAACGCCGATTTCCAGACGCTTGTCGGTGATATCGCCAGGGTCGCGCTGGATCATGGCGACTCGCTCGACGCTCTCAACGCTGCCAGTCTGAAGGGCGAGTCCGTCTCGCAGGCCATCACCTCGGCCATCGCGCGCATCGGCGAGAACCTGACGCTGCGCCGTGTCGAGGTGCTCGAGGGCGAGACCGTCGCCTCCTATGTCCACAATGCGGCGGCCGAGGGCATGGGCAAGATCGGCGTCCTCGTGGCGCTGAAGGGTCCGGCCGACAAGGCCGGCGAGATCGGCCGCCAGTTCGCGATGCATATCGCCGCCAGCGCGCCGCTGTCGCTGTCCGAAGAGACGCTCGATCCGGCCATCGTCGAACACGAGCGGTCGGTGCAGACCGCCAAGGCGCTGGAAGAGAATGCGACCGCCGCGAAGCCCAAGCCCGAACAGGTGATCCACAACAACATCATCCCCGGGCGGATGCGCAAGTTCTTCGCCGAGAATACCCTTCTGGGCCAGGCTTTCGTGATCAATCCCGACCAGTCGGTTGCCGACGCCGCCAGGGACGCGGGTGTCGAGATCACCGGCTATGTGCGCATGGTCGTGGGCGAGGGGGTCGAGAAGAAGGAAGACGACTTCGCCGCCGAAGTCGCGCGGATGACCGGCGGCTGAGGATCAGCTTCATCCTGCAGTGAATTGAAAAGGCCGCGAGATCACCTCGCGGCCTTTTGTATTTCGGTTCCTCGCGATGGGGCCGGGGGCGGTGCGCCCTCATCCTGCCCGCAACGTCTCCACCGCCTCCCATTGCGACAGGAACACCCTGCCGGTGAGCGACGAGAGGAAGGACGAGCGCTGCAGGCGGTCCATCACCGGGCCCTTCACCTCGGAGAGATGCAGGGTGATCCCCATCGCCTTCAGCCGTTCGTTGATCGCCTCGAGGCTTTCGAGCGCGCTCATGTCCACCTCGTTCACCGCCGAGCACAGAAGGACGACATGGCGCAGGGTCTCGTCGCCGGTGGCCCGGGCCATGACGTAATCCTCGAGGAAGCGGGCATTGACGAAATAGAGGCTCTCGTCCACGCGCAGAGTGACGATATGGGGGTCGGTCTCGACTTTGTGGCGCAGGATGTTGCGGAAATGCTGGGTGCCGGGGACGATGCCGACCTCGGCCACATGCGGGCGCGAGGTCTTCCACAGATGCAGAAGGATCGAAAGCACCACGCCCGCGCTCACCCCCGCCTCGACACCGAGGATCAGCGTCGCGAGGATCGTCACCGCCACGGCGGCGAAATCGGCGCGGGAATAGTTCCAGGCGCGGCGCAATATGCCGAGATCGACCAG
>CAYUBT010000112.1:0-2635 GCA_964443055.1 uncultured Rubellimicrobium sp.
AGGACCGCGAACCCACCGTCCTGCCCGCGCGCTTCCCCAACATGCTGGTCAATGGCGCCGGCGGTATCGCCGTCGGCATGGCCACGAACATTCCGCCCCACAATCTGGGCGAGGTGGTCGATGCCACGCTGGCGCTGATCGCGGATCCCGACCTCTCGTCCGAAGACCTGATCCGCTACATCCCCGCCCCCGACTTCCCGACCGGCGGCCTCATCATGGGCCGCTCGGGCGCGCGGCGCGCCTATCTCGAGGGGCGTGGCTCGGTGATCATCCGCGCGCGGACCCATGTCGAGGAAATCCGCAAGGACCGCTACGCCATCATCATCGACGAAATTCCCTATCAGGTGAACAAGTCGACGATGATCGAGCGGATCGCGGAAGCCGCGCGCGACCGCCGCATCGAGGGCATCGCCCATGTGCAGGACGAAAGCGACCGCGAGGGCGTTCGCGTCGTCATCGAACTGAAGCGCGACGCCACCGCCGATGTGGTGCTCAACCAGCTTTTCCGCTTCACGCCGATGCAGACCTCGTTCGGCTGCAACATGCTCGCGCTGAACCACGGCCGCCCCGAGACCCTGACGCTTCGCGATTTCCTCAGCCACTTCATCGACTTCCGCGAGGAGGTCGTCGCGCGCCGCACCGCCTACGAATTGCGCAAGGCGCGCGAGCGGGCGCATGTGCTCTGCGGCCTCGCCGTGGCGGTCTCGAATGTCGACGAGGTCGTCGCCACGATCCGCCGCTCGGCCGACGCCGCCGAGGCGCGCGAGGCACTGATGATCCGGCGCTGGCCCGCCCATGAAATTGCCGAATATATCCGGCTGGTCGATGATCCCTCGCATACGATCAACGAGGACGGGACCTACAACCTCTCGGACGCGCAGGCCCGTGCCATTCTGGAACTGCGCCTGCAGCGACTCACCCAGATCGGCGTGCAGGAAGTGACTGCGGAACTGCAGGAACTGGCCGAAAAAATCCGCGACTATCTCGCCATTCTCGCCTCGCGCGACCGCATCCTCGCCATCATTCGCGACGAACTCGAGGAGGTGAAGGATCTCTTCTCGGTGCCCCGCCGCAGCGAGATTGCCGACTGGGAAGGCGATCTCGACGACGAGGATCTCATCGAACGCGAGGACATGGTCGTCACGGTCACGGCGGGCGGCTACATCAAGCGCACGCCGCTGGCCGAATTCCGCGCACAGCACCGGGGCGGCAAGGGGCTTTCGTCCATGGCGACCAAGGAAGACGACGTGGTGACCACGCTCTTCGTCGCCAATACCCATACACAGCTTCTGTTCTTCTCCACCGACGGCATGGCCTACAACCTCAAATGCTGGCGCCTGCCGCTGGCGGGGCGCACGGCGCGGGGCAAGGCGATCGTCAATATCCTGCCGATCGCGCAGGGCGTCTCGATCGCCGCGATCATGCCCGTGGACCACCCGGAGGAGAGGTGGGACGATCTGCAGATCTTCTTTGCCACCTCGCGCGGGGACGTGCGGCGCAACGCCCTGTCGGACTTCACCAACATCACCCGACGCGGCAAGATCGCGATGAACCTGCCCGAAGGGGTGAGCCTGATCGACGCCCGCACCTGTTCGGAAGGTGACGACATCCTTCTGGTGACAGCCAGCGGTCGCGCGATCCGCTTCGCCGTCCCCGATGTGCGCATCTTCAAGGGCCGCGATTCCACCGGCGTTCGCGGCATCAGGCTGAAGGGTGATGACCGCGTCGTTTCCATGGCGGTGATCCGCCATTTCGAGGCGAGCCCCGAGGAGCGCGCCGCCTTCCTCAAGATGCGCCGCGCCATGCTCGGCCAGGCGGGGGACGAGGCCGAGGAGCCCGACGAGGACGAGGCTCCGGTCGAGGCCGGGCCGCTGGCGACCGAACGCTATGCTGAAATGTCCGAAGCCGAGAACCTGATCCTCACGATCACCGCCAAGGGCCAGGGCAAGCTGTCCTCAAGCCATGATTATCCCCTGCGGGGACGCGGCGGCATGGGTGTCGCGGCCTATGAGAAGACCCTGCGTGGCGGCAAGCTCGTCTCTGCCTTCCCGGTCGAGATGGGCGACCAGATCATGCTCGCGACCTCGGGCGGCCAGTCGATCCGCGTACCGGTGGAGCAGATCTCCTTCCGCTCGCGCTCGGCCGGCGGGGTGAAGGTGCTGGATGTCTCGGGTGACGAAGAGGTCGTGACGGTCGCCCTCGTGGCCGAAAACGATGACGAAGAGGGCGAGGCGTAGCGGCCAGGACCCCGCCTGCCCCGTCATTGCGAGCGGCAGTGAAGCAACCCGGATGCCCCACGTTTCTGGTTTGCCGCGTCGGCTGACGCCTCCTCGCAATGACAGGGATTTCGCGGGAATCCAGCGGCCCGAATGCCCGTCATGCCCGTCCGTGACGCTGTTCGAGGTCATCCCAGCACTTCGGACGGAAGATCCGAACTTCACCGCAATATGAGTTCGGCACCCTGATCCTGCGCCCTCGCGGCTTGCGCCACCCGGTCTTGTCTGCGATGATTCATCAAGATGGGCGGCACAGAACCGCCCCGCAGCAAGAGGCATCAGGCATGACATACGCGCGCAGCATCCTCGCCGCCGCCCTCGTGGCCGTTCCCGGACTGGCTGTTGGCCAGGGGTTCGTC
>CAYUBT010000112.1:2735-8716 GCA_964443055.1 uncultured Rubellimicrobium sp.
CCTCGCCGCCGCCCTCGTGGCCGTTCCCGGACTGGCTGTTGGCCAGGGGTTCGTCGGGGCAGAGCTTTCGGCGGAACTGGCGACATTGACGGAAGATCGCACCTTCGGCAGCACCAGCTATGGCGGCGGCGTGGAGTTCAGTCTCGTCTACGGGCTATCGGTCGGGGTCGACGTCTCGGCCCATGACTGGCGCGGCATTTCGGGCCGCTCGTCGGCAGTGACGCTGCACGGGATCTACGAACTCTCTCCGGGGACCAGCGTCGGCGTCTACTGGGCGCGCGAGAGCCTGCCGTCCGACCGGGCCACGACCTACGGGCTCGAGGGCGCGCTGGCCCTCGGCGATCTGGATCTGGCCGGACATCTCGGTCATTACGAAGCCGACACCGTCTCGGGCGAATTCCTCGGCCTCTCGGCCAGCTATGCGCTCGGCCAGGCCTTCGCCCTGACGGGCGGAGTCGATGCGGTGAACGGGGACATGGATTTCACCGTCGCCTCGCTGGGCGGGGAATATCGCTTCGCCAGCGGTCCCGTCGTCTTCGGCGAGGTGCGGCAGATGTCCGCTGACGATCTTTCGGACACCTATCTGAGCATCGGCGCACGGATCGAACTGGGCCAGGGCACGACTTTCGGCAGCCGGGGCATCTCGGACGGCCGCCCGGTGTTCTGATTCACCCGATCTCAAGACCTTTTGGCGAGGCTCTCCTGACGGAGGATCTGCCATGCATGTCTGTCATTGCCTGATCGAATTGCACAACGACGCGCGTGCACTTGCCTTCGCGGCGGCGGCCGAACAATGGCTCGATCACCTGCGCGGGCTCGATCTGATCGCCGACTGGCGGCTGATGCGGCGCACGCTCGGCCTTGCGGCGGGCGGGCATACCGACTTCATCCTCGAGATCAGCCTGCGCAGCTTCGCGGCGCTCGACGACATTTTCACCTCGCTGGCCAATGCCGATGACGAATCCGTGCGCCGCTACGAACTGATGCACCAGATGATCGCCCGCGCCGATTCCGGCCTCTACCGCAGCTTTCCCGACCCCCACGGATGCGAGAGGATTGCCTTGATCTGACCGGACGCGCGGCCTAGACCCCGCCGCATGTCCGAGACCCTTCACATTATCGGCGGCGGCATGGCCGGCTCCGAAGCCGCCTGGAGCGCCGCCAATGCCGGCATCCCGGTCGTCATCCACGAAATGCGGCCGCGCACCGGCACCTTCGCCCACAAGACCGGCAAGCTTGCGGAAATGGTCTGCTCGAACTCGTTCCGCTCGGACGATCACGAACAGAATGCCGTCGGCCTCCTTCATTGGGAGATGGACAGGGCGGGCGGGCTGCTGATCGAGATGGCGCGTCGCCACCGCCTGCCTGCGGGCGGCGCGCTGGCCGTTGATCGCGAAGGCTTTTCCGAAGCGGTGACCGTGGCCTTGCGCGCCCATCCGCTGGTGACGGTCAGCGAGGAGGAGATCAGCGCCCTGCCCCGCGACGGTCACTGGATCGTGGCAACCGGACCGCTCACCTCCGGTGCGCTGGCCGAAAGCATCCGCAAGGCGACCGGGGCCGAAAGCCTCGCCTTCTTTGATGCCATCGCCCCCATCGTCCATGCCGAGACCATCGACATGTCGGTGGCCTGGCGCCAGTCGCGCTATGACAAGGGAGAGAGCGACGAGGAGCGCCGCGCCTATATCAACTGCCCGATGACGCGCGAGGAATACGAGGGCTTCATCGACGCGCTGCTGGCCGCCGAACGCACCGGATTCCGCGAGGGCGAGACCGCGCAATATTTCGACGGCTGCCTGCCGATCGAGGTCATGGCCGAACGCGGCCGCGAGACATTGCGCTTCGGCCCGATGAAGCCTGTGGGCCTGACCAATGCGCACCATCCCGAGGAAAAGCCTTATGCCGTGGTGCAACTGCGCCGCGACAATGCGCTGGGGACGCTCTACAATATCGTCGGCTTCCAGACCAAGATGAAGTATGGCGCACAGGTTGAGGTATTCAAACGGATTCCCGGGCTGAAAAATGCCTCTTTCGCCCGGCTGGGCGGCATTCACCGCAACACCTTCATCAATTCTCCCCGCCTGCTGGACGGGCAGATGCGGCTGAAGGCGCAGCCCAATATCCGCTTTGCCGGGCAGATCACCGGGGTCGAAGGCTATGTCGAAAGCGCCGCGATGGGGCTTCTGGCCGCGCGTCTCGCGGTGGCCGGGATCCGCGGGCGCGAACTTCCGCCCGTACCGCAGACAACGGCAATCGGCGCGCTGCTGAACCATATCACCGGCGGGGCCGACGCACGGTCGTTCCAGCCGATGAACGTGAACTTCGGCCTCTTCCCTCCGGTCGAGGGCCCGGCCGGAAGACGCGGCCGCAAGGACCGCTACCGTGCCTATACCGACCGCGCCAAGGCCGACTGGAACGACTGGCTCAGGCTGGCGGGATAACACCGGGGCCGGGTCATCTTGAAAGACCCTGGCGGCCGGTCAGCCATTCCGATCGCCCCTGTTGTCCCGTCATCGCCACCATTCCCCGCCGCAGAGGGCGAGCCCGGGTCATCGCGGCATGCCCGCGCCTTCTCCCGAACGGCGCAGTCGCTGCCTGCGACGCATCCTGCGTCGTGAACGGATATCCGGCCCGGTCGGCCTTTCCCGAACCCCGTCGGCGGCGGTGGCAAAGCCGGCGCGGCATTCCATCAACGGCCGGACGATTGCGCCCCCCGGACTCCTGATGACGAACTGCGCGACGCCGGGCAAGCCCGGTCTGCCGCTGCTTTTTCCTTGCCTCCGGCGGACATTCATCTTTCAGTCCGGGCAGCTTCCCGCATCCGGCTGCGCCGATGATCACCCGTTTCGCCCCCTCACCCACCGGCCCGCTGCATCTGGGCCACGCCTGTTCGGCTCTTCTCGCTCATGACATGGCGCGCGCGGCCGCCGGACGCTTCCTGATCCGTTTCGAGGACATCGACCGTCAGCGGGCGCGTCCCGAATGGGAGGAGGCCGCCCTCGCCGATCTTTCCTGGCTCGGCATCCATGCCGACGCCCCGCCCCTGCGGCAATCCACGCGGCTTCCCGCCCATCGCGAGGCGTTGCAGCATCTGTGGGACATCGGGCTCCTCTATCCCTGTCAATGCACGCGGCGCGATATCGAAGAGGCGCTCTCCGCTCCGCAGGAATCACCCGCACCCCGAACTGCCTGCGATGATGCCGCCCTCTGGATTGCGCCGAAAGACAGGCACGGCCCGGGCGCGACCCGAAACCCCGACAGGGCCGACGCTGACCACAGTCGCACCGGCGCGACGGCTGCGGCCCCTGTCCGATCCCCGGCCGAAGCAACGGCCATGACCCCCATCCAACGGACGGGCAGCCGGATAACGGCCGCACCCGCCAGCGGTCCCGGCGGTCCTCTCTACCCGGGCACCTGCCGCAATCTTCCGCGCCCGCAGCGGATGCCCGACGACATGCATCTGCGCCTCGACATGGCGGCCGCGCTCGACCGGCTCGGCGGGCGCAGCCTGTCCTTCACCGAAACCGGCCCCGTCCATGCCGGAGAAACGACCGTCACTGCCACGCGATACCGACAGGAGATCGGAGACATCATCCTCGCGCGTCGCGATTGCGGGACATCATATCATCTGGCCGTGACCCTGGACGATGCGGCCCAGCAGATCACCCATGTGGTGCGGGGCGTGGATCTTTTCCCCTCGACCGCGATCCATATCCTCCTTCAGGCGATTCTCGGGCTCTCCACGCCCATCTTTTACCATCACCGGTTGATAAGGGATGAACAGGGCCGCAGGCTGGCCAAACGCGACCACGCCCGCGCCCTGTCCCGCTACCGTGAAGACGGCGCGACGCCGGAGGATATCCGTCGGATGGCAGGGTTATGATTCTTCGTGCGATATATTAGGTATAGGCTGCATATCATTGAAAAAACACGAGAATGATCCTGTATGGCAGGCTACCCCCTCCTGCCGGACGATCGCCAGCAGGCAGTCGCGGTCGCAATCTGCGCGCAGCGAGACAAGATGCTGAAAATGCCCCGAAGTCATGCCCTTGACCCAAAACTCCCCGCGCGAGCGCGACCAATAGGTGACAAGCCCCGTTTCCAGCGTCCGGGCCACGGACTCACGGTTCATCCACGCCAGCATCAGCACCTGTCCCGTGGTCTCGTCCTGGGCGATGCAGGGCACAAGTCCGCGCGAATCATAGGTCAAACTGTCGGGATCGAACCCCATCGCCCCTGTCCTTCTGCCTGACGCCGTCCTATCTAGACCGCATGGCGCAGCGGGGGAAGCAGGTGATGGCGGGTGATTCCGAACTGGTGGCGCTCTATTCGACGCGGATTCTTGCGCTGGCGGCCGACATGCCGCTGTGCGGGCGGCTCGAATCGCCTGACGGAACCGGTACGCGCCGCGCACCGCTGTGCGGCTCGACGGTGACGGTGGACCTGAATCTCGACGACGGAATCATCCGCGATTTTCGCCAGAATGTCCGCGCCTGCGCCCTTGGCCAGGCGGCGGCGTCGATTGTCGGCCGGGCGGTCATCGGGAGCAGCCGCACTGATATCGCGCGCGCGCGTGAGGCCCTTGCCCGGATGCTGGCCGATGGCGGGCCACCCCCCGCGCCGCCCTTCGACGGACTCGGCATCCTGACCGTCGCGCGCGACCACCGCAACCGGCATGGCTCGATCCTGCTGGCGCTCGATGCCACCCTGACCGCGTTCGATGATGCCGAAGCACGGCAGGCGGGATAAAAAGCGCCGCGCATCCAGGCAGGATGGCGGCGCGAGTTGGCGTTTTCGGCAGGCGACGGCCCGAGCGGGCACGCCGCAAAAACGCGGGCAGATCTAGAACAGGGCAGGCAGATGCAGCGCCCCGAACAGGAGCGCAACAAGGGCGATGAGGCCGACCGTATCGGCCAGCGCATGGTCGGCGGCTGTCCGGACGATATTCCTGATTTCATGCGACATGGCGGCCTCGTCTATCAAGTTTCCTCTTTGTTCTATTTTGTTCACTGTTTGTCAAGATGTTTTCGTCACGATGAGAACAGGTGATCAACCGATCCCGATCAGCCGGATTGCCCGGTCCTGTTCCATCAGCCACAGGAGAAGACGTGCCGCCTGCCCCCGTTCCCCGTTCAGCCCAGGGTCCGCCACCAGCAGGGTGCGCGCATCCTGCTGGGCCAGCGCCATCAGCCCGGCCTGCCGTTCCAGATCCGCAATCCGGAACCGGGGCAGGCCCGATTGCGCGGTGCCGATCACGTCACCCGCCCCCCGCATGGCGAGATCCTCCTCGGCGATGCGGAAACCATCCTCCGTCTGCCGCAGGATCTCGAGCCGTCTGCGCCCCGGACCGGACAGGGGAGGCGTGTAGAGCAGAACACAGGTGGAGCGCGCCGTCCCGCGCCCGACCCGTCCGCGCAACTGGTGCAATTGCGCGAGGCCGAAGCCTTCGGCCCCCTCGATCACCATGATCGTGGCGGCAGGCACATTCACCCCCACCTCGATCACCGTGGTGGCGACAAGGACACGGCTCCGTCCGGCGATGAAATCATCCATGGCCCGGTCGCGCGTGGCAGCGGGAAGCTGCCCGTGAACAAGCCCGACGACATCCTCCCCCAGTGCAGCGGCAAGATGCCGGTGGCGCTCTTCGGCGGCGGTGCGGTTGACCTGGTCCGATTCGTCCACCAGCTGGCAGACCCAATAGGCCTGCTGCCCTTCGGCCACCGCCCGGCGCAGATGCGCGACGACCTCATCGATCCTTTCGGTCGAGACAAGGGCCGTCGTCACCGGCTGCCGCCCGGGCGGCTTCTCGTCCAGCACGGACACCAATGCCTCGCCCACGCCCAAAGCCTGAAGGGCTTCTTCAGTATCAAAGGCGGGATTCACCCGGAAGGACCGGGCAGCGGCCCGCAGGGCCGTCTGCTCGGTGGGGGTGTCGGCCCGCAGGGCGTGCGCCATGAAAGGAATCCTCAGAAGTGGTGGGAAGG
>CAYUBT010000113.1:0-1472 GCA_964443055.1 uncultured Rubellimicrobium sp.
GCCAAGCCCTGGGGCATGGATGGCATCCCCGAGGATTTCTGCTTCGACCAGTTGCCCGAGGATTTCGACCATTTCCAGCCGATCCTCGAACAGGCGGTGGAGCGCATGCCCATTCTGGCCGAGGCCGGGATTCACACGTTCTTCAACGGGCCGGAAAGCTTCACGCCCGATGATCTCTACTATCTGGGCGAGGCCCCCGAGCTTGCGGGCTACTGGGTCGCCGCCGGTTACAACTCCGTCGGCATCGCTTCGGCCGGGGGGGCGGGAATGGCGCTTGCGCAATGGATGGAGGACGGTGCGCCGCCCTTCGACCTGTGGGAAGTGGACATCCGCCGCGCCCAGCCCTTCCAGCGCAACCGGCGCTACCTGAAGGAGCGGGTGAGCGAGACTCTGGGACTGCTCTACGCCGACCATTTCCCGTTCCGCCAGATGGAGACCTCGCGCGGCATCCGCCGCTCGCCCCTGCATGAACATCTGAAATCACGAGGCGCGGTCTTCGGCGCGGTTGCGGGCTGGGAGCGAGCCAACTGGTTCGCGGACGAGGGGCAGGAGCGCGAATATCGCTATTCGTGGAAGCGCCAGAACTGGTTCGACAACCAGCGCGCCGAGCATATGGCCCTGCGTGAGGGCGTGGGCCTGCTCGACATGACGAGCTTCGGCAAGATCCGGGTCGAGGGGCCGGACGCGCTGCCGTTCCTGCAGTATCTCTGCGGTAACGACATGGACGTTGCCCCGGGCCGGATCGTCTATACGCAGATGCTGAACGCGCGCGGCGGGATCGAGAGCGACCTGACCGTGACGCGACTGTCGGAAGCCGCCTTTTTCCTCGTCGTCCCCGGCGCGACCCTGCAGCGCGACTTGTCCTGGCTGCGCCGTCATCAGGGCGAATACCGCGTGGTCGTCACCGACGTGACCGCGGGCGAGGCCGTGTTGCCCCTCATGGGGCCGCGTGCGCGCGAATTGATGTCGCTGGTGTCGCCCGATGATTTCTCGAACGAGGCCCATCCCTTCGGCATGGCCCGCGAGATCGAGATCGGCATGACTCTCGCTCGCGCCCACCGTGTGACCTATGTGGGCGAACTGGGCTGGGAGTTGTATGTCTCGACCGATCAGGCCGCCCATGTGTTCGAGGTGCTGGAAGAGGCGGGCGCGCAGGTCGGACTGAAGCTCTGCGGATTGCATGCGATGGATTCCTGCCGCATCGAGAAGGCCTTCCGTCATTTCGGCCATGACATCACTGACGAGGATCATGTCCTCGAGGCCGGTCTTGGCTTTGCCGTCAGGACGAAGAAGGGCGATTTTCTGGGCCGCGACGCGGTGCTGCGCAAGCGCGAGGAGGGGCTGTCGCGTCGTCTGGTCCAGTTCCTGCTGACCGACCCCGAACCACTGCTTTATCACAACGAGCCGATCCTGCGTGACGGCGAGATCGTGAGCTTCCTGACCTCGGGCAACTACGGCCACGCGCTCGGCGG
>CAYUBT010000113.1:1572-8555 GCA_964443055.1 uncultured Rubellimicrobium sp.
CGACGCGCCGCCGCCTCGTCCGACTTGCGCAACTGCATGCAGGCCCGCCCGGCGATGCGGCAGGCACGGTCCGCCTCGCCCGCATCGGCCAGCGCATCCAGGCTTTCGATCAGGAGCGGTGCCAGCGCGGCCTCGCCGGTGGGTGCGGGGGTCACCACCCCTCGCCCTCGGGGATGCCGAAATGCGCCTTGGCGATGGAAGACATCATCTCGGGGCCCCAGCGGGGGTCATAGGTGAGTTCGACATCGGCCGAGGTCACGCCATCGACCGACAGTGCCGCCTCGCGTGTGCCGGTCTTGAGGTAGTTCGTGGCCGGGCAGCCCGGCGTCGTCGTGGTCATCATCACCTTGACCGCGCCGTCATCATCCATGGCGACATCATAGATCAGGCCGATATCGAGGATGTTGAAGCCAAGCTCGGGGTCGATCACCTGGCGGATCGCCTCGCGGATCTGCGTGATCGCCCCGGATTCGTCACCGCCGGGAACGGGCGAGAAGCGTTCGGTCGGGGCATCGGCCCCCGCCTCGCCTTCGATCGCTCCCGCGCCCGAAAGATAGTGTTCCATGATCGCGCCAAGGATGGCGGGCTTCAGGTGCTGCCAGTCGCCTTTCGTCTGCGTCACGCCGACCCAGTCAGAGCCGAGCCTGACCCGCGTTACCCCGTCCACCTCGAACAGCCGTTGTGCCAGCGGTGACTGCGAGGCGGCCTCGCGGGTCGTGGCCTCGAAGGTGCCGACCGCCAGCACCATGCGGCCAGGCAGGAATTTCAGCGTTGCGGGATCGGAAGTCGCTTGCGTCTCGATGAACATGGACTCGTCTTTCAGCGAATGAGGTGGGGGACGGGCTCAGCCTGCCCGCTTGCGGATGAAGATGCGGTAGCTTTCGCCGCCATCCTCGAAACCGCCGTGCCATTCATGGCCCAGAGTCTCGAGTTCGGGGATCAGGATCGGCGGCTTGCGGCACAGGAGGGCCGAGACGACATCGCCGGGATCGGCCGCCTCGATGGCCTGCATGACCTTCTGCATCGGTTCGGGCGGGTCGAGGTCGCGCAGGTCCATGGCCTCGCCCACCGGCGCGGGCCAGTTGCTTCCGTCTGCCGCGACAGGTTCCGGTGCAGGAGCGGCTGCCGCGCCCGCGGGCGAGAAGAGCACCTCCCAGTCGCCGTCGCCGATCTCGCGTTCCGCATGATCGAAGCCCCTCTTCGCCATCACCGCGAAGAGCGGCACCGGCTTGAAGCTGGCCAGCAGGCGCAGGCCATGACCGGGCGGCAGCCCTTCGACCGCCGCCATGATCTCGCCGAAGGGCTCGCCCCCGGCGATGAGGATGGGGCGGACGTCGAGATCCACGTATGTGATCGTCATATATGTCTCCTGCGTTTGGCTCAGGTGGCGTTGGAGATGAGGAGTTGCGGCTTGCGGGTGCCTTCGGGCAGGCGTTTGGCCGCGTCGATATCTAGCAGGCGACGGGTCCGCAGGAATTGTGCGACAAGACCCAGCGTGCCGATCAGCATCACCAGGACCATGACGCGAAACAGCAGCGCCTGCCCGGCCAGCAGCGCGAGCGTTGCGGTCCAGGTGCCGCCGAAATAGGTCCAGAACCATTTGCGCGCCCGCTCCTCGACCACCAGATCCTGCACGCGCGGTGTCGGCATCCTGCCCATGATCGGGCCATAGGTTTCCAGCCAGGTCATGAAGGCGACGATCTTGAACAGTTGCGACAGGCCAAGCCCCGTGAGCCAGCCGAACGCGGCGAGGAATACCACGGCGGCGATCTGGTTTCCGAGCTGGCCGAAGGCTACGAGCACAAGCATCAGCACCACGGTCGCGGCCAGCGACGCCAGCGCGATCCCGGCCGTGCGGCTGTTGAGTTCGATCACCGGGCGCCGGCGCTTGCGGTAGAGAAAGACGATGTCGAAACCGTAAAGAACCAGTGCCGCAACACCGATCACCAGTGCCGCCAGCAGCGCGAGCGTCAGGTTTCCGTCCGCGAGGATGACAGCAATTCCGCCCACGACCGCAATCGCCAGCGCCGCCGAGCCGAGGATCAGCGCCAGCCGCGTGGTCGGGCGCGACAGGTCGGGTGCGAGCATGAACATGGCCAGCAGCCGATAGCTTACCCCCATCGCCGTGAAGGTCAGCCAGCCGCCCAGGCCCGCAATCGCATGAACCGGCACGCCCGCGCCCGTCAGAACAGCCATCCACCCGACCTGCCCGCCGCCCAGGGTCGTGGCAAAGACCGCGCCGAGGCCCACGGTGAACACCGCTGCGATCAGCCCGCCGATCACGAACCAGACAGGCAGGGGAACCTCGTCGGCCTCTTTCAGCGTCAGGGCGAGGTTCCACAGGATCAATGCGAAACCCGCGATCAGCAGCACGGCGGCCAGCGCAAACCACGGGGCCTGCGTCTGCATGATCCCGCCGAATTGCATGAATCCGAGGACCAGCGCGAAAAGTCCCGTCACGAGCGCGACCAGCGCCGGGAGCGACAGCCGGTCGCTGTAAAGCGTGCGTGCCACCAGCACCGGCAGGAACTGCAGCAGCGCCCCGCACATCAGCAGGCTCAGCCAGCCGATGGCCGTGACATGGACGACGATCAGGCTGCCCGCATCGGCGATTCCCTCGGTGGGATAGCCCACACCCAGAATCATGAGCACTTCGGCCATGATCAGCGACAGCAGTGCCGCCGCGAAGAAGGACATGGTCCAGCGCGAGAGGGTGGCACCCATCATGGGCAGGGCCTTTCAGCAGGAGGCGCCGGACCGCGAAGCCCGGCGCGCCACGGTCACGGATTCAGGCGGGGTTCTTGGCGATCTCGACCCGCCAGGCTTCGGGGCCCTGCTCCAGATAGGTCCAGGAGAACTGACCCGGATATTCGGCCTCAAGCTGATAGTAGAGTGGTTTGGGGTCGTGGTCGGTCACAAGGATGAAACGCTTGCCCGGTTGCAGCTCGTCCACGAGCTGGAAGATTTTTGCATGCCGCTGCATGGGGATGAGGCTGCGGACATCGACAACATCGGCGTCACTGGTTGTGGTTGTTGTATCGGTCATGGTCCCTGGTCCTTGTTCAACGTGAGGGGATCCCTGCCGATGGCAGGGACCATGGCGACTCTTCTTTCCTATAAGATGCATTGTCAATATATTTTATCTGACGAGTCAGGTAACCTTCCCGCGACGGCCCTTGTCCGCCAGGGGCCGAAAGCGGATAGTGACACGATTTTCCCGGACCCGCACAAGAAGGGGCGCTTGATGCGACTGACATCTTTCTCCGATTATGCGCTGCGTGTGCTCATGTATGCCCATTCGCGCAAGGATCGGCTTGTCACCATCGAGGAGACGGCGAATGCCTACGGTATCTCGCGCGCGCATCTGATGAAAGTGGTGAACATCCTGACCAGAAGCGAGTTTCTGCTTGGCGTCAGGGGCCGTTCGGGCGGCTTCACCCTGGCCCGCCCCGCGAACGAGATCAATCTCGGTGCGGTCATTCGTGCGACCGAGCCCGATTTCGCGCTGGTCGAATGTTTCAATCCTGACAACCGCTGCGCCATCGCCCATATCTGCGGCCTGCCGATCATCCTCAACGAGGCGCTGGGCGCGTTCATCGGGGTGTTGGATCGCCACACGCTGGCCGACATCACGGTCAATCCCGGCGATTTTGCCCTGCCCGGCGATGGTCCCGCGCCACAGCGCGGCCCCGAGCTTGCACCTGCGCCCGGTCCGGTGCCCGAGGCGGTTGTCGAACGGGCCGGTTCGGATATATGACGGGCTTCGTATCTGCCGCCCCCGCCACCGGCGCAGCGGCATCCGCTTAAGCCCGAGGTCGCTCATGCCCTGGAACGAACGGTCGAAAAACATCACGCAAGGGATAGCGCGCTCGCCCAATCGGGCGATGTTCTACGCCATCGGCTACAAGAAGGAAGACTTCGACAAGCCGATGATCGGCATCGCCAACGGGCAGTCGACGATCACGCCCTGCAATGCCGGGCTCCAGCCGCTGGCCGACGCTGCCGAAGCCGCGATCCGCGAGGCAGGCGGCAATCCACAGATGTTCGGCACGCCGACCATTTCCGACGGCATGTCGATGGGGACCGAGGGGATGAAATATTCCCTCGTCTCGCGCGAGGTGATCGCCGATTGCGTCGAAGTCTCGGTCATGGGCCAGTGGATGGACGGGGTCCTCGTCATCGGCGGCTGCGACAAGAACATGCCCGGCGGCATGATCGGCATCCTCCGCGCCGATGTGCCCGCGATCTACGTCTATGGTGGCACGGTGAAGCCCGGCAAGTGGAAGGGCGAGGATCTTTCCATCGTCTCGGCCTTCGAGGCCGTGGGGGCCTTCATGGCCGGGAAGATGAGCGAAGAGGATTTCGAGGGGATCGAGTGCAACTGCATCCCCGGCACCGGCTCCTGCGGCGGCATGTATACGGCGAACACGATGTCCTCGTCCTTCGAGGCGCTGGGCATGTCGCTGATGTATTCCTCGACCATGTCGAACCCGGACGACATCAAGCGCCAGAGCGCCGCCGAATCCGGTCGTGTCCTGATCGAGGCGGTGAAGCAGGGGCTGACCCCGAAGCGCATCGTCACACGAGAGTCGATCGAGAACGCCATCGCGCTGGTCATGGCCCTGGGCGGCTCGACCAATGCGGTGCTGCATTACCTCGCCATCGCCAGCGCCGCCGGGGTGGAATGGACGCTCGACGATTTCGAGCGCATCCGCCTGAAGGTTCCCGTGCTGTGCAACCTCAAGCCTTCGGGCAAATATATGGCAGTGGATCTGCACGAGGCCGGGGGCGTGCCGCAGGTGCTGAAGATCCTGCTCAATGCGGGTCTGCTGCATGGTGACTGCATCACCATCACCGGCAAGACGCTGGCCGAGGAACTGGCCGATGTGCCCGATCGGCCGCGCGAGGACCAGGACGTGATCATGCCGATGGAGAAGGCGCTCTACAACGAGGGCCACCTCGCCATCCTGCGCGGCAACCTCGCCGAGGACGGTGCCGTCGCCAAGATCACCGGGCTGAAGAACCCGGTCATCACCGGCCCGGCGCGGGTGTTCGACGATGAGCAATCCGCCATGGATGCGATCCTCGGCGGCAAGATCAATCACGGTGACATTCTGGTGCTGCGCTATCTCGGCCCCAAGGGCGGGCCCGGGATGCCTGAGATGCTCGCCCCGACTTCGGCCCTGATCGGCGAAGGCTATGGCGAGACGGTGGGTCTCATCACCGACGGGCGCTTCTCGGGGGGAACCTGGGGCATGGTCGTCGGCCATGTCGCACCCGAGGCATTCGTCGGCGGGACCATCGCGCTGGTCGAGGAAGGCGACAGGATCACCATCGACGCGCATGAGCAGCTTCTGCAACTGAACGTGCCTGAAGACGAGATCGCCCGCCGCCGCGCCGCCTGGAAAGCGCCCGAGCCGCGCTATACGCGCGGTGTGCTCGGCAAGTTCGCGGTGCTTGCGCGGCCGGCGAATGAGGGCGCACTGACGGGCTGAAACAGGATCAGCCCCGGCACCGCGAATGCCAGGCGCCGCCTGCAGGTCACGCGGGCGGCGCAATCATTTCGTCGTCCGAATCAGTGTCCGCCGCGCCGGTGCGGGCGGCGGACCACATGCACCGACTGTTTCGCATGGCGCACGACCCGTGCGGCGTTCGAGCCGATCAGATAATCGCTGAGCCCCGGTCGGTGCGCACCGATCACGATCACATCCGCGCCGATCCTGTCGGCGGCCTGAATGATCTGGTCATAGATCGTGCCGGTCAGCACCTGCGTGCGGGCCTCGACTCCTCCGGGCACATTGTCCGCGACCCATTTGGCCAGCGCGACCTGGACGGCTTCGATCATGCCGGCCTCATGCGCCCGGTCGAGTTGACCCGAAATCAGCGGAAACCCGTAATCCGGCATGACAGTGACCACGTGAAGCGTGCCGCCCTCTTCCAGCATGTGCAGCGCCGCATCCAATGTGCCCCGGTCGCCATCGGCGATGTTCAGGTCGATGGGCAAGAGGATTTTCCGGACCATGACGAACCTCCTGTTCAGTGTGCCGGTTGCCCCGCAGCATCGCCTCCACGCCAATCCGGGTTTCCCGCAGTTCAGGCCCGTCTAGCATGAGACCGCGTCTTCGGGCAATTATCGGATGCCCCCGGCTCAGGGTTCCGAAAGCCTGCTGCGGTGAAGTTCATATGCTCCCCTGAAGTGATGTGACGACCTCGAACGGGGCCGTGGACGGGCATCCGGCCTGCAAGTGTCTCCGCAAATCCCGTCATTGCGAGGAGGCGCAGCCGACAAAGCAACCCAGGTCGGGCATCGGGGTGCTTTGTTGTCACTCGCGATGACCCGTGCGGTCTCCGGGACGCTTCCGGCGAAGGCGCTGACCGGCTGACCGGCGGCCGTCAAGGAATCCTTAACCATTCCCTGCCCAACATGAAGCGCCGCCTCCGGCTGCGGGCGGCACGGACAAGGTGCCTGTCCTCCCACAGCAGTCGGCAATGTGACACCAGGGGCGAACCGGGACATCCATGACCAGAATGACAGCCTTTGCCGCCCGGACCTCCGGCAACGGAGAGTTCGACGCAGACTGGTATCGCGCTGCCTATCCCGATGTCGCCATGCTGGGCATGGACCCGGCCGAACATTTCCGCCTGTACGGGGCGCTCATGGGACGCGCCCCCAATGCCGCGCTGGCCGCCGATCCGGCCAGGGTCGACCTGCCGCACGGACAGGCGGCGGATACGGATGACGGGGCCGAGCGCGCGGCCGCCCTGAAACTGCCTGCCCCTCGCAAGCGGGGCGAACTGCTCGCCGCCCACGAGATCGCCCTGACCGGCGCCCATGCCCGCGCAATCCATTACGCCCTCAAGCACCTGCCGTCCGAACTGGCCCATACGCTCCATGTACTCGAGGCGAACCGCGCCATCGTCGAGGGGGACGAGGGCCGCTGGCTGCAGCACCTGAACGGATATCTCGGACATTTCGGCGTGGC
>CAYUBT010000114.1:0-8429 GCA_964443055.1 uncultured Rubellimicrobium sp.
CATGGCGTGCAGGCCCATCATCATCATGCGAGCGACCCAGAAGAACAGGATGTCCTGCCCGGTCACGAGAACCGAGGTCGGGAAGTAGCGTTTCAGCGCCTCGGTCTCTTCCGGCCAGCCGAGCGTGCCGATGGGCCAGAGGCCCGAGGAGAACCAGGTGTCGAGCACATCCGCATCGCGCCAGACCGGATAGACAAGCCGGGTGGGGTCCTGGCTGAACTGGTAATCGGCCAGCGCGCGGGCAAAGACCTCCTTCGCCTCGGCCGCATCTGCCACCTCGACCACGCGGGCGGCGTGAAGAGGCGTCGGCAGGTCGGAGTTCGCCGCGTGGAACCGTTCGGCTGCCGCAGCGAAATCCGTGGCACAGACGGTGCGCGGCTCGCGCCCGGCGAACCCCGGCTCGAGCAGGAGCGCGCCCGTCTCGACGATATCGAGCGC
The DNA here is from genome assembly GCA_964443055.1 of uncultured Rubellimicrobium sp. Classification (GTDB taxonomy): domain Bacteria; phylum Pseudomonadota; class Alphaproteobacteria; order Rhodobacterales; family Rhodobacteraceae; genus JADYZU01. The sequence goes on from CAYUBT010000114.1 coordinate 439, forward strand.
CCCGTCGCCCTCGTCATCGACGAAACTCCCGGCATCAAGGTCCGGCCCGTACCAGACCGGGATCCGGTGCCCCCACCAGAGCTGTCGCGAGATGCACCAGGGCTCGATATTCTCGAGCCAGTGGAAATAGACCTTCTCGCCCGATTCGGGCATGATCTTCGTGCGTCCGTCGCGGGCGGCCTCGATGGCGGGGCCGACGATCCTGGCGGTATCGACGAACCACTGATCGGTGAGCATCGGCTCGATCACGACCTTCGAGCGGTCGCCGAAGGGCTGCATGACGGGCTTGTCCTCGACCCGCAGCATCAGGCCCTCGGCATCGATCGCTTCGACCACGCGTGTTCTCGCTTCGAAACGGTCGAGCCCGCGATATTCGTCCGGAACGAGGTTGAGCGTGTCGATCTCGCCCGCATCCACGGCCTCGCCCGCAGCCATTCTTGCGGCGATCTCCGCCGCCTTCACCGCCGCCTCGGCATAGGGCGCGCCATCGGCCCGCAGCCGGGCGCGGCCGTCCATGAGCCGGTATTTGGGGATATTGCCCCGTTCGGCGACAGCATAGTCGTTGAAATCATGCGCGCCGGTGATCTTGACCGCACCCGAACCGAAATCCGGGTCGGGGTAGTCGTCGGTGATGATCGGAATCCGCCGTCTCTGCGCCTTCGGCCCGACCGGAATCTCGCACAGCTTGCCGATCAGCGGCGCATAACGTGCGTCCGAGGGATGCACCGCCACCGCACCATCGCCCAGCATCGTCTCGGGCCTTGTGGTGGCGATGGAAATGTAATCGCGTTCCTCGTCCACCACGACATTGCCGTCGGCATCCTTCTCGACATGGCGATAGGTCACACCATCGACGAGCGGATATTTAAAATGCCACATCTGGCCCGCGACTTCGATATTCTCGACCTCCAGATCGGAAATCGCCGTCTCGAAATGCGGGTCCCAGTTCACGAGCCTCTTGCCGCGATAGATCAGTCCGCGCTCGTGCATCTCGACAAAGGCGCGGATCACCGCGTCATGGAAATTGCCCTCTTCGCCCTCGGGCGCGCCGGGCGCGCCGGACATGGTGAAAGCGTTGCGCGACCAGTCGCAGGAGGCCCCGAGCCTGCGCAACTGGTTGATGATCGTATCCCCCGATTCCGCCTTCCATTTCCAGACTTCGGCGACGAAATCCGCGCGCCCCATCTCGCGCCGTCCCGGACGTCCCTCGGCTGCAAGCTTGCGCTCGACCACCAGCTGCGTGGCAATCCCGGCATGATCCTGCCCCGGCTGCCAGAGCACGTCATCGCCCCGCATCCGGTGCCAGCGGGCGAGGATGTCCTGAATGGTGTTGTTGAAGGCATGGCCGATATGCAGCGCGCCGGTGACGTTCGGCGGCGGAATCATGATGGAAAACGGCTTGGCCCCGGGCCGCGCATTCGCGCCTGCAACAAAGGCGTCGCGGCTTTCCCACAGATCGAGAATCCGCGCCTCGGCCGCTGCCGGATCGAATGTCTTGTCCATCACCATTGCCCGCATTCCCCTCTGGTCTTGCGCGCTCTCTACAGGCAACGGCAGCGGGGGAAAAGACACCCGGCCCCGGCGCGCACCTGCCTTCTTCATCTTCGCCCGAACACCCTGGGGTGAGGCCCGCAGGGCCGAGGGGCAAAGCCCCTCAGACCGGCCGGTCGATACGGGTCGTCAGGTGAATCAGCGTCTCCATCGCCGAGACGCCCGCGATCTCGCCGACCCGGTCGAGCGTGGCGTCGAGTTCCCCGGTCGAGCTCGCCCGGATCTGCAGCGCCATGTCGAACCGGCCGCTGGTCGTATGGGCCAGTTCGACCTCGGCGATGCGGCGCAACTGCATGACGATGGCATTCTGCGCCTGCGGCGTGATCTGCAGCAGGACCGTGGCACGGATCTGGCCACGCGAGGCCTCCTCGCTCAGCCGCAGGGTGTAGCCCGCAATGACTCCGCTGCGTTCAAGCCGCTCGATCCGCGCCTGGGCAGTGGTGCGCGCAAGGCCGAGCCGCTGTGCCAGCCGGGCAACCGGCATCCGCGCATCGGTCGAGAGCAGCGCGATGATCCTGCGGTCAGTCTGGTCAAGGTCCGTCATGTCGCCCATCCTATCGTCAGTCCGACATTGATGCGAGTCCTTTTGCGCGCTCTGCCCGGTCACGATGACGCCTTTTCATGCGATAATGACCAGACAATTTCCGGAGGGCCTCATGTTGCACCAGCCCGTCATCGCCACCGACCCGCGCGCCTGGCTTGCGGCCAACCGGCCCGAACTGCCGGTGCTGTTCTTCGCGCCCGCGCTGCTGGATGCGCGCCTGGCCGCGTTTCACGACGGCTTTCCCGGCCTTGTCACCTTCGCGGTCAAGGCCAATCCGTCGCTGCTTGTGCTCGAACGGCTGATCGCTGGGGGAATCAGGGGTTTCGACGTAGCCAGCCCCGAGGAAATGCGTCTGATCCGCAGCCTCTCGCCCGAAGTCGCGCTGCATTACAACAATCCCGTGCGCAGCCCGGCCGAGATCGCGGAAAGCATCGCGCATGGTGTCACCTCCTGGTCTGTCGACGACATGGGCGAGCTGGAGAAACTCATCGCTGCCCCCCTGCCCGCGGGGTCCGAGATCACGGTGCGCCTGCGCCTGCCGGTTGCCGGTGCCGCCTATGATTTCGGCTCGAAATTCGGCGCGACGCCCGACGAGGCCATCGCCCTGCTGCGCCGCGTCGCCGCGGCGGGCTACCGCGTGGCCATGACATTCCATGTCGGCACGCAATGCACCGACCCCGCCGCCTGGGAACCCTATGTCATCACCTGCGCCAGGATCGCGCATGATGCGGGCGTGACGCTGGAACGGCTCAACGTGGGCGGCGGCTTTCCATCGGCACGCGAGGGCGGTGCGGTCGATCTGGCACCGTATTTCGCTGCCATCACCCGCGCACTCGACGCCTTCGGGACGAAACCCGCGCTTGTCTGCGAGCCCGGCCGCGCGCTGGTCTCCGATTCCTTCGCCTATGCGGTGCGGGTGAAATCGCTGCGCCCGGGCCGTGTCTATCTCGAGGACGGGATCTATGGCGGTCTGTCGGAATATCCCCATCTCGATATCCCCGGCTTCCGCGCCATCGCGCCAGATGGCAGCCTGCGCATCGGCCAGCCGGTGCCCCGCGTGGTTTTCGGCCCGACCTGCGACAGTCTCGATCGCCTCCCCGGCGAGCCTGCCCTGCCCGGCGACCTGGCCGAGGGCGACCATCTACTCTTCAGGGCCGCCGGAGCCTATCTCGAAGGCGTCTCGACCCGGTTCAACGGCTATGGCGACTGGCGCGTGGTGACGGTCTCGCGGCTCTGAACCGCTGGGTCGTCACGCGCCGCCGTCACGCCGATAGACTCCCTCGGGCAGGTCGAGCGCGGCGAGCAATTCCTCGACCTGCAGGGCGGAGAGGGTGATCTGCATCACCCGGTCGCCTCGCGCATCATACTGGGTGAAGGTCACCCGGTCGTCGAAGGCGGTCACGGTCACGTCTTCCTGAAGGGGGGCGTCGCCCTCGTCCACGAGAGTGATGACCGTGGCGTCAAAGTCATGTTCGATGCTGAGCATGAGGCAAGGCTAGAACCGGACCGCGCCCGCGACAAGGACCGTCGATCACGCTGCAGCGAGCGGGCCGGGGACGCGCTGGCCGGTCATGCGGGCGGCGTGTAGTCTGGGCGCGGGTGCGATCCGCCCCGTCATGAGCAGTCCATGTCCATCCCTGTCCGCCTCCTGCCAGCCCTTGCCGCCCTTCTCGCCGCTGCGGCCTGCACCCCCTTCGTCGCTCCGGTGGCCGTGTCACCTGCACCGATCGAGACCTCGGTCGCGGCTTCCGTCGACCTGAACGCGCAGGCACGCAATTTCGTGGAGACCCTGTCCACGCTCGGTCCCGTCGCCGTTTCGGAATGCGAGGCGCGCAGCCGGCGCGGCGCGAATTGCGATTTCCGCATCGTCGTCGACGACCGGCCGGGAATGCCCGCCAACGCCTTCCAGACGCGCGACGAGGCAGGGCGGCCGGTGATCGGCATCACGCTCGCGCTGATCGCCGATGTCGGCAATGCGGACGAGCTGGCCTTCATCATCTCGCATGAAGTCGCTCATCACATCCTCGGCCACCTCGACCGGCAGAGCCGCAATGCGACGATCGGTGCGGCGGCGCTGGGGCAGCTCGCGCATGTGCTGGGCGCGACCGACCCCGCGCGCGTGCGGCAGTTGCAGGAACTCGGCGCCGAGGTCGGGGCACGGACCTATTCGCAGGAATTCGAGCTTGAGGCCGACCGGCTCGGCACGATCATTGCCTGGCGCGCCGGATTCGATCCCCTGCGGGGGGCCGCATTCTTCGACCGCATTCCCGACCCGGGCAACCGGTTCCTCGGGACGCATCCGCCCAACCGCGCGCGGGTGGCCGTGGTCCGGCAGACGATGGCGGAGCTTGCGGGCGGTAGGTAGGAGGTTTCCCCATTCACCGCGTCATTGCGAGGAGCCGAAGGCGACGCGGCAAGCCACAGACACGGGATGACTGGCTTGCTTCGCTTGCGCTCGCAACGACAAGAAGCCGGTTTCGCCACGAGCAAACCTCGCCCAGCGGCATTTCCAGCCTGCTGACGACAGAAACGGTCCAGTCTCTGCGGCACGCTTGCGGCGGCCGATACCCAGTGTGAACTCTTTGGCCCTTGTGCGGCCATCCTCTGCACGTCGCCCGGCTGCGTCATGTCTGATCTTCGCCGGGTGCCGGTCAAGGCTGGCACAGACCAGACAAAAAATCAATCGATTCGAGCCCGCGCCGGTCGGGCGGCAGGTCACATATTCGGATAATTCGGCCCGTCCCCTCCCTGCGGGGTGACCCAGGTAATGTTCTGCGACGGGTCCTTGATGTCGCAGGTCTTGCAGTGAACGCAGTTCTGGAAGTTGATCCGGAAAGCCGCCTCCGCCCCCTCGCCCACGACCTCGTAGACCCCCGCGGGGCAATAGCGCTGCGCGGGTTCGCCATATTGCGGCAGGTTCACGCGGATCGGAATCTCCGAATCGGTCAGGCGTAGATGCGGCGGCTGATTCTCGTCGTGGTTGGTGAAGGAGAAGGAGACATTGGTGAGCCGGTCGAAGGACAGCACCCCGTCGGGCTTCGGATAGTCGATCTTCGGATGATCCGCCGCCTTGCCGGTCGCCTCGGCGTCGGTCTTGCCGTGTTTCAGCGTCCCGAAGGGCGAGACACCCAGAAGCGTGTTCACCCACATGTCGAACCCGCCAAGCCCCATGCCCATGAGCAGGCCGAGCTTCGACCAGAGCGGCTTGACATTGCGCACGGGGCGCAGGTCGCGGCCGACCGGCCCCTCGCGCACGGCACTGTCGTATTCGCTCAGCGTGTCACCCGCGCGCCCGGCGGCGATGGCGGCCGCCACGGCCTCGGCTGCGGCGATGCCCGAGAACATGGCGTTGTGGTTGCCCTTGATGCGCGGCACGTTCACCATGCCCGCCGAACAGCCCAGCAGCGCACCGCCGGGGAAGGCAAGATCGGGGAGCGACTGCCAGCCGCCTTCGGAAATCGCCCGCGCGCCATAGGCCACGCGCCGCCCGCCCTTGAGCAGGCCGGCCACCATCGGATGATGCTTGAAACGCTGGAACTCCATGTAGGGGTAGAGCCAGGGGTTCGCGTAATTCAGGTGGACGACGAAACCCACGAACACCTGATTGTTGTCGAGATGATAGATGAAGCTCCCGCCCCCGGCATTGCCGCCAAGGGGCCAGCCCATCGTGTGAGTGATATGGCCGGGGCGATGAAGGGCGGGGTCGATCTCCCAGATCTCCTTCATGCCCAGCCCGAATTTCTGCGGCTCATGTCCCTTGCCAAGGCCGAATTTCGCGATCACCTGCTTGGACAGCGACCCGCGCACGCCTTCGCCGAGCAGGACATATTTGCCGCGCACCTCCATCCCGGGTTCGTAATTCGGCCCGGGCGCACCGTCAGGGCCAAGGCCGAATTCACCGGCCACGACACCGGCGACGCGGCCGTCCTCACCCCAGACCACTTCCGAGCAGGACATGCCGGGGAAGATGTCGACGCCCGCTTCCTCGGCCTGCTGGGCGAGCCAGCGGCAGACATTGGCCATCGAGACGACGTATTTGCCGTGGTTGTTCATCAGGGGCGGCATGACGAAGTTCGGAATGCGGATGCGGCCCGCCTCGCCCAGGATATAGAAATCGTCGCGGGTGACGGGGACGCTCACGGGCGCGCCGCGTTCCTTCCAGTCGGGCAGCAGCGCATCGAGGCCCGAGATATCGAGCACCGCGCCCGAGAGGATATGCGCCCCGACCTCGGAACCCTTCTCCAGCACCACGACCGAAAGATCGGGATTGACCTGGCGCAGGCGGATCGCCGCCGCAAGGCCCGCCGGACCTGCCCCGACGATCACCACATCATATTCCATCGCTTCGCGCTCGACGGTCATCGTCCGGCCTCCGTCCCAAACGGTCTGTGCCGTCCCGCCTAGCCCATGGCGCGCGTCGCATCAACCGCAAGCAGGGCTGCCTGCCTTCGACCGCAGAGCGACTTGGCAGCCCCGCCCGCTCCCGTCGTCCTGCTTCATTGCGAGCGCAGCGAGGCAACCCAGTCCCCACATCTCCTGCCTGCCGCACCGGCCGCGCCTCCTCGCAATGACGGGGGAAAGGACTGCAACATGCGTTCGGCGTCCCGGGAGCCGTGCGGCCCTGCCTTGACTTCACGCCATGGCGCGGCCTTATGAACCTGAAGGAAACGCCGCCCGAGAAGACCCCGCCATGGACAAGATTCCCCTGACCCGCGCCGGATATGACCGGCTCGACGCCGAGCTGAAGCAGCTTCGCAGTGTGGAGCGCCCCTCGATCATCGCCGCCATCGCCGAAGCGCGTTCGCATGGCGACCTGTCGGAGAATGCCGAATATCATTCGGCCAAGGAGAAGCAGAGCTTCATCGAGGGCCGGATCAAGGAACTCGAAGGCGTGCTCGGCCTGGCCGAGGTCATCGACCCCGCACGCCTGTCGGGGCCGGTGAAGTTCGGCGCGACGGTGCGGGTCGTCGACGAGGAGACGGACGAGGAAAAGACCTATCAGATCGTCGGCGAATACGAGGCCGACATCGAGAACGGCAAGCTCAACATCAAGTCACCCCTCGCCCGCGCGATGATCGGCCGCGAGGAAGGCGACAGTATCGAGGTGCGCACGCCGGGCGGCCAACGCGGCTACGAGATCCTCGCGGTGAGCTATATCTGAGGTTCGCCGGTCCGATCGGCGGTGAAAGGCAATGCCAGAGCGACAGCACGGCCCGATCTCTTCAAGCCCGGAATGGCCCGGGGCGGCGCTTGCGGCGCTCGGGCTGGCGCTGGTCTGGATCGCGGGCGGGCTCCTGTGGCTGTTCGCCGGTTCCGCCTGGCTGCCTGCGGCAGCAGCAATCATCCTGCCGCCGGGACTTCTCGTCCTTCTTGCGCTGCTGCTGCGCGAACTGCGTCACCTGCGCCGTGATCTCGCCGCCGCGCAGGCGCCCGCCGCCCCCCGCGCGGCCTCCCCACCGCCTGCGCCGATCGCGCCTCCGGTCACGCCGCCGGTCGTGCTGCAGCCCGCAAGACCCCTGCAGCAGCCTGGCGAGGAAGAGCCGGGCCTCGCCCTCACCGCCACGGCCGAAGATTCGCCGGTCGCCCGTGCCGATCTGGTCCGCGCGCTTCATTTCCCCGAGGACGAGGGCGATGGCGAGGGTTTTGCGGCGCTGCGCCGGGCACTCGGCAACCGCCCGGCGCGGCAACTGATCCAGGCGGCGCAGGACGTGCTCACGCTTCTGTCGCAGGATGGAATCTACACCGACGACCTCGTGCCCGATCACACCCGCCCCGAGATATGGCGGCGTTTTGCCCAGGGCGAGCGCGGTCATCCGGTGGCGCAGCTCGGCGCGATCCACGAGCGGGCGGCCCTCGGCGCGGTCATGGCACGGATGCGCGAGGACACGATCTTTCG
>CAYUBT010000115.1:0-8372 GCA_964443055.1 uncultured Rubellimicrobium sp.
TGATCAACACCGTCAATTCCATCACCAACGTGAATCTCGACACCTTCTCGCCCGAACCGTCCATCGACGGCAAGGGCACCCATGGCGGGCTCTGCGGCCCGGCGGTCAAGCCGATTGCTCTGCATATGGTGGCCGAAATCGCCCGCAACCCGGCGACGGCGGGCCTGCCCATTTCCGGCATCGGTGGGGTATCGACCTGGCGCGATGCGGCCGAATTCCTGACTTTGGGCGCGGGCAATGTGCAGGCCTGCACCGTGGCCATGACCTACGGCTTTCATGTCGTGCAGGAGATGATCTCGGGCCTGTCGCAATATATGGACGAAAAGGGGATCGAGCGGGTCGAAGATCTGGTCGGTCGCGCGGTGCCCAATGTCACGGACTGGCAGTATCTGAACCTCAACTATGTGACCAAGGCCAAGATCGACCAGGACCTCTGCATCAAATGCGGCCGTTGCTATGCCGCCTGCGAGGACACGTCGCATCAGGCCATCTCGATGAGCCCCGACCGCGTGTTCGAGGTGATGGATGACGAATGCGTTGCCTGCAACATCTGCGTGAACGTCTGCCCGGTCGAGGATTGCATCACCATGGTCGAGCTCGAGAAGGGCCAGGTCGATCCGCGCACGGGTATCGTGGTGGGCGATTACGCGAACTGGACCGCGCATCCCAACAACCCCTCGGTGCGCGAGGCGGCAGAGTAGGGCAGGGCGGGGCGTGACCCCGCCCGCCGTATTTCTTCACCACGCCACCGCACAAAAACGCAGCCGGTGCGGGAAGCAACCCAGCGGTCTCTGCCGTTCCGGGTTGCCGCACCGGCTCCGCCTCCTCGCAATGACGAGAGTAGAGAGAATCTCACGGCCCGGATGCCCGCCCTCGACCCCGTTCGGGCTCACCACATCACTTCAGCGGAAAATACACAGTTCACCGCAACACGGGTCCGGTGCCCTGCTGCCGGACAACCCGCACTTGCCACGGACTCCCCCGATCCGCTAACCTCCCTGCAGAACCCGGCGCGGAAGACGCCGGGCACGAGAGGCGGAGCAGGCGGATGGACAGGGGCTCACGGGCCGTTCATGCCTTTTCCTGGGCGCAGACCGACGTCGAGGGCACGGCCTCGGCCCCTTTCGACATGGTCGAGCCTGGTGTGGTATGGCGCTGGCGTGGCGAGGCGGTGCGGCTTGACGGTCCGCAGGGGCTTCTGCCGCTCGGGAACGCCAGAGGGGCGGACGAGATCCGCGCCCGGGCCGCGCGCGCGGTGCGCCGCTGGCTGAAACACGCGCCGCCGCAGGCCGTCGATGAAGATGATACGCCTGCAGGACGTGGCTTTACCGTCACCGATGGCCGCCGCCTCTGGATCGTCACGCTGGTCGAGACGGGTACCGCCCGCCCGCCCCTCGCCGTCATCGCGGGCGACCTGCCGCCCCGGAACCGCGACCTCTGGGTCGTGCAGGGCGACATGGCAAAATCTCCCGAACCTGTCACCGCGCCGATGGTCTGTTTCACCCGGGGCACGCTGATCCTCTGCGCGGACGGGCTGCGCCCGGTCGAGGACATCACCCCCGGCATGCAGGTCCAGACCCGCGACAACGGCTGTCAGGAGGTGTTGCGCACCGCCTCGCGCCGGATTGGCGGCGCGCGGCTGCAGGTCGAGCCCGCGCTCGCCCCGGTGCGGATGCGCACCGATGGCGGCGACATCACCGTGTCGCCCGATCACCGCCTGCTGCTGCGCGGCCCGAGGGCGCTTGCGCTCTTCAACTGCGACGAGGTTCTCGCCGCCGCCCGCGATCTGGTGGACGACAGGCACATACGGGTGCTGCGCGGTCTTGGCGAGGTGCATTATCATCACCTTCTCCTGCCACGCCACGAGATCATCCTTGCCAACGGGATCGAGGCCGAGAGCCTTCTCCCCTCGGACGCGGCGCTGCTCGGCGAGGCCACCTGCAGTCCCGACGCCACTCCCGCCCGCCGCCTCCTGTCACGCGGCGAGGCCCTGATCGCAGCACAGGCGGCCTGAACGGAAGACGCTCGCGCGAGGAGCCGAAGTCGACGCGGCAACCCAGAACGGTGGAGCGCTGGCTTGCTTCGCTTCGCTCGCAATGACGGGGGTTGGTGGTCGTCATTGCGAGGAGGCGGAGCCGACGCGGCAAGCCACGGACGTAGGGTATCCGGCCTGCCTCGCTGACGCTCGCGATGACGGAGAGCGTGATGGATCCGGCGCCCTGCACCCCCGGGCCTGCCGGTGGCGCAGGCGGGCGATAACGGCTATCCGGGCGATGTTGACCGGAGGGCAGGGGACCATGCGCAGGCGAGTGATGTTCGGAGCTGCTTTCGTGGCGCTTCTCGGGGCCGGGGCAGGGGTCTGGCGCTGGCGGCAACGCGCCGGGGAGCCGCCCTCACGGCCGCCCGTGCCGCGTGCGGAGCTGCTTGCCGCCACTGGCCCGCTTGTGCCGCCCGACGGGCCCCTGCGTGTCTACCACCTCGGCCATTCGCTCGTCGGTCGCGACATGCCCGCGATCCTTGCGCAGATGGCCGGGCATGAACATGCCAGCCAGCTGGGCTGGGGGGCCTCGTTGCGCAACCACTGGGAGGATGGCGAGGACATTCCCGGCTTCGCCACCGAGAACGACCATGCCCGTTTCGCCCCCGCGCATGAGGCCATGGCGGGCGGGCAATGGGATGCCGTCATCCTCACCGAGATGGTTGAGCTTCGCGACGCGATCCGCTGGCATGGCTCGGCCCATTATCTGGCGCGCTGGATTCAGGCGGCGCTTGCGGGCAATCCCGATGCGCGGCTCTATCTCTACGAGACCTGGCACCGGCTTGACGATGCTGCGGGCTGGCTCGAACGGATCGACACCGACCTGCCCGCGCTCTGGGAGGGCGAGCTTCTGCAGGGCACCATGGCCTGGGGCGCGCCCGCGATCCATCTGATCCCCGGCGGTCAGGCTCTCGCTGCCGCGGTGCGCGCGGCCGAGGCGGGCGATGTGCCGGGGCTTGGCCATAGGCACGACTTCATGGCACGCGCGGCCGATGGTGCGGTCGATCCCATCCACCCCGGCGACGCAGGCAACTACCTGATCGCCGCCACGCATTACTCCACGCTCTACCACCGCCCCGCGCCGGACCCGGACGGCCCGGTTTCCGATGCAGCGGGCCGGGCGCTGGACCTCGCGCCCGCGACCATGGCCGCCCTGCGCGATATCGCCTGGGATGTGGTGCAGGATACCCGTGGCACGGGGGTCGCGGCCGGGACGTGAGGGCCAGCGCCCCCCGGTCATTGCGTGTGAGGTGCCAGCCGGTGCGGCAGGCCGGACGGCGTGGGAACACGGGGTTGTTTGGCTGCCGCTCGCAATGACGGTGGGGAGAGTGTCGTCATTGCGAGGAGCCGAAGCCGACGCGGCAAGCCGGAAACGTGGCGCAACCGGCTTGCCTCGCCGACGCTCGCAATGACGGAAGGAGTGGCGGATTCACCAGCCCGAGCCGCCCCCTTTCGCGCTTGCCTAATGACAGGTTCCGGCATAGCGTCCCGACAGGTCTGTCGGAGGGAGGCCGCGGGCGGGCAGGCGCGGGCCACCGTCGTCCGGACGCCCGGGTGAACAATGACAGGTCAATGATGACAGGGGGGCCGCGATTTTCGTGTGCCTCGAAAATACCCCGGCGGATCCCGCCTGTGCGGGCCGTCGCATACGGGTAAAGGAGTGATTCGAAATGAAGCGGACAACGCTTTTTGCAACGACCGCCATGCTGACCGTCGGCCTCGCCGCCGCAGCGCAGGCGCAGACGCTCGTCTACTGCCTCGAAGGTTCGCCCGAGGGATTCGACCCGGCCCCCTACACGGCGGGCACCACGTTCGACGCCTCGTCGCGCACGATCTACAACCGTCTGATCGAATTCGCCCCCGGCAGCACCGACACCGTTCCCGGCCTTGCCGAGAGCTGGGAAGTCGCCGATGACGGGCTGAGCATCACTTTCCATTTGCGGCAGGGCGTGCCGTTCCAGACCACCGCCTATTTCACGCCCACGCGTGACTTCAACGCCGATGACGTGATCTTCTCCTTCGAGCGCCAGCTCGACAAGGACGGTGCCTGGTATTCCTACGCCCCGGGCATCTCCTACGAGTATTTCGACTCCACCGGCATGGCTTCGGGCATCGCCGACATCGTGCGGGTGGACGACCACACTGTGCGCTTCGAACTGACGCGCCCGGACGTGACGCTGCTCTCGACCTTCCCGATGGACTTCGCCTCGATCCTGTCGAAGGAATATGCCGACCAGCTCGAGGCCGAAGGCGCGATGGAGCGGCTCAACACCCATCCGGTCGGCACTGGCCCCTTCACCTTCCTCGACTACCAGCAGGATGCGGTGATCCGCTATGAAAGTTTCGCCGACTACTGGGAAGGCGAACAGCCGATCGACAACCTCGTGATGGCGATCACCGTCGATCCCGGCGTGCGCCAGCAGAAGCTGGTCGCGGGCGAATGCGATATCATCCCCTATCCGAACCCGTCGGATATCGCCTCGCTGCAGGAAAACCCGGATATCAACGTGATGCAGCAGGAAGGGTTCAACGTGGGCTATCTGGCCTACAACACCCTGCAGGAGCCGTTCGACAATCCGGCCGTGCGTCGCGCGCTCAACATGGCGATCAATCAGGAAGCCATCGTTGATGCGGTGTTCCAGGGCACCGGCCAGGCGGCCGTCTCGCCGCTGCCGCCGACCTCCTGGGCCTATAACGACGACCTGCCTGCCCATGTCTACGACCCCGAGGCCGCGCGCGCCGCGCTCGAGGCCGAAGGCGTGAGCGACCTGACGATGCAGATCTGGGCCATGCCGGTCCAGCGGCCCTACAACCCCAACGCCCGCCGCATGGCCGAAATGATCCAGGCCGACTTTGCCGCGATCGGCGTCGGGGCCGAGATCGTCTCGATGGAATGGGGCGAATATCTCGCGCAGAGCGGCGAGATCGACCGTGACGGGGCGGTGCTTCTGGGCTGGACCGGCGACAATGCCGACCCGGACAACTTCCTCGGCGTGCTGCTGGGGTGCGACGGCGTGGGGTCCAACAACCGCGCGCAATGGTGCTACGAGCCCTTCGACAACCTGATCCAGGAAGCCCGTGTCACCGCCGACACCGACGCCCGTCTCGAGATGTATCGCGAGGCGCAGGAGATCTTCGTCGACCAGGCACCGTGGTTCACCGTTGCGAACTCGATCGTGACCATGCCGATGCGTTCGAATGTCGAGGGTTACGTCATGGACCCGCTGGGCATTCACCGCTTCCTCGGCGTGACCAAGACCGACTGACATTGACCCCTGTGGTGGAGGGGAAACCCTCCACCATTTCGCGTTTCCCGGGGGCAGGATGCTTCGGTTCACCCTCAACAGGCTTCTGTTGATCATTCCGACCATTGTCGGGCTCACACTCATCGCCTTTCTCTTCATCCGCCTGCTCCCGGGAGACCCGGTACTGGTGATGGCGGGAGAGCGCGGCCTGTCGCCCGAGCGCCATGCCGAGCTGATGGCGCAGTTCGGTCTCGATCAGCCGTGGTGGAAACAGTATTTCACCTATCTCACCGGGCTGCTGCAGGGGGATTTCGGCTCGTCCTTCTCGACCAAGCGGCCGGTGCTGGAGGAGTTCTTCGCGCGCTTCCCCGCCACGATCGAACTCGCGGTCTGCGCCATCGCGCTGGCGAGCGTGCTGGGCATCACCGCCGGCATCTTCGCCGCCGTGCGCCGGGGAAGCTGGATCGACCAGCTCACCATGGGCACCGCACTTGTCGGCTATTCCATGCCGATCTTCTGGTGGGCGCTGCTGCTCATCATGCTGTTCTCCTCGATGCTGGGCTGGACGCCGGTCTCGGGGCGGATCGCAATCCAGTATTTCTTTCCGCAGCCTACCGGCTTCATGCTGATCGACAGCCTGCTGTCAGGGCAGGCAGGCGCGTTCAGGTCGGCGGTGATGCATCTCATCCTGCCCACCATCGTGCTGGCCACGATCCCGCTTGCCGTCATCGCCCGGCAGACCCGCTCAGCCATGCTCGAGGTGCTGGGCGAGGTCTACATGATGACCGCGCGCTCCAAGGGCCTCTCGCCGCTGCGGGTGGTCGGGCTCCATGCCCTGCGCAATGCGCTCATCCCGGTGGTGACGACCATCGGCCTGCAGGTCTCGGTGGCCATGGGCGGCGCGATCCTGACCGAGACGATCTTCTCCTGGCCGGGAATCGGCAAATGGATGATCGATTCCATCTCGCGGCGGGATTATCAGGTGGTGCAGGGCGGGCTGCTGCTCATCGCGCTGCTGGTCATGTTCGTCAATCTGACGGTTGATCTCCTCTACGGGCTGATCAATCCGCGCGTGCGGCACGATTGAGGGCGGGTGGATGAGCACGACCGACGACGACAAGCCGATCTCGCCCATGCTCGAGAACTGGCACTACTTCACCCGTTCGCGTGGCGCTCTGCTGGGACTTGTGGTCTTTCTGGGGATGGTGGCCATCGCGCTGCTCGCACCCTGGATCGCGCCGCATGACCCGGCCGTGCAATATCGCGACGCGCTCCTCGTCCCGCCCGCCTGGTCCTCGGCGGGGGACATGCGCTTTCTGCTCGGCACCGATGCGGTGGGGCGTGATGTCCTGTCGCGGCTCATGCACGGGGCGCGGTTCTCGCTGCTGATCGGCCTTGTGGTGGTGACGATCTCGCTCACCTCCGGGATCCTCGTGGGCCTCGTCGCCGGTTATTTCGGCGGGCGGATCGATGCGATCATCATGCGGGTGATGGATATTCTGCTCGCCTTCCCCTCGCTGCTCCTTGCGCTGGTGCTGGTGGCGATCCTCGGCCCCGGCCTTTTCAATGCGATGCTCGCCATCGCCGTGACCCTGCTGCCGCATTTCTCGCGCCTGACGCGCGGCGAGGTGATGCGCGAGAAGAGCCTCGATTATGTCACCGCGACGCGCGTTGCGGGCGCAGGCCGGAAGCGGCTGATGTTCTTCACCATCCTGCCCAACTGTCTTGCGCCCCTGATCGTGCAGGCGACACTGTCCTTCTCGAACGCGATCCTCGACGCCGCCGCGCTCGGCTTTCTCGGCATGGGGGCGCAGCCGCCCATCCCCGAATGGGGCACGATGCTGGCCGAGGCGCGCGAATTCATCGCCTCCGCCTGGTGGGTGGTGACGATGCCGGGCCTCGCGATCCTCGTGACCGTGATCGCGATCAACCTGATCGGCGACGGGCTGCGTGACGCGCTCGACCCGAAGCTGAAGCGGAGCTGACGTCATGCCGCTGCTGGAAATCCGCAACCTCACCGTCGCCTTTGACACCGCGCGCGGGCCGTTCCATGCCGTCGAGGGGCTCGATGTCTCGGTCGATGCGGGTGAGGTCCTCGCCGTCGTCGGCGAAAGCGGCTCGGGCAAATCGGTGGCCATGCTCGCCGTGATGGGCCTGCTGCCCGAGTCCGCAACCGTCACCGCCGATGCGATGCTGTTCGACGGCCAGGATCTGCTGACGATGTCGCCGCGTGCGCGCCGGGCGCTGTCGGGCAGCGAGATGGCGATGATCTTTCAGGAGCCTGTCGCGAGTCTCAACCCCTGTTTCACCGTGGGTTTCCAGATCATCGAGACCCTGCGCCGCCACACCAGACTGTCCGCTCACGAACGCCGTGCCCGCGCGATCGAACTGCTCACCGCCGTGGGCATCCCCGATCCGGTGGCGCGGATGCGCAGCTTCCCGCACCAGATGTCGGGCGGCCAGTGCCAGCGGGTCATGATCGCCATTGCCATGGCCTGTAGTCCGCGCTTGCTGATTGCGGATGAGCCCACGACCGCGCTCGACGTGACGATCCAGAAGCAGATTCTCGATCTGCTGCTCGACCTGCAGGCCGAGCACGGGATGGCCATGGTCCTGATCACCCACGACATGGGCGTCGTGGCCGAGACCGCCGACCGGGTGATCGTGCAGTATCAGGGCCGCAAGATGGAGGAGGCCGACGTCCTGTCGCTGTTCCAGTCCCCGCAGAGCCCCTATACGAAGGCGCTCCTGTCGGCCCTGCCGGAAAACGCGACCGGAGGCCGCCTGCCCAGTATCGACGCTGCAACATGGATGGCCGGGGCATGAGCGAACCTCCCGTCCTCGAGACCCGCGCGGTCACCCGGGACTATGTGAGCAAGGGATTCTTCGGCGGCGAGAAGACCGTGCGCGCGCTCAAGGGGATCGACCTGGCAATTCCGCGCGGCAGGACGCTGGCCGTGGTGGGCGAATCCGGCTGCGGGAAATCCACGCTCGCCCGGATCATCACCCTGATCGACGCACCCACCTCAGGGCAGGTGCTGATCAACGGCGAGGAGGTGAAGGTCGACGACGGCCTCACCCGCGCCCTG
>CAYUBT010000116.1:0-8356 GCA_964443055.1 uncultured Rubellimicrobium sp.
GCCCCCGAGGCGACTCCACCCGCGAATCTTCATCCGTCCCCCCGTCAGCCCTGCCGGCAGCTTGCTTTCCGTGACTAGCCGCAAGGTCCGGCCTTGTCAAAAACTGTCGGGCGAAAACCGCCGGAAACGGCGGGGACTCGTCATGAGATCATCGGCGATCAGGAGAAGAGATAACGCCCGGCCTCGGCCCCGAACCAGAGCGCCAGCGTGATGGTCGCGCCATAGAGAATCCGGTCACGATTGAGGCTGAATGCGAGCCGCAATCCACGGGCGGGGCGGACAAAGGTTGCTGCGGTCATGACACGGCCTCAGGAGATTCCTGTTGCCTGTATGACAAAGGATTGCGGCGGAATCGTGGCCGGGTGGCCCTGCCGCATGGTCATCGCGGGGGGCCCCTTTCGTCATTTCGGGCGCAGCGAAGCAACCCGGTCCCCACGTCTCTGGTTTGCTGCGTCGGCTATCGCCTCCTCGCAATGATGGTTGGCGAACAGGGGGATCAGCGGCAGAAGATCACGTCGTTCAGAATCGCGAATCCCATCACCGTGAGCAGCACCGCCAGCCCCAGGGACATGAGAATCCGTAGCGCTGTCGGCCCCGGCGGGTTGCCGGTGATCGCCTCCCAGGCGTGAAAGACCAGATGGCCGCCGTCGAGCACCGGGATCGGGAACAGGTTCAGAAGGCCGATGGCCGCCGACAGCACGCCGAGGAACCACAGGAAGGACGTGGTGCCTTGGGCCGCCATCGCGCCCGAGGCTTCGGCGATGCCCACCGGCCCCGAGAGATTGCAGGTCGAGATCGCGCCGGTGACGATATGCCAGAGCGCCGAGACCGAGGAGACGGTGATATAGCGGATCTGCGAGAGGGCCCCGCCCGCAGCCTCGCCGAGGCCCGGCGTCATCAGCACCGGCTCGAAGGCCGGCCCCTGGACGATGCCCAGAAGCCAGCGGGTCTCGAATCCGCCGTCGGCCAGCGGCAGGTCCTGGCGTTTGGGGGCGATGACGAGATTCAGTTCCTCTCCACCGCGCCATAAAAGGACGGGCAGCGAACGGCCGTCGGACATCGAGACGATCTCTATGATATGGGCGAAATTCATCACCCTCTCGCCATCGACGGCGAGGATGACATCGCCCGGCCGCACCCCGGCGTCGGCGGCGGGCGAGTTCACGTTGACCGATCCCACCACGGGCAGACGTGGATTGGGCCCGTCGATCTGCAGCCCCGCCCCGTCCCTGCGCACCTCATAGGGGACAAGCGCGGTATTCGCCTCGACCTCGGGAAGGAGCGGGTTGTCCACGGAATGGCCGTCGATGGCGATAATCTCGTCCCCCGGCAGGAGCGCTCCCGCGATCCCCTCGGGCAGCGGCACGAGGCGGTCGACCGTCAGCGGCTCGCGCGGCGTGCCGGTGGTCAGGATCACGCCCGCAAAGATGAGGAAGGCGAGGATGAAGTTGAAGGCGGGCCCGGCCACGACCGTTGCAGCCCGCGCCCAGAGCGGAGCACCGAGCATCGTCTGGCGCTGCCGTGCCGGGTCGACTGTTCCGTCCGATCCGACCGAGGCCGCATTGGCGTCGCCCAGAAACTTCACATAGCCGCCGAATGGCAGAGCCGCGACCTGCCAGCGCGTGCCGTGACGGTCGATCCGGCTGAAGAGCACCGGCCCGAAACCCAGGGAGAACACCTCGGCCTTGATGCCCGTCCAGCGGCCGACGATGTAATGGCCGTATTCATGCACCGCGACGATGATCGACAGGGCGACGACGAAGGCTGCCAGGGTAAAGGCGAGATTGCCGAACGAAGGCAGGATCTGGCTCAGACTCACAATTCAATCCAATTCACTGATGACTTCATTTGCCCGGACGCGGGCGAGGCGATCTGCCGCAAGCACGTCATCGAGGGACATTGCGGCTCCCTCCGGCCCGGTTTCAGGCGAGATTCTGTCCATCACCCGCCCGACCACAACCGACATTGCCGTGAAACCGATCCGCCCGGCGATGAAGGCGTCGAGCGCGGCCTCTTTCGCGGCGTTGAAAGCGGCCCCGGCGAGCCCGCCCTGTTCCATGACGCCACGCGCAAGGGCAAGCGCCGGATAGCGTGCGGGGTCGGGGGCGCGGAAGGTGAGCTGGCCGATGCGGGCAAGGTCGAGCCGTTCGACCGGCAGCGGACGGCGCATGGGCCAGTTGAGCGCATAGCCGATGGCGTGGCGCATGTCCGGCGGCCCGACATGCGCCATCAGCGCACCGTCATGGAACCCGACGAGCGCATGGATCAGGCTTTGCGGATGGACCACGACCTCGATCCGCGCTGGGGCGAGGGCGAAGAACTGCTGCGCCTCGATCATCTCGAGCGCCTTGTTGAACATCGAGGCCGAATCGATGGTGATCCGCTGTCCCATGGCCCAGTTGGGATGGGTCGAGGCCTCGGCCACCGTGGCGCGACCGAGCCGGTCGAGCGGCCAGTCGCGGAATGCACCGCCCGATGCGGTGATGATCACGCGTTCGACCGCGGCGATATCCTCGGCGGCGAGCGCCTGAAAGATGGCCGAATGCTCGCTGTCCACCGGCAGGATACGCGCGCCGTGGCGGCGTGCGGTCTCCATCACCAGCGGGCCCGCGCAGACGAGGCTCTCCTTGTTGGCAAGTGCCAGCGCACCGCCGCGCTCCAGGACGGCAAGACCGGGCAGGAGCCCCGCTGCGCCGACGATGGCGGAGACGGTAAGATCCGCCGGGCGGGCGGCGGCCTCGCGCAGCGCCGCGGGCCCCGCGGCGGCAGTGACGCCGCTGCCGGTCAGGGCCTCTTTCAGGGCAGGATAGAGCGCGGGATCGGCGGTCACGGCGACGCCCGCGCCCAGGCGGCGGGCGTCCTGCGCCAGACGCGCGATGTTCTGCCCGCCGGTCAGCGCCTCGATCCGCCAGCGCGCGGGCTCGCGCGCGATGAGGTCGATCGTGCTCTGGCCGATGGAGCCGGTCGCACCAAGAATCGTCAGGGATTTCACGACGGTTTCACCCCGGCCAGCCCGAGGCCAGCCGTACCAGCAGAACGAAAAGGGCGGCGCCCAGAAGCGCGTCGAACCTGTCCCAGACACCGCCATGCCCGGGGATCAGTGCCGAGGCGTCCTTGACCCCCGCGCGCCGCTTCAGGGCGCTTTCGGCGATATCGCCGAACTGCCCGGCGATGGCGGCGAGAATCGAAAGCGCCACGAAGCCGGACCCCTGTCCCAGCGGCGCGGCAAAGGCGATTCCGACCAGCGCCGCGCCGATCCAGCCTGCGAGGGTGCCGGACCAGGTCTTCTTCGGGCTCATGCGCGGCCAGAACTTCGGGCCACCAAGGATGCGACCGGCGAAATAGCCCGCGACATCGCTGACGACGACGACGGCCACGAGCCAGAGAAGCAGGAGCATGCCGCCCCCTTCCCGCAGGGAGACGAGCCCCCAGGAGGCCAGAGGAATCACGAGCGCGAACAGGGTGAGGAGCAGGCGGCTGCCACGCTCGCCCACGGGCACGAACAGCGCGGCGAGGGCGGGCAGGAACAGGAGCGCCATATCCGGGGCGATGCGATGCGGGACGGCGGCCACGGCGGCCGTGCCCAATGCGGCCAGAAGGACACCCGCCTGCCCTGCCGTGCCCGGCGTGCTGACGGAAGCGGCATGCCCGTCGCGTGCCTGCAGCAGGCCCGACAATTCCCACAGCACCAGCCCGCAGGAGAGCGCTGCCAGTGTCGCGAACCACGCGCCCCCGGCCATGATCGCCGCGACCCCGAGCGCCAGGAGCACAAGTCCCGAGCCGAGACGCGGCCCGAGATCGGCCCAGCGGCCGCTGTCACCTGTCCCGGACATCATCCGCCTCAGGCCCGGACCGCGCCGAAACGACGGTCTCGCAGGGCGTAGGCCCGGGTGATCCGCCCGAATTCGGCTGCGGTGAAATCGGGCCAGAGTGTATCGACGAATTCATATTCGGCATAAGCCGACTGCCAGAGCAGGAAATTGGAAATCCGCGCCTCGCCCGAGGTGCGGATCACGAGATCGGGATCGGGCAGGACATGGGTGTCGAGAAAGCGCGCGAGCGTTTCGGCATCCACATCGCGATGGGACAGACGCCCGACCTCGACCTCGAACGCGAGGCGGCGGGCGGCGCGGGTCACCTCGTCCCGGCCGCCGTAATTCAGGGCGATGGTGAGATGCACGCTATCGTTATGGGCGGTCAGGAGTTCGAGTTCGTCCATCAGCGCGACAAGCTTTTCATCCAGGCGGATGCGGTCGCCGATGAAACGGACGCGCACGCCGTTGTCGACCAGATTCTGTGCCTCGCGCGCGATGTAGCGGCGAAAGAGCGTCATGAGCCCCGCGACCTCGGCCTGGGTGCGTTTCCAGTTCTCGGTCGAGAAGGCGAAGATCGTGAGATATTTCACGCCGAGCGTCGGACAGGCTTCCACGATCTCGCGCACGCGCCGCGCGCCTGCATGATGGCCGAAGAGGCGGGGGCGGCCACGCAACTGTGCCCAGCGGCCGTTGCCGTCCATGATGATTGCCACATGCCCCGGGCCGCTGCCCGTCCGTGGCCCTGTCTGCCCGTCCGCCATTCGCCCCCCTTCAGACCTGCATGATCTCGGCCTGTTTGTGTTCAAGCGCCTCGTCGATCCGGCCGATATAGGTATCGGTGAGTTCCTGGACCTCGCCTTCCCAGAATTTCGCGTCATCTTCCGAGAGACCGTCGGCCTTGGCCTTCTTGACCTGGTCCATCCCGTCGCGGCGCAGGTTGCGGATCGCGACGCGCGCCTGTTCGGCATAGGTACCCGCGACCTTGGTAAGTTCGCGGCGACGCTCCTCGTTCAGTTCGGGAATGGGGAGCATGATGATCGTGCCGTTGGTCTGCGGATTGATGCCGAGGCCCGATTCGCGGATCGCCTTCTCGACCTTGCCGACCATGGAACGATCCCAGACATTGACCGTGACCATCCGCGGCTCGGGCACGTTGACGGTACCGAGCTGGTTGATGGGCGTCATCTGGCCATAGGCCTCGACCATGATGGGTTCGAGCATCGCGCCCGAGGCGCGGCCGGTACGCAAACTGGCGAATTCCGTGCGCAGGTTGGCGATCGCCCCCTCCATCCGGCGGGTCAGATCGTCGGAATCGATTTCGAATTCATCAGACATGGACCTTTTGTTTCCTCCTGCCCTTCCGTCCGGCGCGGCCGGGCAGCACCCCGCTCGCGCGTTGTCTATAGCCGGAAGGTTAACAAAGTGTATAGATCGAACGCCGTTCAGGCCGCCACAACTTCGGCGCCGACAGTGGTATAGGCCCCCTTTCCGGCAAGAATGCCGCGAAAGCCGCCCG
Organism: uncultured Rubellimicrobium sp.; assembly: GCA_964443055.1. Taxonomy (GTDB): domain Bacteria; phylum Pseudomonadota; class Alphaproteobacteria; order Rhodobacterales; family Rhodobacteraceae; genus JADYZU01. Next base: position 5,332 of record CAYUBT010000116.1, read on the forward strand.
GTTCGTCAAGCGAGAAGACGATGATCGGCAGGCCGTTGTCGCGGGCGAGGGCGATGGCGGTGGCGTCCATGACGCCCAGGTTGCGCTCGAGGCATTCCTCATAGCTCACGCGGTCGTAGCGTTTCGCATCGGGAAACTTGCGCGGATCCCGGTCATAGACACCATCGACCTTGGTGCCCTTGAACACCACTTCGCAGCCCATTTCGCTGGCGCGCAATGTCGCGGCGGTGTCAGTCGTGAAATAGGGGTTGCCGGTGCCCGCCGCGAAGATGCACACGCGCTTCTTCTCGAGATGCCGCACCGCGCGGCGGCGGATGTAGGGTTCGCAGACCTGGTCCATCGGGATGGCCGAGATGACCCGGGTGAAGACCCCCATCCCCTCGAGCGCCGACTGCATCGCCAGCGCATTCATCACTGTGGCGAGCATCCCCATGTAATCCGCCGTCGTCCGCTCCATCCCCTGGGCCGAGCCCTGCAGCCCGCGGAAGATGTTGCCGCCACCGATCACCATGCAGATCTCGACGCCGAGGTCATGAACCGACTTCACCTCGGCGGCGATGCGTCCGACGGTGCGCGGATCGAGGCCATAGCCCTGCTCGCCCATCAGCGCCTCGCCCGAGATCTTGAGCATGACGCGGCGAAAGGCCGTCGCCGGCTCCCCTTCGGTTGCTGACCCCATGACACGTTCCTCTCACCCGCTTGCCGACGGGCGGATGAATGTCCGAAAATGGCCGCGGTGACAATGGCCGAGGCTTGAGGCGTGGACAGGATCGACCCTGCAGACATTCCCCGGGGCCGTCCGGTCCTGATCTTCGGGCCCACGGCTTCGGGGAAATCGGCGCTGGCTGCACGGATCGTGCGCGCGGGCGGCGGGGTGATCGTCAATGCGGATGCCTCGCAGGTGCATGACGGCTGGCGCATCCTGACGGCGCGGCCCTCCGTGGCGGAAGAGGCGGAGCTGCCCCATGCCCTCTACGGTCATGTCCCCTATGACGGCGATTATTCGGCGGGCGACTGGTTGCGCGACGTGGAACCGGTCGTGACAGGCGCGATGCGCCCGGTCATCACCGGTGGCACCGGCCTCTACTTCCGCGCCCTCACGCGCGGGCTCGCCGAAATCCCGCCCGTGCCCGAGGATGTGCGGCGCGAGGGTGATGCGCTGCCGCTCGCCGCGCTGGTGACCGCGCTGGACGAGGAGACTGCCGCCGGGATCGACCTGCGGAACCGCGCCCGCGTGCAGCGCGCCTGGGAGGTTCTGCGCACCACGGGCGAGGGCCTCGCCTGCTGGCAGGCGCGCACGCCACGGCCGCTTCTGCCGCTGTCCGGGGTCACGCCGCTGCTGGTCATGCCGCCGGTCGACATGCTGAATGCCAGGATCGCGGCCCGGGTCGACGCCATGCTTGCGGGTGGCCTGCTCGACGAGGCGCGGGCGCTCCGGCCGCGCTGGGATCCCGCGCTCCCCTCGTCGCGGGCCATCGGTGCGCGCGAGGTGATGGCGCATCTCGACGGGCAACTCACGCTTGACGATCTGCGCGCGGCGATGGTCGTGCAGACCCGCCAATATGCCAAGCGCCAGCGCACCTGGGCGCGGGGGCAGATGCGGGACTGGAAAGTGGTCATGCCCTGATCTGTCCACAGAATCGCCCACAGGAATTCATCTGTCAGGGTGATTCCCCTGTTGCGCGAAGTGATTCGCGACGCCAGACTTGCACTTATCGAACATGACGCGGCGGCCCTGCGGGACAGAATGAACCAGCGTGACGACAACCGGCTCGATCTTGTGCCCGTCGGGCAGAACGCTCCGCACGCGCGCTGGCGCACCGAGGCGATGCGCAGCCACGAAAGCCCGCGCCTTCTGCATGTCTCGCGCGGCCAGGGGCGGATCACCCTTGCCGGGCTGACCTCGGGCTACGGACCGAACAACCTGATCTTCATTCCTGCCCGGGTGATGTACGGATTCGAGGCCGGGCCAGGCGTCTTCGGCAGCCTGCTGACGATTCCCGGCGCGATGGCCGGGGAATGGCCCGATCTGCCGGTGCATCTGCGCCTCAAGGACGTGCTGGCGCAGAAGGAGATCGCCCAGTTGCTCGACGCGCTCGAACGCGAGCTGCTGGGCAGGAAGCCCGGCCACGCGCGCGCGGCGCTCTATCATGCCGGGCTGCTCGCGGTGTTCTTCGCCCGGCAGATGGAGGCCGAGGAACCTGCCGCCACCAGCCGCCGCGAGGATACGCCGCCCGCCCGGCTCGTCGCCGCCTATACCGACCTGATCGAGCGCGACTTCCGTCTCGGGCGCGGGGTGGCCGATTACGCCGCACTTCTGGGCGTGACACCCACCCATCTGAGCCGCTCCTGCCGCATCACCTGCAGCCGCTCGGCATTGCAGATCCTCAACGACCGCGTGATCTACGAGGCGCGGGTGCGGCTGCGCGACACGCGCGAGCCGGTGGGCGAGATCGCGCGCGCGCTCGGCTTCTCCTCGCCCGCCTATTTCACCCGCGCCTTCCAGAGCCGCACAGGCACAACCCCTTCCGCCTTCCGTCGCACGGGCATCTAAGCCGGCGCGCGGGGCTGTCCCCCATCGTCATTGCGAGGAGCCGCAGGCGACGCGGCAAGCCAGACGTGGAGACTGGCTTGCTTCGCTACGCTCGCAATGACGGAAGGGGGGGTGATTGCATTCGCGCCCGCCTGCCCCCACTTTGCACCGTCAGGAATGGGGAGTGTCATGGACGCAGACCGGATTGCGAGCCTCATCTGGTTCTCGCTTCTCGTCATCTCGCTCGGAGGCTGGTTCCTGTTGCAGTTCAGGACCGCCCCGGGCCGCGCATTGCAGCAGATCGCCGTCTGGGCACTGATCTTCGTGGGGCTGGTCGCGGGCTACGGGCTCTGGAACGACATCCGCTCGCAGATGGGGCCTGCGCAGATTTCCCGTGCCGACGGCAGCATCGAGATTCCGCGCGGACCGGACGGGCATTATCACGCGACGCTCTCGATCGACGGGGTGAAGGTGCAGTTCGTCATCGACACC
>CAYUBT010000117.1:0-8266 GCA_964443055.1 uncultured Rubellimicrobium sp.
GTCATTGAAAGCCTGCTTGTTGCGGCAGGTTGCCGGAGTCGAGGAAGGGTCGGTCATTGAACGGGTCTGGTTGTCGACCCGCACTGAGCTGGTGGTCCTGGTTCCGGCCCTGCGGGTACCGTGCTCATGATCGTCGTACGGTTTCGAATGATGGTCATTGATGAACGGCGGACACAGGCCCTCGCGGTCACCCATGCTCGGCGTGATGCCGATCACCTTCGGCTGATGATCCGCGACAATGGTCACGGGGGTGACCCGGATGCCATGCGCGGCTCCATGGGCAGCAAGCTGATCGTGGCCTTTGTCGACCGGATGCGCGGCGAGAAGGCGGTCGAGGCCGGCAACGGCCATTGCGCCACCGTTACCTTTCCCCTTCAGGATGAACTGCCAGGGGAGGGGTGATCCATCACCCCGGTCGCAATCGGCGTGGCGGGTGTGAGGCGATGAACCCGTTTGCTGCGGCTGACCGGTCACGAGCGGGCCCGCTGTTCAGGTCGTTTCCAGCGCCTTGCGCAGGATCGAACGGGCGCGGCTGACCCTGCTCTTGATCGTGCCGATGTCGCAGTCGAGGATCCCGGCCGCGCTGCGGTAGCTTTCCCCCAGTGCGCCGACCAGAATGATCGCCTCGCGATAGTGGAGGGGCATGTCGCGCAGCACCGCCTGGGTTTCCAATTCCCGCATGTGCCATTCCTGACCTGCTTCTGCCCGTGCGGGCGCTCGGGTAGACACACAATCTGTGCGGCCGGTGCGTTCCCGCGCGGACTTGTGGCAATTGGTCAGGAAGCGGTTGCGCATGATCGTGAAAAGCCAGGCCCGCATATTGGTTCCCGGGCGATACTGACCTGCATGTTCGATCGCCCGCAGCAGGGTCTCCTGCACCAGATCTTCGGCATCGGGAATGTTGCTGCAAAGAGACCGAGAATAGGTCCGCAATGCCGCGATATGCTGAAGAAGATCGTCGGACATGGACAAGCCGCCGTCAACGCTCCGTGGACTGGACCAACGCTGCGGGGTTCAGGCCCGTTCCATCAGGATGTTGCCGGGATGCGTGATTCCCTGTCGGGTCACCTGTGCCGGCGCACATCCGCCGATGAGCGCTGACGGTGACCGCATCAGCCGCCGTCATCCGGTGGTGAGTGGGCAGCAGCCAGCGCCGTCTCGAGGCGCTGGACCAGTTCCCGAAGCTGCGACGAGATCGGCTCGCGCCGCGCCTGCTCCACGAGCGAGGCCATTACAGCCGCCAGTTCGGGATCAAGAACGGGCGGCGTGTCAGCATGAGGCATGCAGTCGCCTTTCATGTCACAAACCGCCTTCCTGCATATCCCATATCCCATATCCCATATCCCATATCCGATGTCGGATCGCGGAAAAATATGGCTCCCGGCTGTTTTCTGTCACCGTTGCAGGCACGTCATTGAACCGCAGCAACCGCCCTGGTGCAGAGGGCGGATAAAAATCGCAACAGGGTGCGGGGTCAGGAACAATCCGTGTCATCGCCCGTTGAGAGAGGCCAGAACATGGAGGATCTCATGGTGCAAGAGTCTGAACCGGCCCGGCCCGGGGCCACGCCGAGTGGTGCCAGGACATCCGGCACCCAGAGCGAACAGGAAAGTGACCGCCAGAAGGGGACCGGGGAGGATCCCGACGAGGACGGTGATTCCGGGGCGCTCTCTGACGGGTTCACGCGACTGGACAAGCGCCACAAGGCACTGCGCGCGCTTCTTGGCGAATGCGAGAATACCGAAGCGGACGAGGCCGAAGAGCTGCTGTGGAAGATGTGCCGGGAATGGGCACAATATGCGAGCGCTCATGCCGCCCTGTATGATCGCGCCCAGGATGCGGGGCTGTCGGATTTTGCGCCGCTCAACGAGGCCGGAATCGAGACGGATCTCGTCTCGTTCCTGCTGCGCAGGGCCAAGCGGGATCTGGAAGAGCCCATGCAGGTGGCCGCGCTGAGCGTCGCCGCGCGCATGATCAACAACATCATCGAACGCGAGGAAAAGCCCCGCAACGGCATCCTTGCCAAGGTCAGGGCCGCCGGAGTGGATCCGGATGACCTGGGCAGGCACATCGACGTCTGCAGGAGGGTGATGGGCCACGGGGTCCGCGCAAACCGGCCGCAACTGCGGCATCTTGTCGTAAATCAGGAGGATATCATGGCACGAAACATGCCCGAGCGTGACGATGACGGTCGTTTCATCAGCGACCGCGACCGGGGGTATCGGGGCGGCAGATTCAGTCCCTCGCGCGAAAGCTACGGCCGCGGCGGACGCTATGGCGATGATGACCGCCGCTACGGCTGGCGTGGCGGTCGTTACGAAGATGATGATCAACGTTACGCCTCGGATGATGGCTATGGTGATGATGACCAGGGCAGGTGGCTCTCGCGCAGTGGCCGCCATGATGATGATCGCAGCTATGCCAGCGACCGCCGCCAGGGGAGCTGGCCCGCCGACTCCCGGGGTCGTGCCGAAGCCGCGGATCGTGGCTGGGATCGCGGGGGATACGGCGGTGATGATCGCTACGGCTGGCCCGAGCGCTCCTTGACGACTCGCTATGACAGCCGCCGCTATGCGTCGCCTCTCAGCCGCTACGATGCGGAGCGAGGCTATCCCCGTGACCGTGGCCGGGGCGGCTGGTTCGCTGACCCCGAGGGCTATCCCGAAGAAGCCGGGGGACGCGGCTGGGGCCGCCGTCGCTATGACGATGAGGATGGTTATTATCGTCGCGGACGCTGAATCGTCAGGTTGAGCAAGGAAAAGGGGCCGCAAGGCTCCTTTTCTCTTTTGGCAATCCGCCGATCTGTTCAGCAGGTGGCCACGACTCGCCATTTCCTCGGAGCGGCCAACAAAAGGGGGCGGCCGATGCCGCCCCCTTCTTACTGTCTGCAATTCTCAAAGCCGATAGCTCAGCCCTGCGAAGATGCGGCCTTCGTCGCGGTGGCGGCCTCCACGCACCGCACCGATCACCGCCGCCGCCCCGGCGACCAGTGCCGCCGCGGTGAGCAGGAAGGCAGACAGGATTGCCGCGATCCGCGCGGTTTCCGCAGCATCAATCGCGGCCTGCCGCGTCTCCTGTGCCCAGGTCACGGCCTCGTCGACCCTTGCCTCGACCTCGGCTTCGCCCAACCCGCTGCGACGCGCCACTGCGGCGACGAGGAATTCGCGGTCGGCATCCGACACCTCTCCATTGCGGAGTACATCGCCCAGCACGATGCCGGTCTGCCGGACAAGATCGACATCACTGGCAGAGGGTGCATCCGGTGCGGCTTCGCCCTCCGTTTCAGCCGTTCCGGTGAGGGCAGGGCGCATCATGGCGCTGTTCATGTAGTCCAGCACCCCGCTGCCATCGGTCGTGTTGCCCAGGGTCGAACCGGCACCTTGCGCCACACCGCCAACGGCCGAACCGACAGCCTCTGCCGTCGTGCCGACTGCCGAGGCAAGACCCCCGATGGCACCCGCTGCCATCCAGGCCGTGACCAGCATGCCGAGGCCCCAGACGACCAGCCCGTTGATCCCGTCGCGTGTCGCGACCTCGTCGGCATCGGCATCGTCCAGACGTCGCCGCATCCGTCCGGCGACATAACCACCGGCCAGATAGCTGACGACCAGCATGATCACCACCCAGACCGCCGTGAGGATGACCCAGAAATCGAAAGATCCCTCGCCCGGTTCGGGGGAGACGGCTGAAAGGCCCAGAGCCGCGCCGAAGGCGGTGAACAGCCCCACGATTGCTGAGGCCACGACGGCACCGGCAATGATTGCTGCCCAGTCGATATAGGTGCCGGGTGCGGGGCGAGCCGGTGCCGATGCCCTGGTCATGGATTCGGTGCGTTCCATCACAAATCTCCTTACCGCAGCCCGAGAAGGGACAGGATGGCCAGCACGACAACCACGAGGCCGACCAGATAAATGATGCTGTTCATTGCGCATATTCCCTCTGTTGTGGGCCCGCTGCTCACGCCAGCGGGGCGTTCGACGTTTGGCGACCGAACGGCGCAAAACCGCCGCAATCGTGATGGATGAACATCCGCGCAGAGAAATAGTTCCGTCTTTTCAAACCTTGCCGAAAACCCGGTCGTCCGGGTGCGGGGCGAAGAGGGTGCTTGCGCCTCGGATCGGCTTTCTCATCGGGGTGCGAGAACGGGTTTGGGAGCGCGCCGACCCAACTGGATGAACGCCTGTCCCTGGGGGTTCGAACGAGCCGCGGAGGGGCCGGAGGGGCAGGCGTGACAGGCCGCTAAACGCATGGCCCCGCCTGGCAGGGCGGGGCCAGCGCTGTTGTCAGGCGGGCTAAGGCTTACCAGTCGTCGCGCCAGCGTTGTGCGCCGTAGCTGTGCGGTTCATGATGATCATCACGGGACAGATAGCGGTCGCGGTCATCGCGGTAGCGGTCCCGGCGACGACGGTATTCGGCCTCTTCATCGCCGAACCAGGACGCGATCTCGTCGCCGGTGCGGTCGATCCAGTTGCGGTCCCCATCGCGATCATAGTCACCGTAGCCGCGCCAGTCGCGCGCCGTATGGGCCGGGCCCGCGCCGTAATAGGTCCGGTCGTTGTCCGGATCATAGCGGTCGAGAGTCCGCCCGCCATAGTGGCGCGGTCCCGCGCCCCGATAATCATAGCGGTTGCGGGGTGAACGCCCGTGCAGGCTGCCCTGGCCGTAGCCCCCGAAAGACCCCGTGTCCTCGTCACGCCAGAGGCGGCGGCTGTCGGTCCGGTGCTCGGCACCCTCGCGGTGCCCGAAGGGGCCGTAGGCAAGCGGCGGGTAGACGCGATTCCGGCGGCCATATTGCCGGTATTCATCTCGCAGCCAGTCTTCGCGATCCATACGGTCCTCCCGGCGTCGGGCGCTGTGCCAGTCATGATCTGCCATCATCTTCTCCATTCTTGCAGTCCTGGCTGGCATCATCGCCAGCCAATACTTCCGAGCCCTTCAAACCGCCCAATGCCCGCGATGTTCCCGGATTTCACACCTGATCCTGGAGGGAGAGGGAATGAAACCGGCATCAGGCATGGGCCCGATCCGGGCGCGGCGGTCCGGGGATCTCGGGTGGGCGTCTGCCTCTTCCGCCAGATCGATGTCGGCCCGATCTGGCGGATTCGGACAGGGCAGGAGTCCGGTATTTCAGGCCGCCGCAGCGCTCTGATTGACGCCCGAGCGGGCAATCCCGGTCAGCGCGCGATCGGTCTCTTCCTCTTCTTCAAGCGTCTCACCCAGCAGTTCGGCGGCGCGCGGAAGGCCCAGCCGTTCCGCCCATTGCTGCAAGGTGCCGTAACGGGCGATCTCATAATGCTCGGCTGCCTGGGCCCCGGCCAGCAGCCCCGCGTCGAGCGCGGGCTGGTCCTTGTATTCCTTCATGAGCGTTTCCGCTTCGGAGATGATGCCGTCGATGGCCGGGCAGTCCTTGGATGCCGGCTTCTCGTCGATCATCTCGAAGACTTCCTCGAGCCGGTCGATATGGGTCTCGGTCTGCTCCCGGTGGTCGAGAAAGGCCTCGCGCAGCGAATCGGAATGAACCGCTTCCGAGAGTTTCTTGAGAGCTTTCAGGAGCTTGTGCTCGACATAATAGATGTCCTTGAGCTCCTCGAAGAACAGGTCGTCGAGAGTCCTGGTTTCTTTGCTGGCCATGGTCGCCTCCGTTGTCGACAGGATGTCTGGACGTGCTGAACCGTCAGATCCCCGAAAGGTTCCGGCGATTTCGGAGCGCGTTCGATCAGGTCAGGGCGCAATCATGTCCGGGCATGTCCGGGAACAAATCCGGCCCCGCCCCGGTTCGACTTCGGACATGAGCGAAAAGGAACATCCCATGAGACGCCCCTTCGCGATGGCCCGTTTCGGGCAAGCATGGCTGCGTGCGGCTGCGCTGGCGGCAGTTCTGTCGGCTGTTGTTCTGGGTGCGGCGGCGGTGATCCAGGGAGAGCCACCCTGGCTGCCGCTGAACGCAACCAGCCATGTGCTGTTCGGCCCGGAAGCTGCCGAATTCCGCGGTATCGACCTCACTCATACCGGGCTGGGTCTGGTCATACATCTGGCGGCGGCACTGTTCTGGGCAGCGGTTGCCCTGCTGTTTGCCCGGATGGGTGACAGGCCCAGCATCATTCTGGCCTGGTCGGCGGCTCTGACCACCGCAGCCATCGCAGGCATTGTCGATTTCGGGCTGATGCCCGCCCGCCTCACCCCGGGCTGGGAGCTGGTCCTGCCGCCTGCCGGCCTGTTCGCGGCGCTGCTGGCGATGGGTGTCGGCATGGCATTGGGCATGATTCAGGCCGAGCGCGTCAGTCGCGCGAGGTTGCCACATTTCACCCCGCCGCATCACAAGGCAAAACATCCGGGGCGGGGATCTCCGCTCTGACCGCATGGCCCGAACCCGTTGACCGAACGAGGCAGACAAATGACGAAAAACTTTCCCACGCCGCCCTTCCCCGAACAGCGGCAGTCCCTGCCCGGCAGCTTTCAGGACATGGACCCTCGGCCGGACCATGGTGAAGACAGTTGGCAGGGTCATAACCGGCTGAAGGACAAGGTCGCCCTGATCACCGGCGGCGACAGCGGTATCGGGCGTGCCGTCGCCATCGCCTATTCCCGAGAGGGCGCGGACATTGCCCTGTCCTATCTCGATGAAGCCGCTGACGCGGAAGACACGGCCAGGCTGATCAGCGAGGCCGGGCGGAGCTGCCTGCTGCTGCCCGGCGATCTGGCGGATGCCGCGCAGTGCCGACAGGTGGTTGCCGATACGGTCGAGGAATTCGGCCGGCTGGATATTCTCGTCAACAATGCCGCCCGTCAGACCGTGTTCGAGCGGATCGAGGATATTCCCGATGACGAATGGCGGCGGACATTCGCCACCAATATCGACGCGCTCTTCCACCTTGCCAAGGCGGCGCTGCCGCAGATGAAGAGGGGCGCGGTGATCATCAACACCGCGTCGATCAACTCCGACCGGCCGAACCCCAAACTGCTTGCCTATGCGACGACCAAGGGGGCGGTTCAGAATTTCACTGCGGGGCTGGCGCAGATGCTGGGGGCCCGCAATATCCGGGTCAATGCAGTCGCGCCCGGTCCGGTCTGGACACCGCTGATCCCGGCCAGCTTTTCCCCCGAAGAGGTCGCAAAGTTCGGCGCTGACAGCCCGATGGGGCGTCCCGCCCAGCCCGCCGAGGTGGCGGCGGCTTTCGTCATGCTCGCCGAAGACAACGCCAGCTATGTGTCTGGCGCGACCATCGCCGTCACCGGCGGTCAGCCGATGATCTGAATGCAGCCTCTGCCATGAAAGGACGATGTGATGAGGCAAGGATCCGTATCGCTGATCCACTGCGGTGCCGCCGCCGGGGTCGTGACCTGCTTCGCGCCGAGGGAGTGGACAGCCGCGCGCTGGCGCTGGAAGCAATGCCATCGCGGCGGCGATTCTCGCCACACCGGGCATCCGGTCGCGCGGCGCGAGCCCCCGTCATATGGATGATCCGCCGCGCGACCGGGACATGGTTGATGAAGAGGCGGATGAATCCTTTCCGGCCAGCGACCCACCGGCCAATTATTGACAACCTCTTCACCGAGACAGGGCGCGCCCCGGCGACTGGTTCAATCCTTGTGTTCGGGCAGCCCCTCATGCGGGGTGGAGGCGAGTTCCTCGAGTTCTTCTTCGGTCATCGAGTCATGCATCTCGCGCGAGGCGCCCTGCAGTTCCGACTTGTCGATTTCACCACGCTTGGCGGACAGGGCCGCTCCGGCGGCCTTTTGCTGAGCTCTGGATGTGGCGGGCATGGGTATCGTCCTTTCCTTGTCCCGTGGTGCTCTCACACGGAATCCCAACGGGTGACATGCGGTTCTGTTCCCGCCCCTTCGGGAACAATCCGCAGCCGACGGGATTGCGGGACCGGATAGCTTGCCCGAGAAAGTAAGGTAGTGATGACATGGACAACACGCGCGGTGCTTGAGGACCATCTGCGCTTGCGTCTCGTCCGGGATGTCGAGACCGATCTGCGGCGCAACTATGCGCGTGACGTGATACTGCTGACCAGCAATTCAAATGCGCGCGGGCATGATGCGATCCGCATGTCGGCCCGGCGGCTCGCTGCGCAATTGCCCGGCGCCCGGTTCGAATTCCAGGCGAAGTAGGTGCGCGGGCCCTTTGCGCTGCTGATCTGGCGGTCCTGGTCGTGGCGTTGTCTCGCCATCGCCGGGGCGGATTCATTCCTGATCACCGGCGGGCTGATCCGCATGCAGACGATCCATTATCAGCTTCTGCTGTCGACGGAGATGTGAA
>CAYUBT010000118.1:0-8129 GCA_964443055.1 uncultured Rubellimicrobium sp.
GCGCCAGGTTGCTTGCGAACTCCCGCCCGCCACCTCTCTAGCACATTCCCAACGGACTGGTTGCTTCGCTACGCTCGCAGTGACGGGAGTTGACGGCAACTCCCTTCCCCTTCGTCATTGCGAGGAGCCGGAGGCGACGCGGCAATCTACCCGGTGGGCAAGTGGAAATCGGCAGGTTGTCTCGCTCGCGCTCGCAATGACGAGAGGAGTGACGGGTTCGGAGCCCTGCGGCGCGCGCCCCGCTCCGGGCACCGGACTGCACCCGGCGACCCGGCCTCAGCCCGGGCCGATCTTCACGCCGCGCCGGCCGGCGAGATCGGTGAAATATTGCCACGCCACCCGCCCCGAGCGGCCGCCGCGCGTGGCCTGCCATTCGATGGCCTCCGCGCGCATGGTCTCCTCGTCGATTCCGATCCCCCAGGCCTCGCAATAGCCCCGGATCATGGCGAGATACTCGTCCTGCGAACAGGGATGAAACCCGAGCCACAGGCCGAAACGGTCCGAGAGCGAGACCTTTTCCTCGGTCGCCTCGGAGGGGGCGATCGCGCTCTGGCGTTCGTTCTCGATCATGTCGCGCGGCATCAGATGGCGACGGTTCGAGGTCGCATAGAGGATCACATTCGCGGGCCGCCCCTCGATCCCGCCATCGAGCACCGCCTTGAGGCTCTTGTAATGCGCATCGTCATGGCCGAACGACAGGTCGTCACAGAAGATCACGAACCGCTCTGGTGCCCGGCGCAGGATCGCGAGACAGCGGCCGATGGTGGGCAGATCCTCGCGCAGCACCTCGACCAGTTTCAGATCTGGATGATCCACCTGCAATGCGCCATGCACGGCCTTCACGAGGCTCGACTTCCCCATCCCGCGCGCGCCCCACAAAAGGGCATTGTTGGCAGGAAAGCCGCGCGCGAACTGCCCGGTATTGGCCATGAGCACATCGCGCGCGCGCTCGATTCCGACCAGGAGTCCGACATCCACCCGCGCCACCTGCTCGACCGGGATCAGCCGGTCAGGGTCGGGACTCCAGACCCAGGCCGATGTTTCGGAAAAATCGGGTTGGGGCGCGGGGGGCGGGGACATCCGCTCCAGCGCATCAGCGATCCGGCGCAAGTCGTCGTCGCTCATGTGCCTGTCGTCTCGTCGGTGGCGGGATCGTCGTAGAGGCTTTCGCCCTCGCCGATGATGCCTTCCGCGCGCGCCGCCGCGTCCTTCTGCCTCTCGATCCGGCGCACGAGGAAGATCGAGACCTCGTAAAGCGGATAGATCGCCGCGAACAGGATCACCTGGCTCATCATGTCGGGTGGCGTGGCGATGGCGGCGACGAATATGATTGCGACGATCGCGTAGCGTCGCACACGCGAGAGGCTGGCCGAGGTCACGAGCCCGGCCTTGCCCATCAACGTGAGCAACACCGGAAGCTGGAAGCAGATGCCGAAGGCGAGGATGAATTTCATCGCCAGCGAAAGATACGCCTGGGCCGAGCCGTGAAAGACGATGCCGCCGCCCCTGAAAGATTCGGCTGCCTCGCCGCCCTCGACCAGAGCCTGTGCCGCCTCGCCGCCGGTCGCCTGCTGGAAGGTGAGGAAGAAATTGTAGGCCAGCGGCACGACGATGTAATAGGCCACTGCCGCGCCGAGGAGGAACATGAAGGGCGAGGCGATGAGGAATGGCAGGAAGGCGTTCTTTTCCGAGCGATAGAGGCCCGGTGCCACGAACCGCCACATCTGGTAGGCAATGACCGGGAAGGCCAGCACGAACCCCGCAGCCAGCGAGATGTTGAAGGCCATGAAGAAGCCTTCCTGCAGGGCGATATACTGCAGGTCGCAGTTCGGCGCGCCGTTGTTCATCATCGCCGTGCAGAGCGGTGCCTTCAGGAAGTTGAAGATGGGCTCCCAGAAGAAGAAGCAGATGACGATGGCCACCACATAGGCGAACAGCGACCACAGGATGCGCGTGCGCAACTCGGTCAGATGTTCGATGAGCGGGGCCGAGGTGTCGTTGATCTCGTCGGGCGTGCTGGTCTTCGTCATGTGCTGGTTCCGTCAGCAGAATCTGCGGCTGCGGTCGCGGCTGGCGCTGCAGGGGCGGGGGCCGGTGTTGCTACGGGTTTCGGCCCGGGCGGCGGGGCGGTCGCTTCCTCGGCGACGCCCGCATCGGCGGCCTCCTCGTCGGGCGGCGGTGCGCTGGCTGCTGCGGGCCTTGCGGCGGCTGTGCTTCCGGTCTTCGCCTTGGTGCCGGTGCTGTCCGAGTCCTTGAGATTGACCGCATCTCGCATCGCATTGGTGGCGGAGCGCATCGGATTGGTTGCCGCGCGCATGGTGCGGTCAAGATCCTTCACCCCGGCCTCGTCGGCGGCAGCATTCATCGCCCGGCTGAAGTCGCGCGCCATGGCGCGGGCCTTGCCGGTGAAGCGGCCCAGTTCACGAAACAGCCGTGGCAGATCCTTTGGCCCCACGACGATAAGCGCGACGATGCCGATGAGCAGAAGCTCACCCCAGCCCAGATCGAACATTTTCCGCCCCCTGTCCCCGTTGACTGCGCGAATCGCGCATCAGGCGTGGTCCTTTTCCTCGCTCGGGGTCACGTCGCGCGCCGCTTCGGCGGAGGTTTCCTCGATTTCCTTCTTGCCGTCCTCGACGCCGCGCTTGAAGGCGGTGATTCCCTTGCCGACCTCGCCCATCATGGTCGAGATCTTGCCGCGCCCGAACAGGACGAGGACGACGACGGCGATGAGCAGAAGGCCGGGAAGGCCGATATTGTTGAGCATGACATCTCCTTTCGGACTGGCCCCGGCGGGGCTTCGCGGTGGCTGGTCACAGAAAAGCCGATGCGTGGGGGAAGGAAAAGGGGGATGTGCGGGATTTGCGCATTCGGCCCGATCCTTTTATGACATGAATATGTCAGGAGCGGCGGGGAATGACGACACGCAAGGACAGGCTGCTCGGGTTGGTGACGCTGCTGGGCGATGGCGGGGTGCATCGGGCCGAGGATCTGGCGCACCGCTTCAGCGTCTCCGTGCGCACGATCTATCGTGACCTTGACCGCCTTTCGGCGGCAGGCGTTCCGGTGACGGGCACGCGCGGGCAGGGCTATCGCGCCCGGTCCGACGTGACACTGCCCCCGCTTGATCTGGGTCTCGACGAACTCGAGGCGCTGCATCTGGGTCTCGCCATCGTCGGCGAGGCCGGGGAGGGCGATCTGCGCCAGGCCGCCGCCCGGCTCTGGGCCCGGATCGACGCGCTTCTGCCCGATGAGGCGGGCTCGCCCGCCGCCCTCTGGGGTGATGTGCTTGCCTTGCCCGGAAGTGCTGCCCGTGTCCTTCGTCACCTGCCCGCGATCCGGGCGGCGGTCCGGGCGCGGCAGAAACTGGCGCTGACGCTGGAGTCGGGCGAAAGCCTGCGCCTGCGGCCGCTGGAGCTGTCCTACTGGGGCCGGATCTGGACCCTCACCGGCTGGAGCGAGGGCGAGGCGGATTTCCGCATCCTCGACCCCTCGGCCATCCGCGCGCTGCAGGTGCTGCCCGAACTGTTCGTGGACGAGGCCGGCAGGACGCTTGCGGATTTTCGGGCGCGCGGGCGGGCGCCTCAGTGATTGTGGCGCGGCGGGGTCCGGCTCACGCGCTGGAATTGCAGCGCCTCCTCGATGACCATGCCCCCGCTGAGTTGACCCACCGTCTCGCGGTGAATCTTCTGCCAGGGCGTCTGCGTTGCCGGGACCGGGGGCGGTGCCCCGGCCTTGCGCCGCGCGATTTCCGCGTCGCTGACCAGCGCGTTGCAGGTGCCCGCATTCAGATCGATTCGGATCATGTCGCCGGTGCGCAGCCAGGACAACCCGCCACCCACGGCGCTTTCGGGGCTCGCGTTCAGGATCGAGGGGCTGTCCGACGTGCCCGACTGCCGCCCGTCGCCGAGGGTGGGCAGGCTGGTGATGCCCTGCCGGATCAGGTGATCGGGCGGCTGCATGTTCACCACTTCGGCCGAGCCGGGCCAGCCCACCGGCCCCGAGCCCCTGATGCAGAGGATCGTGTTCTCGTCGATCCCGAGTGCGGGGTCGTTGATCCGGGCGTGATAATCGTCCGAACCGTCAAAGACGACGGCGCGCGCCTCGAAGATGCCTTCCTCACCCTCGCGTGACAGATAGCGTGCGCGGAACTCTGGCGAGATGACCGATGATTTCATGATCGCGAAATCGAAGAGATTGCCCTTGAGCACAAGGAAGCCGGCGCGCTCCATCAGCGGCGCATCAAAAGGCTTGATGACCTCGCGGTCGGTGGCCTCGCGGCCCTGCAGGTTCTCGGCCACGGTCCGGCCGGAGACGGTCATCGCCGCCCCGTCGAGCCTGCCTGCCTGCAGAAGTTCCCACATCACCGCAGGCACGCCGCCCGCGCGGTGGAAACGCTCGCCGAGATAGGCCCCCGCCGGCTGGACATTGGCCAGAAGAGGGATGTCGTGGCCGACGCTCTCCCAGTCCATCGGATCGAAGGCGACGCCCGCATGGGCGGCGATGGCAGCGATATGCGGCTGGGCGTTGGTCGAGCCGCCAAGGGCCGAACAGCCGACAATCGCATTGCGGATGGCGGCAGGCGTGATGATGTCGGAGGGTTTCAGATCCTCGAACGCCATTTCCACGATCCGCCTGCCGGTGCGGAACGCCATCTGCCCGCGTTCGCGATAGGGCGCGGGAATCGCGGCGCAGCCCGGGAGCGACATGCCCATGACCTCTGCCAGCGAATTCATCGTGAGCGCCGTGCCCATCGTGTTGCAATGGCCCAGCGACGGCGCGGAATCGGCAGCGCGGCGGATGAATTCCTCGCCGTCGATCTCGCCGGCCGCCAGCGCGCGGCGGGCGTGCCAGATCGTCATGCCCGATCCGGCAAGCTTCCCCTCGTGCCAGCCGTCGAGCATCGGCCCGCCCGACAGCACGATGGCAGGAATATCCACCGTGGCGGCGGCCATCAGGCAGGCGGGTGTGGTCTTGTCGCAGCCGGTCATCAGCACGACGGCGTCGATCGGATAGCCGTAGAGCAGTTCGACAAGCCCCAGATAGGCGAGGTTGCGGTCGAGCGCGGCGGTGGGGCGCTTGCAGTTCTCGAACGTGGGATGGACCGGAAACTCGATCGGCACGCCGCCCGCATCGCGGATTCCGTCGCGGACGCGGCGGATCAGGTCGACATGGATGCGGTTGCACGGGTTCAGATCCGAGCCGGTCTGCGCGATCCCGATGATCGGCCGGCCCGAGCGCAGTTCCTCGGGCGTCATGCCGTAATTCATGAAGCGTTCCAGATAGAGCGCGGTCTGGTCGATGCGCTTGTCGTTGTCGAACCAGTCGGCGGAACGGAACCGGCGCGCTTGTTTCGGATCGGACATGACTCGGGCCCTCCTGCTGTCGCCGGACAACAGCATCACGGCGGCGGTGATGCAAGGCGGGGGCGGGCCGGCCGTAGCGATGATGACCACCGCAGCCGCGCGTCATTGCGAGCGCAGCGAAGCAACCCGGTCCCCACATCTCCGGCCTGCCGCACCGGCTGACGCCTCTCCGCGATGACGGGCGAGGAGAGGCGACCGTCAGGCCACCATCGCCAGCGGGTTTTCGAGAAGGTCGTGGATCGCCGTCATCAGTTCGGCCCCGAGCGCGCCGTCGATGACGCGGTGATCGAGCGAGAGCGTCACGCTCATCACCGTGGCCACGTCGAGTTCGCCCGCATCATTCACGACCGGCTTCCTGACGCCCGCCCCCACGGCCAGAATCCCGCCATGGGGCGGATTGATGACGGCGTCGAAATTGTCGATCCCGAACATGCCGAGATTGGAGATGGCGAAGGACCCGCCCTGGTACTCGTCCGGCGCGAGGCGGCGGTTGCGGGCGCGGCTGGCAAGATCCTTCATCTCGATGGACAGCGTCGCGAGCGACTTGCTTTCGGCATCCTTCAGCACCGGGGTGAAGAGCCCGCCCTCGACAGCGACGGCCACGGCCACGTCCGAAGGCTTCATCTTGAGGATCCGGTCCCCGGCCCAGACGGCATTGGCGTCGGGCACCTGCTGAAGGGCAAGGGCGCAGGCCTTGATGATGAAATCATTGACCGAGAGCTTCACCCCGCGCGACTCGAGGGCCTTGTTCATCTGGGAGCGGAACGCGAGCAGCGCGTCGATCCTGATGTCGCGGCGCAGGTAGTAGTGCGGAATGGTCTGCTTGGCCTCGCTGAGGCGCTGGGCAATGATCCGGCGCATCCCGTCGAGCTTCACTTCCTCGAACTCGCGATCGGCATAGAGTTTCATCACCGCATCGGCGGCGGGGCCGGCAGGCACGGCAGCGGCTGCGGCGGCGGCAGGTGCGGAGGTCTTCGCTTGTGTCGCACCCTCGACATCGGCCTTCACGATCCGCCCGCGCGGGCCTGATCCGGCGACCTGCGCAAGGTCCAGCCCCTTCTCGGCGGCAATCCTTCGCGCAAGCGGTGAGGCGAAGATCCGTCCGCCGTCCGCCGGAGCCGGAGCAGCCGGAGCGGGGGCGGCGGGTGTTGTCGGGGCAGGGGTGCCCGTCTCGGCTCTGGCCGCAGGTTCGGGCGTTTCGGGCGCAGGGGCCGGGGCGGGACTTGCAGCGATGTCGTCCGCGCTTTCGCCTTCGTCCAGCAGCACGGCGATGGGCGTGTTGACTTTCACCCCCTCGGTGCCCTCGGGGACGAGGATGCGGCCCATCACGCCCTCGTCGACTGCCTCGAATTCCATCGTTGCCTTGTCGGTCTCGATCTCGGCGATCACGTCGCCGGCGGCGACAGAATCACCCTCGTTCTTCAGCCATTTCGCCAGCGTCCCCTCTTCCATCGTGGGCGAGAGGGCAGGCATCAGGATTTCGGTGGGCATCTCGCGCTCCCTCAGCGATAGGTGACCTGGCGCACGGCGGTGACGATCTCGTCCACCGTGACCAGCGCCATTTTCTCGAGATTGGCGGCATAGGGCAGGGGAACATCCTTGCCCGTGCAGTTCAGCACCGGCGCATCGAGCCAGTCGAATGCCTCCTGCATCACCCGGGCGGCGATCCATGACCCCACGGAGCCCTGCGGCCAGCCCTCCTCGACCGTGACGCAACGGTTCGTCTTCTGCACCGAGGCGATGACGGCGGGCAGGTCCATCGGGCGCAGGCTGCGCAGGTTGATGACCTCGGCCTCGATCCCCTGTTTCGCCAGTTCCTCGGCCGCGGCGAGCGAATGGCCCACGCCGATCCCGAAGGAGACGATGGTCACATCGCTGCCCACCCGCTCGATCTTCGCCTTGCCCAGCGGGATGGTGAAGTCCTCGATCTGGGGCACGTCGAAGGAACGACCGTAAAGAATCTCGTTCTCGAGGAAAACGACGGGGTTGTCGTCGCGCACTGCGGTCTTGAGCAGGCCCTTTGCGTCGGCCGCGCTGTAAGGCATCACGACCTTCAGCCCGGGCACCTGCATGTACCAGGCGGCAAAATCCTGGCTGTGCTGCGCCGCCACCCGCGCCGCCGCGCCGTTCGGACCGCGAAACACGATGGGCGAGCCCATCTGGCCCCCGGACATGTAGAGCGTCTTGGCCGCCGAATTGACGATCTGGTCCATCGCCTGCATGGCGAAGTTGAACGTCATGAATTCGAGGATCGGGCGGAGCCCCGCCCAGGACGAGCCGATGGCGATTCCGGTGAACCCGTGTTCGGTGATGGTCGTGTCCACCACCCTGCGCGGGCCGAATTCGTCGAGCAGCCCCTGGCTGATCTTGTAGGCACCCTGATATTCGGCGACTTCCTCGCCCATCAGATAGACGGTCTCGTCGCGCCGCATCTCCTCGGCGATGGCGTCGCGCAATGCCTCTCGCACGGTCATGCTCTTGACCGGCGTGCCGTCGGGCCAGTCGGATTCACCGGCAGGGGCGGCGCTTGCCGGGGCGGCGGGGACAGCGGCGGGTGCGGGCGCTTCGGCCTCGGCAGCAGGGGGTGCCGGGGTCGCATGTTCCGGCACCGAATCGGCACTCTCGCCCTCGTCCAGCAGTACGGCGATGGCGGTGTTCACCTTCACGCCCTCGGTGCCCTCGGGGACGAGGATGCGGCCGAGCACGCCTTCATCCACCGCCTCGAATTCCATCGTTGCCTTGTCGGTCTCGATCTCGGCGATC
>CAYUBT010000119.1:0-8050 GCA_964443055.1 uncultured Rubellimicrobium sp.
CTGGTGTGACCAGGCGCCGAACGCATGTTGCAGCGAGGTTCGCATCTTCTTCTGAAGCGATGTGACGACCTCGAACCCGGTCACGGACGGGCATCCGGCCCGCAGGATTCCCCCGCACATCTCGTCATTGCGAGGAGCCGAAGGCGACGCGGCAAGCCAGAACGGTGAGGAGTCCGGGTTGCTTCGCTACGCTCGCAATGACGGAAGGAGTGGTGGATTTGGAGCCCCGGTGCTGGCGCAGGAGACGCGGGATGATTATCTGATCGTCATGACCTCCCTGCCTTTTGACAATTCATATGCGCGCCTGCCCGAACGGATGTTCGCGCGGATGACGCTGCAGCCCGTCCCCGCGCCGCAGTTGATCGCCCTGAACGAGGAACTCGCCCGCGAGATCGGGCTGGAACCCGACATCCTGCGCAGCCCCGACGGCGTGGCCTGGCTTGCTGGCAACAGCCTGCCGCCGGGGGCCGAGCCCATCGCCTCCGCCTATGCGGGCCATCAGTTCGGCACCTGGAACCCGCAGCTGGGCGACGGGCGGGCGCTGCTGCTGGGCGAGTTGATCGGACCGGACGGCCGACGGCGCGATCTGCAGCTGAAAGGATCCGGCCCGACGCCATGGTCACGCGGGGCGGACGGGCGGGCCTGGCTGGGGCCGGTGCTGCGCGAATATCTGGTGTCCGAGGCGATGCATGCGCTGGGCGTGCCGACGACACGCGCGCTGGCGGCGGTGCTGACGGGGAGCGAGGTCGCGCGCGAGGAATATCTGCCCGGCGCGGTTCTGACACGGGTGGCGTCGAGCCATATCCGCGTGGGCACGTTCCAGTATTTCGCCAACCGGCGCGACACCGAGGCGCTGCGCGCGCTTTTCGAGCATGCACGCATGCGCCACTGGCCCGAAGCGGCGGGGCCGGTCGAGTTCCTGCAGTCTGTCACACATGCGCAGGCACGGCTGATCGGGCGCTGGATGGCGCTGGGGTTTGTTCACGGTGTGATGAATACCGACAACATGACCGTTTCAGGAGAGACGATAGACTACGGACCTTGCGCATTCGTTGACGGATTCCGCCGGAACGCGGTTTTTTCCTCGATCGACCGGGGCGGTCGTTATGCATTTGGCAATCAGCCCCGCATAGCCTTGTGGAACCTCGCCCAGCTGGCGGCTGCATTGGTTCCGCTCTGCCCCGATGCGGATCAGGCGACCGAACGGATGGGCAAGGTGCTGGAAGGATTCGCCACTGACTACAGTGACGAATGGCGCATGGCCTTTACCGCAAAGATAGGGCTGGCCCCCGATGAGAGGGCGGAGGCGCTGGCTCAGGAGTTTCTCGACCTGATGGAGGAGGGAGACTCCGATTTCACCGCGACGTTCACGGCACTGACCGCTGGCGATGCCCGCGACTGGATCACCGATCGCAACGCCTATGAGGACTGGGCGGCGCGCTGGCAGGCAGCCGGGCCGGACCTTGCACTCATGGCGCGTACCAACCCGCGCGTCATTCCGCGCAACCATCTGGTCGAGGCTGCGATCACCGCCGCGCGCGCGGGCGATTTCGCGCCGTTCGAGGCGATGCTGGCCGCGGTCACCAATCCATTCACGCCAGACGAGGCGCATGAACGCCCGCCCGCCGAGGGCGAGCGCGTCACACGGACATTCTGCGGGACATGAAGTCCCAGGGCGCTTGATCGCTGCGGCCTGCGACCCGTCCTGCAGGGCCCCGATTACAGACGCTTCCGACACGCCCGCCCCCGTGAAGCGATACACCCGGCCAGACGATATCGTTGCGGATCGCGAGACTCCTCCAGACCCCGTCATTGCTGGAGACACAGCCGACGCGGCAATCTGCCGGCGGAAGGCAGGGCCGCCGCCCTGCGGTTTAAGGCGGGGCGGGAGACACCGCACACCCGCCCAGCGCGCGGGGCTCAAACACCTAACCCCTGCCCTGCCTCGCGCGATATTCCATCTGGCGCAGGATCCCGTGCAGGGTCCGCACATCCATCTGCGTTAGCGGCATCCGTGACCAGAGATTGCGCAGGTGGAGCTTCATGCTCTCTTCCTTGTGGGCAGGAAAGAAGAAGCCC
This sequence comes from uncultured Rubellimicrobium sp., assembly GCA_964443055.1. Lineage (GTDB taxonomy): Bacteria > Pseudomonadota > Alphaproteobacteria > Rhodobacterales > Rhodobacteraceae > JADYZU01. The sequence continues at coordinate 2,080 of CAYUBT010000119.1, forward strand.
GCCTCGGCGAGCGCCTCCTCATACCGGGACGCCAGCGCCTCGATCTCGGCGCGGTTCGCCCATTCGCTGCCCGCCAGTTCCATCTGCTCCGCCTCGGCACTGCCAGCGGCCCGCTGCCATTCGTAGGACATGAGCAGCACGCATTGCCCGAGGTTGAGCGACGGAAACGCGGGATTCACCGGCACCGAGACGATTGCTCCGGCCCGGGCGATCTCGTCATTGGCCAGGCCGGTGCGTTCGGGACCGAACAGCACTGCGACCCGCTCACCCCGCGCGATACGGGCAGCGGCGTCGCTCATCGCCGCCTCAGGGGTCAGGACGCGTTTGGCCAGATCGCGCGGCCGGGCGGTGGTGGCATAGACGAAATGCGCATCGGCCACGGCCTCGGCAGTCGTGTCCACGACCATCGCCTCATCGAGCAACCGGCCCGCCCCGGCGGCGAGTGCCACTGCCCGCGAATTGGGCCAGCCATCGCGCGGTGCGACGACGCGCATGAGGTCGAGGCCGAAATTCCACATCGCCCGCGCGGCCGCCCCCACATTCTCGCCCATCTGCGGCTGGACGAGGACGAAGGCGGGCTGCGGCTTTCCGCTCGGCATGGCATCTCTCCGGCAGGACGCAAGGCTGATAGGAGCGCTGCGAGGCAAGGGCAAGGCGGGGCGGCGGCACCCGTTTCGACGCCCCTGCCGTGACGGTTACCGCGCACCCCCACGACGCGCCGCAAGGCACAGGCACATCAGCTCCACCGCCACATGTGCACCTGCCACGGCAGTGATCGCACCCGCGTCATAGGGGGGCGAGACCTCGACCACATCGGCACCCACGACATTCAGCCCGGCCAGATCGCGCAGAAGCGCCGCCGCCTGCCAACTCGCAAGCCCGCCCCACACCGGCGTGCCGGTGCCGGGCGCAAAGGCCGGATCGAGCGCGTCGATGTCGAAGGTCAGATAGACCGGCCCCGCACCCGCCACTGCGCGTATCCGCGCCACCACGGCCGCGATACCAGTCTCGTGCACCTCGCGCGCGCTGATCTGCGTGACCCCGGGCCAGGACGGCCCGGCGGTGCGGATCCCCGCCTGCACCGTGCGGGCGGGGTTCACGATCCCCTCTTTCATCGCCTTGTAGAGAAACGTCCCGTGGTCGATCCGCGCGGGGGAATCGTCCTCCCACAGGTCGGAATGGGCGTCGAAATGGATCAGGCCCAACTGCCCGTGCCGGTCGGCATGAGCGCGCAGCAGCGGCAAGGTGACGGAATGGTCACCGCCAAGCGACAGAAGCGCGGCGCCGCTGTCGATGATCCCGGCGGCGCGGGCCTGCAGCCGGGCGGGAAAGTCCGCGACATCGGCGTAATCGAAGGCAAGATCGCCGGTGTCGACGATCACATGCTCGCTCAGCGCGTCGAAGGGCCAGCCGAAGGGCGGATCGCCCGGCTGCAAGGCCGAGGCCTCGCGGATCGCGCGCGGTCCGAACCGTGCGCCGGGGCGGTTGGTGACGGCCTGGTCGAAGGGCACGCCGAGAATGGCGAGATCGGCCCCGCTCGCGTCCTTCGCGTAGCGGCGGCGCAGGAATGAGGTCGCCCCGGCAAAGGGGGCCTCGTAGGACAGGCCGCGAAGATCCTCGCGCGTGAAGGCATGGTCGATCTCGTTGGCGGCGTCTTCAAGGGCCATGGAATGCTCCGGTTGAGGGGTGACGGGCGGTCAGAACACCCTTTGCGCGGCACGCGCGACCGTGAAGCCGTGACCCTGCCGGTTGGTGCAGGTCATGCCGGTGCGCTCGGAGATGCAGGTGACGGGGCCCAGAGTGACCGACCGGCCATATTGCAGCACGCCCGCACCGGGCTCGAAGACCGTATCCCCCGCGCAGACGACCACGCCCGGCCCGCTGGCACCGACGGCGAAGGCGAAGCCGTAATCCTGTTCGCACCAGCCGGGGCGGCCGGGGAAGCTGGGGGTGTATTCCCGGATATCGCAGCGCGCGGCACCGCCGTCCCACATGTCCATCATGCAGGCGATATTGCCCGAAGGGGCGCGGAAGCTGATGTAATCCTGCGCCACGGCAGGAAGGGCCGGAAGGGCAAGCAGGAGAGCGAGGGCGGGCAGAACAGGGCGCATGGCAGGAACCTCCTGAAACAATGTGCCGATCATCCCACCACCCGCGCCACCGCTCAAGCGTCTTGTTCGCGCGGCAGGGGCTCCGGGTCCGTCACGCCTTTCGTCATCGTCGGCGGAAGTGAAGCAACCCGGTCCTCACGCTGCTGGCTTGCCGCGTCGGTTGACGCCTCCTCGCAATGACGAAAGGCACGACCGGCTCTCACCCGGCCCCTCACACCAGCGGCAGCGCCGTCTCCACCAGCCGCGCGAAGAAGCTTGCGCCGTAGGGCGCGGCCTCGTCGTCGAAATCGAAACCCGGATGATGAACGCCCGGCGTGTCGCCGTTGCCGATATAGAGATAGGCCCCCGGACGGGCTTCGAGCAGATAGGCGAAATCCTCGGCCCCCATGTCGCGGCTGCCCTCGGGGTCGGTCGGGGCTATCCCGGCGGCGACCGCGGCGGCGAAGCGGGCCTCCTCGGGGTCGTTGATCGTTGGCGGATAGCCGTCGATGAAATGAAGCTGCGCCTTCACCCCGTGCGCGATGGCGCTGCCCTGCACCACCGCCTCCATCCGGGCGCGCGCCATGGCCCGCACCTCTCTGTCGAAATTGCGCACTGTCCCGCGCACCACCGCCGTGGCCGGAATCACGTTGTCGGCCGAACCCGCATGGATCTGGGTCACCGACAGGACGAGGTCCTTGCGCGGATCGTTGTTGCGACTCACTACCGTCTGCAGCGCCTGAACGATGGCGCAGGCGGCGACGACCGGATCGCGGGACTCCTGGGGCATCGCGGCATGGCCGCCCTTTCCCCTGATCTCGATGCGGAAATCGTCCACTGCGGCAAGGATCGGCCCCGGCGTGGTGCGGAAATGGCCGACCGGCAGGCCCGGCAGGGTATGAAGCGCAAAGACGCGCGAGATGTCGAACCGGTCGAGAACTCCCTCCTGCACCATCACCTGCCCGCCGCCGCCATCCTCCTCGGCCGGCTGGAAGATCAGCGCGACCGTGCCCGCGAAGTTGCGGGTCTCGGCCAGATATTTCGCGGCGCCCAACAGCATCGTCGTATGGCCGTCATGGCCGCAGGCGTGCATCCGGCCGTCCACCGTCGAGGCATGGGGAAGCCCGGTTTCCTCCTGCATCGGCAGCGCATCCATGTCGGCGCGCAGCCCGATCACCGGCCCCTCGCCCCGGCCCCGGATCAGCGCGACCACGCCCGAAGTGGCGATACCCTCATGGATCTCGTCGACACCGCTTTCACGCAGCCGCTCGACCACGAAGGCGGCGGTGCCGTGACAGTCGAAGCCGATCTCGGGATGGGCGTGAAGATGCCGACGCCAGACCCTCATCTCGTCGGCCAGTCCGGCGAGGCGGTTGATCACGGGCATGGGTGGACTCCGGGCGCAACGGGGATCAGATTCCCGGCTATCCCGACCGATCGAGGACCGCAATGGCCGAGACGAATGACGACACGCTGATCCACGACCGCAGCCTTGACCCTGCGCGCCAGATCCAACGCCTCCTGCATATCATGGAGCGCCTGCGCGACCCCGAGACCGGCTGTCCCTGGGATGTGGAGCAGACCTTCGCCAGCATCGCGCCCTATACGGTCGAGGAAGCCCATGAAGTCGCCGACGCGATCGAGCGCGAGGCCTGGGATGAACTCGTCGGCGAGTTGGGCGACCTGCTGTTGCAGCCCGTCTTTCACGCGCGGATGGCCGAGGAAGCGGGGATGTTCACCTTTGCCGAGGTCGCGCGCCACGTGGCCGACAAGATGGTCACCCGGCATCCCTACGTGTTCGGCGATGCGGAACGGGCGGACTCGGCGGATGCGCAGTTGAAGGATTGGGAAAAGGCCAAGGAGCAGGAGCGCAAGGGGCGCACGCTCGACGGCGTGGCGCTCGGCCTGCTCGCGCTCATGCGCGCGGTGAAGCTGCAGAACCGCGCCGCGCGGGTGGGGTTCGACTGGCCCGACATCTCCGGCGTGCTCGAGAAGATCACCGAGGAGGCGCAGGAACTGGCCGAGGCACGCGATGAGCTTGGCCCTGATGCACGCGAAGAGGAGCTGGGCGACCTGCTTTTCGTCATGGCCAACCTCGCCCGGCATCTGGGGGTCGATCCCGAGGTTGCCTTGCGCCGCGCCAACGCCAAGTTCGTCCGCCGTTTCAATCATGTGGAAGATGAACTTCGGGCGACGGGCAAACTGCCGAAAGACAGCACGCTTGAAGAAATGGACGCGATCTGGAACCGCATCCGGATGCGGGAGCGTGGTGAAAGGACCGGCTGAACACGCCCCCTCAGATCACCAGGGAGGCACTGCGGTTCTCGATCAGCCGCAACAGCGACAGCGCGGTCAGTTCCGAGCTTTTGGGATTGGTGGCAAGCGGACGGTTCTCCAGCAGCACCTCGATCCGGCCTGACTCGCCCTCGGCGATCAGATGATGGCGATTCCGCACCGCCGCCGGATCGGCTACCAGGGTGATGGTCGTATGATCCATCCCCGCCCCCGCCAGCGCCGCGATCGCGGCGACATTGGCGTTCTGCGGGAAGGCGGAGGCCACTTCGCGCGCGGAGCCGGACAGAAAATCGACCGGCCCCGTCAGCGCCGAAAGGTTGCACAGATCCTCGGCCCCGGTACCTGCCCAGGCGGCAGGCGGTTTCACGATCCGGTGCTCGACCCGGTGCAGGGGCAACCGCGCCGCCGCCGCCAATGCGTCGATCCCGCCCAGCGCACCCGGCGGGACGAGGATCTGCGCGCCGCCCCGTTCAGCGAGGTCTCGCAGACGGGCAAGCACCTGCCCGTCACCGAGCGCGGAGGTCGAGGCGATGGCGAAATCCGCGCCCGCCAGCAGTGCCGTCTCCCCCCAGGGCAGGACCGAGGCGCGCCCGGCCGCCTCGACCACCAGCGTGGGGCGCAGTCCGGCGAGCGCGCCGGGATCGTCGATCAGTGCCGCCTCTGCCGGCAGACCCGCGCGCGGGCGGGCGGCATCCGTGACGGCAATACCGACAATCTGCGCGGCCCCGCCACGGGCATCCAGCAGCGCGGCCAGACGCTGACCGATCGCCCCCCAGCCGAGAAGGACGATCCGTTCGCCCGTGCTGTTGCGCATCAGCCCCTCCGCTCCGGCCTTCGGCCTTCAGGTCACCGCCTTCTTCGCGTGATATTCGGGCGTGTCCCAGAGCCTGCCGTCCATCACCTCGCGCAGCACCGCCACCGCATCCCAGATTTCGGCATGGCGGATATAGAGCCCGGCGAAGCCGAAGCGGAGGATGTCGGGCGCGCGGAAATCGCCGATGACACCTCGCGCAATCAGCGCCTGCATGATCGCATAACCATGTTCATGGGTGAGCGAGACCTGCGAGCCGCGCGCATCCGCATTGCGGGGGCTGGCGAGGCCGAAACCATGCGCCCCGGCCTCCTGCCCGACCAGTCGGATGAAGAGATCCCCAAGCGCCTGCCCCTTCCGGCGCAGCGCACCCATGTCCACATCGTCATAGACCTTCAGCGCCTCTTCCAGCGCCAGCATGCCGAGTTGCGACGCCGTGCCGACCAGCATCCGCGCGATGCCCGGATCGGGCGCGTAGTCATGGCCGAAGGCGAAGGGCTGCGCATGACCGTGCCAGCCCGCGATCGGCTGCCAGAAATCCGCCAGATGCCTGCGGGCGACGAACACGAAAGAGGGTGCGCCCGGCCCGCCGTTGAGATATTTGTAACCGCAGCCCACGGCGAAATCGGCACGGCAGGCGTTGAGGTCCACCGGTACCGTCCCGGCGCTGTGGCACAAATCCCAGATCACCAGCGCGCCCGCCTCATGCGCGGCCTTCGTGATCGCCTCCATGTCGTAGATGCGCCCGGTCTTGTAATTGACCTGGGTGAGATGG
>CAYUBT010000120.1:0-7245 GCA_964443055.1 uncultured Rubellimicrobium sp.
CCCTTTGAAAACACGACTATTTCCGCGCCGCTATGGGCGCCTGTCCGGGTTCGCACTGGTGATGGTGGCGGAGTGGAAGGGATTCGAACCCTCGAGGCGGTTTCCCGCCTGCACCCTTAGCAGGGGTGTGCCTTCGACCACTCGGCCACCACTCCGCCGGCGTGTCTATTCGGGGCATGGCGCGGAGACAAGAGTGAACCTGCATCCCGGCCGGTGCCGGCGCGGGGAGGTGCCGCCATCTCCGCCGCGCCGTCTCCCCTGCCCCGTCAGCCCATGTCGAACTCCAGGGCTGTCACATGGTGGAACCGGCCCGTCGCGCGCAGGTCGGCAAGCACGCTCTCCGGCACGGCCTCGTCGACATGGAGGATGGCGATGGCCTCGCCGCCTCGTTCGGCACGGCCCAGGGCGAAATTGGCGATGTTCACGCCATTCTCGCCCATCGTCTGGCCGAGGATTCCGATCACGCCGGGGGAATCGTCGTTGGTCGTGTAGACCATATGCGCGCCGACTTCGGCATCGAGATTGATGCCCTTGATCTGGATGAAGCGCGGCTTGCCGTCCGAGAAGACCGTGCCGGCGACCGAGCGCTCGCGCAGGCGGGTGACGACGGTGACCTTGATATAGCCCTCGAACATGCCCGTCTGTTCCTGCCGCGTGGTCGAGATACGGATACCGCGTTCACGGGCAATCACCGGCGCCGAGACAAGGTTCACGTCCGGATTCACCCGGCGCATGATCCCCGCGATCACGGCGCATTCGAGCGCGCGCAGGTTCATCCCGCTCACCACCCCGTCGAAGAGGACATTCACCGCCGTGATCGGCTCGTCCGTCATCTGGCCGATGAAATTGCCCAGATGGCCGGCCAGGCGGATCCATGGCCCCATGATCCGCGCCTCGTCCGCGGTGACCGAGGGCATGTTCAGCGCATTCGAGACCGCGCCGGTCAGCAGGTAATCCGCCATCTGCTCGGCAACCTGCAGGGCCACGTTCTCCTGCGCCTCGCGGGTGGCCGCACCCAGATGTGGGGTGCAGACGACATTCGGGAGGCCGAAGAGCGGGTTCTCGGTCGCGGGCTCCTCCGCGAAGACATCGAGCGCCGCGCCCGCCACATGTCCCGATTTCAGCAGTTCCGCGAGCGCCTCCTCATCCACCAGCCCGCCGCGCGCGGCATTGACGATGCGCACGCCCTTCCTCGTCCGCGCCAGCCGCTCGCGGTCGAGGATGTTACGGGTCGCATCCGTCAGCGGAACATGCAGGGTGATGACATCGGCACGCGCAAGGAGGTCGTCGAGTTCGACCTTCTCGACCCTCAGTTCATCAGCGCGTTCCTCGCCAAGGAAGGGGTCATAGGCGATCACCTTCATGCGCAGCCCGTGGGCCCGGTCGATGACGATGGAGCCGATATTGCCCGCGCCGATGACGCCCAGGGTCTTGCCGGTCAGTTCCACCCCCATGAAGCGCGACTTTTCCCATTTGCCGGCCTGGGTGGAGGCGTTTGCCTCGGGAATCTGGCGCGCAAGGGCGAACATGAGCGCGATCGCATGTTCGGCGGTGGTGATGGAATTGCCGAAGGGCGTGTTCATCACGATCACGCCCTGGCGCGAGGCGGCGGAAAGATCGACATTGTCGACCCCGATCCCCGCCCGGCCGATCACGCGCAGATTCGGCGCGGCGGCGATGAGCTTCCCGGTCACTTTCGTGGCCGAGCGGATGGCGAGGCCATCGTAATTTCCGATGATCTCGAGGAGCTTTTCCTTGTTCTTGCCGATCTCCGGCCGGAAATCGACGTCAATGCCGTGGTCGCGGAAGATCTGCACGGCAGACTCCGACAAAGCGTCGGAAATGAGAACCCTGGGGGGCATCTGTTCGTTCCCTGATTGTCCGTGAATGGGGTGCCCGGTCCGGGCACCCGGAAGGATCAGGCCGCCTGCGCGGCCAGTTCGGCCTCGAACGCCCAGTCGAGCCATGGCAGCAGCGCCTCGAGATCGGCCTGCTCCACCGTCGAGCCGCACCAGATGCGCAGCCCCGGCGGCGCGTCGCGGTAGTTGCCGACATCAAAGGCCACACCCTCATCGGCCAGCCGCGCCACCATGCCCTTCGCGAAAGCAGCCCCGTCGCGAATGCGCGGATCAATGATGCGCAGACAGACCGAGGTGGTGCTGCGCGTTGCCGGATCGACGGCGAGATGATCGAGCCAGTCGCGCGCGGCCACGAAATCATGCACCACCTTGGCGTTGCCCCTGCTGCGGGCGATCAGGGCGGGCAGCCCGCCCACCCGTTCGGCCCAGTCGAGCGCGACAAGGTAATCCTCGACGCACATCATCGAGGGCGTGTTGATCGTAGAGCCCTCGAAGATACCCGCATCCAGGCTGCCGTTCTTCACCAGACGGAAAATCTTGGGCACGGGCCAGGCGGGTTTGTGGCTTTCCAGCCGTTCCACCGCGCGGGGCGAAAGCACGATCATCCCGTGCGCCGCCTCTCCGCCCATGACCTTCTGCCAGGAGAAAGTCGTGACATCGAGCTTGTCCCAAGGCAGGTCCATCGCGAAGGCGGCCGAGGTCGCATCGCAGATCGTCAGCCCCTCGCGGTCCGCCGCGATCCAGTCGCCATCGGGCACCCGCACGCCTGCAGCCGTGCCGTTCCAGGTGAAGATCACGTCATGGGCGAAATCGACCGCGGACAGATCGGGCAGGATGCCGTAATCGGTATGCTGCACGATCGGATCGAGGCGCAGTTCCCTGACCGCATCGGTGACCCATTCGGCACCGAACGCCTCCCAGGCCAGAACCTCGACCCCGCGCGGGCCCAGCAGCGACCACATCGCCATCTCGACCGCGCCGGTATCGGAGGCGGGGACGATGCCGATATGCCAGCCGTCGGGCACCTCGAGCACCTCGCGGGTACGGTCGATTGCCTCACGCAGCTTTTCCTTCGCGGGTGAGGCGCGGTGCGAGCGGCCGAGCGCCGCACCGGCCAGCCGGTCGAAGGACCAGTCGGGGTTCTTGGTGCAGGGGCCGGACGAAAAACGCGGGTTGTCTGGCCGCAATACGGGCTTGGGAGTCGTGGTCATGTTATCCTTCCAGATATTCGCGCCCCGTTGGGGGGGCGTGTCCCGCCTTGAGACCTAGGCCGGACCAGTGGCGTCGCACAAGGGAGAAGTTACGTCGCATGCGGGCAAGTCCGGCCGCCACCCGGCGTCGTGACCACATCCGGCACGGATTCCCTCGCAGTGACGGATGGAGGAAGGAGGCCGCCTCTTCCCGTCATTGCAAGCGCAAGTGAAGCGGCCCGGATGCTCGCACGTTGCTGGCTTGCCGCACCGGCGGGCCCCTCCTCGCAATGACGGAGATTTCGCGGGACTTTGTCCGGAGCCCCGAGGCCACGACCCGGAACTGGCGTCATTTGCCCGCGCGTGCTAGCGGCAGGACGACATGACCATGACGCTCACACTCCGCCGCCCCGACGACTGGCACCTGCATCTGCGCGACGGCGCGATGCTGGGGGCCGTCCTGCCCGCTTCGGCCCGCGACTTCGCCCGGGCGATCATCATGCCCAATCTCGTCCCTCCCGTGGTGACGGCGGAAGACGCGCGCCTCTATCGCGACCGCATTCGCGCCGCCCTGCCCCCGGGCGCGGATTTCACGCCGCTGATGACACTCTATCTGACCGAGGACACCGATGCGGAAGACGTGGTCCTTGCTCATGAGGCGGGCCTCATCCGGGCGGTGAAGCTCTATCCCGCCGGGGCCACCACCAATTCGCAATCGGGCGTCCGCGATTTCGCACGCGTGCAACCCGTGCTCGAACGCATGGCCGGGATCGGCCTGCCGCTTCTGGTCCATGGCGAGGTGACGGACCCGGAAATCGACACCTTCGACCGCGAAGCCGTGTTCATCGACCGGGTGCTCGATCCCTTGCGCGCGCGTGTGCCCGGCCTGCGGGTGGTGATGGAACATGTGACCACGCGCGAGGCGGTGGATTACGTCAAGGCGGGCGGTGACGAGCTGGCCGCGACGATCACCACCCATCACCTGATCATCAATCGCAACGCGATATTCGCGGGCGGCATCCGGCCGCACTACTACTGCCTGCCCATCGCGAAACGCGAGCGCCACCGCGAGGCGCTGGTCGAGGCGGCGACATCGGGGCATTCCGCCTTCTTCCTCGGGACCGATTCCGCACCCCATGCGGAGGCAGCCAAACTGTCCGCCTGCGGCTGCGCCGGCATCTTCACCGCGCCGGTGACGATGGCCTGCCTTGCGCATGTGTTCGAGGATGCGGGCGCGCTGGACCGGCTCGAATCCTTCGCCTCGCTCAACGGCCCCGCCTTCTACGGCCTGCCCCCGAACGAGGCACGCATGAGGCTCGTGAAGGGCGGGGAATGGATGCCGCCGCCCGCAGTGGAGACGGACGACGGCCCCGTCACCATCTTCGACCCCGGCTTCCCGCTGCAATGGCAGGTCATGCGCGGCTGACCGGAGCCAACCCCGTCATTGCAAGCGCAAGCGAAACAACCCAGATCCCCACATCTCCGGCTTTGCATCGCCTCGGCTCCTCGCGATGACGCATCAGCCAACCCTCAGGGCCGGGTGGTCCCGTCGCCCTCGACCAGATATTTGAACGAGGTGAGCTGTTCGGCACCGACCGGGCCGCGCGCATGGAGCTTGCCGGTGGCAATGCCGATCTCGGCCCCCATCCCGAATTCGCCACCATCGGCAAACTGGGTCGAGGCATTGCGCATCAGGATCGCTGAATCGAGTTGCTCGAAGAACTGTGCGGCGGTCTCGTCACTTTCCGTCAGGATCGCCTCGGTATGGCCGGAGCCATGGGTGCGGATATGCTCGATGGCCTCGCCGACCCCGTCGACCAGCTTGGCCGCGATGATCCTGTCGAGGAACTCGCGCCCGAAATCATCCGGCGCGGCCTTCACCGTGCCGGGGATCTTCTGCAACTCGCCCTCGGCACGCACCTCGATTCCGGCCTCGAGCAGATCCTCGACCAGCACCGCACCGTGCTTCGTGTAGAACTGCCAGTCGATCAGCAGGCATTCGGCCGCGCCGCAGATGCCGGGGCGGCGGGTCTTGGCATTCAGGACGACGCGGCGCGCCTTTTCCAGATCGGCGTCGCGGTCGGCATAGACATGGCAGACGCCTTCGAGATGGGCAAAGACCGGCACCCGCGCCTCGCGCTGGACGAGCGAGACGAGGCCCTTGCCGCCCCTCGGCACGATCACGTCGATGTAATCGACCGCGCGCAGCATCTCGGTCACCATGGCCCTGTCGCGCGTGGCGACAAGCTGGATCGCCGCCCCGGGCAGGTTCGCGCCGCGCAGGCCCTCGACCATGCATTCATGAATCGCGCTGGACGACAGGAGACTTTCCGAGCCACCGCGCAGGATCACCGCATTCCCGGCCTTGAGTGCGAGCGCCCCGGCATCCGCCGTCACGTTGGGCCGCGATTCATAGATCACCCCGATCACGCCCAGAGGCGTGCGCACGCGGCGGATGTGCAGCCCGTTCGGCCGGGTCCATTCGGCGATCACCTCGCCCACCGGGTCTTTCTGCTCGGCGATCATGCGCAGGCTGTCGGCGATGGCGCGGATCCGCCCCTCGTCCAGTCGTAGCCGGTCAAGCAATGCGGGCGTCTGGCCCGCTGCCACGGCCTCGTCGAGGTCGCAGACATTGGCGTCGAGCACCGCCTGCCGCCTGTCCCACAGGGCATGGGCTGCGCCGATCAACGCCGCCGCCTTGCGCTCGGTGGAGGCGAAGGCGAGTTCCGCCGACGCCGCCCGCGCCGCCTTGCCCATCGCGGCCATGATTTCGGTGCAATCGCCCATCAGATCACCATGTCGTCTCGGTGGATGAATGCCGCGCGCCCCTTGTAGCCAAGTGCCTCCTCAATCCCCGAGGACCGCAGCCCCATGATACGCCGTGCCTCCTCGGCGGTATAGCGCGTGAGCCCGATCCCGACCCGTGTGCCCTCCGGCCCGACGATCGTCACCGGATCGCCGCGCCCGAACCGGCCCGCGACAGCGGTGATCCCGGCAGGCAGGAGGCTCTTGCCCGCATCCAGGGCACGCGCGGCCCCCTCATCCACCGTCACCTCGCCCTTCGGCTTCATTGCCCCGATCCAGCGCTTGCGGGCAACGACCGGGTCATGCGCGGCGGCGAACCATGTCGCGCGCGCCCCCGATTCGAGCGCGGCCAGAGGCCCTTCCACATCGCCCTGCGTGATCGCCATGGCACAGCCGCCCTCGGTGGCGATCCGCGCGGCCATCAGCTTCGTGATCATGCCGCCCTTGGAAAGGCCCGACACCCCGTCACCGGCCATGGCCTGGATTCCGGGCGTGATCCGCTCGATCAGCGGAATATGGCGCGCATCCGGGTCGAGATGCGGATTGCCGGTATAAAGCCCGTCCACATCCGACAGGAGCACCAGCCGGTCCGCCCCGACCGTCACCGCCACCTGCGCGGCAAGGCGGTCATTGTCACCGTAGCGAATCTCGTCGGTTGCCACGGTATCGTTCTCGTTCACGATCGGCACGACACCGAGCGCGAGCATCGTCTCCATCGTTGCACGGCTGTTGAGATAGCGCCGCCGGTCCACCGAATCCTCGAGCGTCACGAGGATCTGCCCCGCCGTCAGCCCGTGATGTGCGAGCGCCGCCTGATAGGCCCCGGCCAGACGGATCTGGCCCACGGCGGCGGCCGCCTGACTCTGTTCCAGCGGCAACGAACCCGCGTCCAGACCCAACGCACCGCGCCCCAGCGCGATCGAGCCCGAGGAGACGAGGATCACCTGCACCCCCCGCGCCCTGAGCGCCGCGACATCCGCGATCAGCGAGGCCAGCCAGTCCTCGCGCAATACGCCGCTCGCGCGATCCACCAGCAGGGCCGAGCCGATCTTGACGACAAGCCGCCGGGCATCGCTCAGGGAGACCATGGCGCATCCTCCTGCGCCGGGGCCTCCTGCACCCGTGCGGCTTCGATCACCCTTCGCGCCGCACGCAGCACCTCGCGCACGCCCTCGCCGGTGGCGGCCGACATCGGCAGCACCGGGCCGCCGACCGCCTCTTCGAGTGCGGCCTGCGCCGCCGCGCGATCTTCGGCGTCCAGCGCGTCGATCTTGTTGAGCACGGTGATGCGCGGTCGCGTGATCAGACCCTCACCGTAAAGCTCCAGTTCACGCAGGATCACGCGCCAGTCTTCAACCGGGTCTTCGGAAGTGGCATCGACCAGATGGATC
>CAYUBT010000120.1:7255-8006 GCA_964443055.1 uncultured Rubellimicrobium sp.
GAGCAGCGTTCGACATGGCCGAGGAACCGGTCGCCCAGGCCCCGCCCTTCGGATGCGCCCTCGATCAGGCCGGGAATGTCGGCCACGACGAATTCCGCGCCGTCCACACCGACAACGCCGAGATTGGGCACGAGCGTGGTGAAGGGATAATCCGCGATCTTCGGTCGCGCATTCGAGACGGCGGCGAGGAAGGTCGATTTCCCCGCATTGGGCAGGCCCAGAAGCCCGGCATCGGCGATGAGCTTGAGCCGCAGCCAGATTTCACGCTCGACCCCTGGCTGACCGGGATTGGCGCGGCGCGGCGCGCGGTTGGTGGAGGTCGCGAAATGCAGATTGCCCCAGCCGCCGTTGCCACCCTGCGCCAGTATCACACGCTGGCCCGGCCCGGTGAGATCGGCGATCACAGTCTCACCGTCTGCGTCAAGGATTTCGGTCCCCACCGGCACGCGCAGGACGATATCGTCGCCCGAGGCTCCGGTGCGCTGCCGCCCGGCCCCGCCCCGACCGTTTTTCGCGAAGAAATGCTGCTGATAGCGAAAGTCGATCAGCGTGTTGAGCCCGTCGACCGCCTCCGCCACCACATCGCCGCCGCGCCCGCCGTCGCCGCCATCGGGCCCGCCTTCGGGAATGAACTTCTCGCGCCGGAACGAGACGGCCCCGTTGCCGCCCGCGCCCGAGCGGATCGTCACCCTGGCCAGATCTAGGAATTTCATGATGCGCTCCTGTCGCGCCTGCCCTAACGGATCGGCGG
>CAYUBT010000121.1:0-7984 GCA_964443055.1 uncultured Rubellimicrobium sp.
TCGCCTGTCGTCATCATGGAGAAGGGGGCTGCCGCTTCCCGTCATTGCGGGCGCGGCAAAGCAACCCGGTCCTCACGCTGCCGACTCGCCGCACCGCCTCCGGCTCCCCACAATGACGGGACTCCTGCGGACCGAAACCATCACCCGGCCCCTTGCGCCCCTGCCGGAACCTGCCCATCCTCGGCGGGACAACATATCCTCTTTCCCATATCCGTTCCGCGGCCTATGAGGCCACGAACGACGCAAGCCCGCGACCGCAAGGGAGCCCGCATGACCGCCGCAGCCGAAGCCCGCCCGAAGGCCGCCACACCGGACGCCCAGACCGTCACCGAGGTTCGGCACTGGACCGACCGGCTTTTCTCTTTCCGGGTCACGCGCCCGCGCAGCCTGCGCTTTCGTGCGGGCGAATTCGTCATGCTCGGCCTGACGGGCGACAACGGCAAGCCGCTGCTGCGCGCCTATTCCATCGCCTCGCCCACCTGGGACGAGGAACTCGAATTCTACTCGATCAAGGTCCCCGACGGGCCGCTTACCTCGAGGCTGCAGCATATCGAGCCGGGCGACGAGATCATCCTGCGCCCCAAGCCGGTGGGCACGCTGGTCCATGACGCACTCCTGCCGGGCAAGCGCATCTGGTTTCTGGCCACCGGCACCGGGATCGCGCCCTTCGCATCGCTGGTCCGCGAACCCGAGACCTACGAGAAATACGACGAAGTCATCCTCATGCATACCTGCCGCACGCTGGCGGAGCTGGAATATGGGCGGCAACTGGTCGAGAGCCTCGCGGACGATCCGCTGATCGGCGAACTGGTCGGGGACAAGCTGCGCTACTATCCGACGACGACGCGCGAGGAATCCCCTTTCATGGGCCGGATTACCGACAATATCACCTCGGGCAAGGTCTTTGCCGATCTGGGCATCGCGCCGCTCGATCCCGCGCACGACAGGGCCATGGTCTGCGGCTCGATGGCGCTGAACAAGGATCTGATGGCCGTGCTCGAGGCCGCCGGTCTGCGCGAGGGCGCGAATTCCGATCCGCGCGAATATGTGGTCGAAAAAGCCTTCGTGGGCGACGGCATCTGAGGCCGGCCACCCCGCCCGGTGCGCGCAGGGCCAAGGCGATCATCGCCCCGCCCCGCGCCAGGTCAGTTCATTCCGTGGCCGTCGGAACCTTCGCGGCATCCTCCACCGCTTCGGCCATGGCCTCGCTCAGCGCCTGAAACGACATCTGCGCCTCGTTGACGACTGCCGCGGCTTCGGCGGCCGCCGCGCGGGCAGCTTCGGCCTGGGCCTGGGCGGCCTCGACAGAGGCCTGGGCCGCGCGCGCGGCGGTTCCGGCAGCCTCGGCCGCGTTGGCGGCGGCCTGGGCGGCGTCACTGTCCGCACCCGCCGCCTCGCTGCCCGCATCGGCGATGCCCCGGGCTGTCTGCGCTGATTCGACCGCGGCCTGCGCCGCCTGGTTTGCGGAATCGGCGGCCGCGCTGGCAGTCTCGGCGGCGGCGCTGGCCGATTCGGCAGCCGCGCTGGCGGTCTCGGCCGCTGCGCTCACATCATTGGCCTGGGCCAGAGCCTCACCTGCGGCATCGGCTGCGGCCTGCGCCGCCTCGGCCGAGGCTCTCGCCTCGTCGGCCGCCGTGCGCGCGGCCGCGAGCGCCTCCTGCACCTGCGCAAGCGCATCGTTCACCGCACCGGCACCCTCGGCCGCCGCCTCGGCCCCGGCGACCAGATCGGGCAGACCGCCGACCTGATCGGCCACCGAGGCGGCCGAGGCTTCCGCCGTCTCGACGGCGCTTGCCGCGCTTTCAGCGCTGCGCGACGCAGCCGCCGCGGCTTCCTCGGCCATGCCGACCCTGCCCGCCGTATACCAGGCCGTTCCAATTCCAACGATGGCGGCTGCAACCGCAATTGCCGATGCCGTATTGCCCACTCTGTCTCTCCCCCTGCAGGATGTGGTTCTTGGCCTGATTTGGGCGCAAACCGGCGGCGGGGTCAATGCGTTGCAGGCGAAAGGCAGGGCTCCGGACGCATGTCGTAGTGAGTTTCACACCTTTCTTCCGGAATGATGTGGTGACCTCGAACAGGGTCGCCCGGGCATCCGATCCGCAGGGTTCCCGCGAATCCCGTCATCGCCGGGAGATGCAGCCGGTGCGGCAAGCCAGCAGCGTGAGGACCGGGTTGCTTCGCCGCGCTCGGAATGACGAAGAAAGTGGTTGACTCCGGGCCCCGGGGGCAAAAGGGGCGCCACATGGGCGCCCCTTCGACAGGATCGCCTGGCCGGAAGGCCTATGCCTCGGCCGCGGGCCCGTCGAGCCCGTCGTCAAGGGCATCAACCGCCGCCTTCAGCTCATCCGGCGTCGCCTCCTTTTCCGTCACCTGCGCGGTGGCGAAGATATGGTCGATCACCTTTTCCTCGAAGAGCGGTGCCTGGATCTGCTGGCGCGCCGAGGCGTTCTGCTGGATGAATTCGAGGAACTGCTGCTCCTGCCCGCGATACTGGCGCGCCTGGTTGAGGATTTCCTGTGTGAGTTCCTGATCGGTGACCTGCACCTCGGCCTTCTGGCCGATCTCGGCGAGCAGGAGACCCAGCTTCACCCGCCGCACGGCGAGCTTGCGGTGTTCCTCGTCCGGCTCGATCGCGTCATGGTCATGGCCGTGATGGTCGGGGTTGTCCTCGTGCCAGAGCTGATGCGCGATCTGATTCGCCTCGGCCTCGACCAGAGCCTCGGGCAGGTCGAAATCGACCGCCGCATCGAGCTGGTCCAGCAGCGCGCGCTTGGCCACGGTGCGGGCGGCGGTGCCATATTCATTGGCAATCTGTTCCGCGAGCCGGGTACGAAGCTGTTCAAGGTCTTCGGCCCCGTAGCTCTTGGCCAGTTCGTCGTCGATCTCGGCAGGCTTCGGTGCCTTCACGTCCTTCACGGTGCAGGTGAAGACGGCTTCCTTGCCAGCCAGATGCTCCGCGCCGTAATCCTCGGGGAAGGTGACGGGAACGTCGAGTTCCTCACCGGCCTTCACGCCGACGAGGCCTTCCTCGAAACCCGGGATGAACGAGCCCGAGCCCAGCACGAGCGGATAATCCTCCGCCGCGCCGCCCTCGAAAGCCTCGCCGTCCACGCGGCCCACGAAATCGATGACAACCTGGTCGCCGTCCTTGGCCTTGCTCCCCTTGCGGCGGCTGGCGAAGGTCTGCGCATTCTCGGCCAGCGAGGCCAGCGCCTCGTCGATGGCGGCCGCATCCGCGCCGACGACCAGCCGCTCGAGTTTGAGCGCCGCGAGGTCGACTTCGGGCACCTGCGGAAGTTTCTCATAGGCGACATCAACGATCACGTCGTCGCCTTCCTTCCAGTCCTGATTGACCATCTCGACCTTGGGCTGCAGGGCCGGACGATCACCGGTCTCCTCGAGATGGCTGTTCAGCGCACCGTCGACGCTCTCCTGCATGGCCTCGCCCAGAAGACGCGGGCCGAACTGGCGGCGCAGGAGCGCAAGCGGCACCTTGCCCTTGCGGAATCCCTTCATCTCGATGTCGGGCTGTGCCTCGAGCAGCTTCTCCTCGACCTTGGCGTCGAGTTCGGCCGCCGCGACCTCGATCCGGTAGCCGCGCTTGAGCCCCTCGTTCAGGGTTTCGGTAACCTGCATCGTCGTCCTTCTTTCTGCTTTGCGGGACTGGTGCGGGTGGAGGGACTTGAACCCCCACGCCTTGCGGCGCCAGAACCTAAATCTGGTGCGTCTGCCAGTTCCGCCACACCCGCATGATGATGAAGGGGAGCTTGCCCCCGCGATTTGCGCGCTGCCTAGCAAAAGGCGCGAGCCATGGCGAGTCTCAAATTGGCCCCGGCTCGGCCCCCCGCTCTTCATGATCGCGCCACATTCCGCCGCAAGTGTGAACGCGGGCGCGACCGGAGACATGACATGGATCACGCATTGGCCCTGGCTCTGCTGCCGGGAGAAGAGGCCGCCACCGGCGAGGCGGGCCTCACGGCCGGAACGCCCGTCCTCACGCTTGACGGCGAAATGCCGGTCGAACATCTGGCCTCGGGCGACCGGGTCGTGACGCGCAACAGCGGCATCGCCATACTCGTCGGGGTGCGGAGGAGTCCGGCAACGGCCCCGCTCGTCCGCTTTGCCGCAGGATCCCTTGGCCACATGCGGCCCGAGGAGGACGCCGTTCTCGGCCCCGGCACGAGGGTGCTGATCCGCGACTGGCGCGCGGCGGCGCTCTACGGACAGGCTTCGGCGATGGTCGCGGCAGCGCGGCTGGTCGATGGTGCCTATATCCAACGGGCCGTGTTCCGGGACACCGCGCTCTTCATGCCGGAGTTCGACGCGGCACAGGTCATCTATGCAGGCGGGCTCGAGATCGGCGTGCCCTGACCGCGCCCCGGAGCCTCGTCCGCGCGACATGGCCCCGGCGGGCAAAGCCCCTTCAGCACATGCGGGATCATGTCGGGCAGGTCCGAGGCAATGAGACCCGGCCCGAACGCCCGCGCCGCCTCGACATGCAGGAAGGCCGCAAGCGACACCGCCTCGACCGGCTCGAAGCCGCGCGCCAGCAGCCCCGCGATCAACCCCGCCAGCACATCGCCTGCCCCCGCCGTGGCAAGCCAGGGCATTTCCCGTCCGTAGGCGGCGGAATGGATGCGGAGCGCTCCTGATGGCGCAGCGATGACGCTCGCGCGACCCTTAAGAAGCACGGTCACCCCGAACCGCGCGGCCAGTTCGCGGGCAGCGTCGGCGCGCGACTGCAGCGGCGCGCTTTCATCCGGCGCCAGACGGGGGACGAGATCGGGAGCGAGCCGCGCGAATTCGCCCTCATGCGGGGTCAGGATGCAGGCGGGATGCAGACATTCACGCAGGGAGTCGTCACGCGCAAGCAGCGTCAGCGCGTCGGCGTCAAGCACCGCCGGACGGCGCGACTCCAGCGCGGCCGCGACAAGCCCCGCCTCGCGCGGACCGAGCCCCAGCCCCGGCCCGAGACAGAGTGCGTTGATACGATGGTCCCGCGCCAGCATATCCCCGAGCGCCGCCCCATCCACGACGCCCCGCAGCATCACCGCCTCGAGCGCGGGCACAAGCGTGGCCAGATCGCCGGGCGCGGCCCCGAGCGTCACGAGTCCCGCGCCCGCTCGCAGCGCCGCCCGCGCGGCAAGGCGGGCCGCCCCCGAGGCATGGGCCGGGCCGGAGAGGACGAGCACCGATCCATGCGCGAACTTGTGGCCCTGCCCCTTGCACAGGAGCCGCAGCTCCGCCGCGCCCGGCGCGACAAGCTGCGCGGCATCCGGCGGAACCTCGGGCAGCCCGATATCGGCCACCACCAGCCGACCGCAGACATCCGGCCCGTGACCCAGATGGTGCCCGGGCCGGGCGCGGTGGAAGGTGACGGTAAGATCGGCGCACAGCGCGTGCCCGGGCACAAGATCGCGCGGCACGCCCGGGTAGAAGCCGCTGTCGAGACAGAGCCCCGAAGGCGCATCGACCGCCACCACCGGCGCGGGCGCCGCACGGACCCGCGCGAAGGCTGCCGCAAGAACCCCGTCCGGTGCCCGGACCCGTCCCGCGCCGAAGACCGCGTCGATGACAAGATCGGCCGGAAGCGCCGCCGCGACGGAAGCGGCATCAAGCGGGACGACCGGCCCCAGTTCCTCCCAGCGGTCACGCATGGACGCGGCGTCTTCCCCCTGCCCCCCGGCACACCCGTGAAACAGCACGGACACCTGCCAGCCGCGCGCATGCAGCAGCCGGGCGATCACGAAACCGTCCCCGCCATTGTTGCCCGGACCACACAGAACCAGCGCCCGGCCCGGCTGCGCGTGCAGGTCGGGGAACAGGTCAGACAGGGCCGCAACCACTCCCATTCCCGCGCGTTCCATGAGTTCCGCGCCGCTGACGCGGCCCGACGCCATCGCCCGCACCTCGCATTCGCGCATCCGGGCGCAGGTGATGAGTCCGTTTTTCATGCCAGCCCTCGATCCCTCTCTTGCCAGAGCGGCCCTCACCCCTTATTGGCCGCCGGTGGCGGCCTGCGCCGATGTGGGCCCTGCGCAAGAGCGCCCAAGCAGCGTCAGGCCGGGAGGCAGATCGTGAAAAAGATCGAAGCCATCTTCAAGCCCTTCAAACTCGATGACGTGAAGGAGGCGCTCCAGCGGATCGGCATCCAGGGTCTGTCGGTGACCGAAGTCCGCGGCTTCGGGCGACAGGGCGGCCATACCGAACTCTACCGAGGTGCCGAATATGTCGTGGATTTCCTGCCCAAGGTGAAGGTCGAGATCGTCCTGCCCGGGGATCAGGTGGACAGCGTCGTGGCCGCGATCAGCGAGGCGGCGCGCACCGGCAAGATCGGCGACGGCAAGATCTTCGTCACACCTGTCGAACAGGTCATCCGCATCCGCACCGGCGAAACCGGCGAGGACGCTCTCTGAGGCCCCGCCTCACAAATTCGGGACATCCTGATGAACACTAGTCTTGTCGAAGTCATTCGCGCCCATGGCGCGGAATGGCTCGATCTTCGATTCACCGATCTCAAGGGGATGGTGCATCACCTCACGCTCGACGCCGACCGGATCGACGATGCCTTTCTCGTGGACGGGCTGATGTTCGACGGCTCCTCCGTCGCCGGCTGGAAGGCCGTTCACCAGTCGGACATGAAGCTCATGCCCGACGTGAGAAGCGCCTATCTCGACCCCTTCATCACCGGCCGGACGGTCGCGGTGCATTGCTCGATCATCGAGCCCGACACCGGCCTGCCCTATGCCCGCGATCCGCGCTCGACCGCGCAGCGGGCCGAAGCCTATCTGAGCGAATCGGGCATCGCGGATACCGCCTGTTTCGGCCCGGAAGCGGAATTCTATCTCTTCGACGACGTGCGATTCGACGTGTCGATGAACCGAGTCTCGTTCGAGGTCGATGCAGTTGATGCAGCCTGGAACAGCAACCGGCGCTACGAGGGCGGCAACCTCGGCCACCGACCGGCGACAAAGGGCGGCTACATGCCGCTGCCGCCGGTGGACAGCGGACAGGAGCTGCGTTCCGAGATGCTCGCCACCATGCGCCGGATCGGCATGAAGGTCGACAAGCACCATCACGAGGTCGGCTCGACCCAGCACGAACTCGGCCTGATCTTCGGCACGCTCGTCGCACAGGCGGACGAGATGCAGAAATACAAGCATATCGTGCGTAACGTGGCCCAGGCCCATGGCAGGACCGCGACCTTCATGCCCAAGCCCGTCGCCGGCGACGCCGGATCGGGAATGCATGTGAACATGTCGCTGTGGAAGAACGACGCGCCGCTCTTCGCCGGCAACGGCTATGCGGGCCTCAGCGACCACGCCCTGTGGTTCATCGGTGGCATCCTGCGGCATGCACGCGCACTCAACGCCATCGCGAATCCGGCGACGAACAGCTACAAGCGCCTCGTCCCCGGGTTCGAGGCTCCGGTCCTTCGGGCCTATTCGGCCAAGAACCGCTCCGGCGCGATCCGCATCCCCTGGTGCGAGAGCGCGGCGGCGAAACGGGTCGAGGCGCGTTTCCCCGACCCGGCGGCCAATCCCTATCTCGTCTTCTCGGCGCTGCTGATGGCCGGGCTGGACGGGATCCGGAACCGGATCGACCCGGGCGAGGCGAACGACCGCGATCTCTACGACCTGCCCCCCGAGGAAAGCGCCGGGCTGCCGCGCATCTGCGCCTCGCTCGGTGAGGCGCTGGTCGCGCTGGAGCAGGATGCGGATTTCCTGCTTGCGGGCGGCGTGTTCACCGGCGAGCAGATCGAGAGCTATCTTGCGCTGAAGCGCAACGAGATCGAAGCCTGCGAGCAGACGCCGCATCCGATGGAATACCGCATGTACTATTCCTGCTGATTGAATCGGCAGGCCGCCGGTGCCGGTGACACGGAGTGCCGCGTTTCCGACAGGTGGGTGATTCGTTAACAGTCGCGCTTATTTGTCGCGGTGATTGTTTCGCCCGCCGCCGGCGCGTCACGCGAGATTCG
>CAYUBT010000122.1:0-7975 GCA_964443055.1 uncultured Rubellimicrobium sp.
TCACTCATTCTACAAACTGAACACTGGCAAGTGTCACTGGCCCCTTTTACCCCAACCCCTCACGAGCAAACAGTTCTTTGAGATCGGCCTCGGGTCTTGCGCCGAAATGGCTGATCACTTCGGCGGCGGCGATGCAGCCCATGCGGCCCGCTCCCTCAAGCGGCAATCCGCGGGCCATTCCGTAAAGGAAACCGGCGGCGAAGAGGTCACCTGCGCCGGTCGCGTCAACGGGGGTGACGCGGGTCACGGGCGCATGGGTCACCTCCTCGCCCCGGATCAGCACCACGTCATCGCCCGAGCGCGTGCAAACCACGACACCCGCATCCTGCGCCGCCTGTTCGAGCGCCGATGACAGGTCGGTCTGGTAGAGTGATTCCCATTCCTCCTGATTGCCGATCACATAGTCGAGTTCCCGCACGAGACGGCGGAAATCGTCGCGGTGGCGATCGACACAGAACGGGTCGGAGAGGGTGATTCCGGCCCGCCCGCCGCCTTCATGGCAAAGCCGCGCCGCACGCTCGAACGCCGCCTTTCCCTTCGGCTTGTCGAAGAGATATCCTTCGAGGAACAGCCAGTCGCAGGAACCTGCGACATCATCGCTCACGTCATCGGGGCCGAGTTCCGAGGAAATCCCCAGATAGGTGTTCATCGACCGCTCACCGTCGGGGGTGACGAAGATCATCGAGCGCGAGGTCGGAAGCTCCCCGCCCCTGACCGGCAGATTGACGAAATCGGCACCCTCGGCCGCCATGGCCCCGGCATAGTAGCGGCCAGGTTCGTCGTCCCTCACACGCCCGATGAAACCTGCGCGCAGACCAAGCGCCGCCGTCCCCGCGACCGTGTTCGCGACCGAGCCGCCGGGGGCCTGCACGCGGGCATCCATGGCGGCATAAAGCGTCTCGGCCCGGTCGCGTTCGATCAACTGCATGATGCCGCGCGTGATCTCCATCCGGTCGAGGAAGGCGTCGTCGCATTCGCTAATCACATCGACGATGGCGTTGCCGATTCCCACGACATCAAAGCGTTTCATATGGTCTTGTCCTCATACAGGCAGATATCGCGGATCAGGCAATCGGGGCAGCGCGGCTTGCGCGCAAGGCAGATGTAGCGGCCGTGCAGCACGAGCCAGTGATGTGAATGACGCTGAAACCTTGCCGGAATATTGTCTTCGAGTGCGCGCTCGACAGCCAGCACGTCACGGCCCGGCGCAATGCCGGTGCGGTTGCCCACCCGAAAGATATGCGTGTCGACCGGCTGCGCGGGATGGCCGAAACAGGCATTGAGGATGACATTGGCGGTCTTGCGACCGACACCGGGCAGGCTTTGCAGAGCGGCGCGCGACGCGGGCACCTTGCCGTCGTGGTCATCGACGAGGATGCGCGACAGGGCGATGACGTTCTTCGCCTTGTTGCGAAAGAGGCCGATGGTGCGGATATGCTCCGTCACCGCCTCGAGCCCGAGATCGAGCATCTTCTGCGGCGTGTCGGCCACCGCGAACAGCCCGCGCGTGGCCCGGTTCACCCCCGCATCGGTCGCCTGGGCGGACAGGACCACGGCAACGAGCAGGGTGAAATCATTGACGGATTCGAGTTCCGTCACCGGTGCCGGTTCGGCCGCCTCGAAGCGGGAGAAGACCTCGGTCATCTCGTGATAGTCAAGCTGGCGGGTCATTCGCTCCTCCCTTCCGGCCCGGTGATGCCTTCGCATCCCCGCCAGTGCAAGGGAGGAGCGGCGCGCAACCTATGGGCTGAGACCACGGTCCGCGAAATAGCGGGAGAGCATTTCCGGGCCGCCCGCAGGCGCGGCGAGAGCGACATAGCTGTCTGGCCGCATGAGATAGAGTGCATCCGGCATCAGGCCCGCGCGCCGGTAGGCGGGATCCCAGGCAAAGACATGGAAGGGCAGGCCGTGGGTGTCGCACCAGCGGGCGACTGCCGGATCGGCCGCGCCATAGACATGCACCTGCCAGCCGATCCGCGCGAACGGCGCGTGATTGTCAGCCCCGCCGACCACGACCCATGGCAGCCGGTCGCCCCCGGCGACCTTGCCCGCGCGGCCCGTGCTCAGCGGCATGTCGCGGTAATTCAGGGTGATCTGCGAGACGGTGCGGAACATCAGGCGGCGCGCGGCACGCGACAGGAAGGCGAGGCGCAGAAAGGTCGGCGCGAGCTTCGTGCGGATGATCGCGGCCACGGGTCCGTCGGCGGTGGCGATGGTGAAGGCCCTGTCCGTGGTCGCCACCAGCCGCCGCGCGAAGGCGATGCGTTCGGTCTCGTAGCTGTCGAGCAGGCTGTCCTCGGCCCGCCCGGCCAGGACGCTGGCGAGTTTCCAGGCCAGATTGACGGCATCCTGAATGCCGGTATTCATCCCCTGCCCGCCCACCGGGCTGTGCACATGCGCGGCGTCGCCCAGCAGGAACGCCCGCCCCTTGCGGAACTGCGCGGCAACGCGGTGGTGGACGTGATAGGTCGAGAACCAGTTGACCGCGCCGATGTCGACCTGCATCCGCCCGATCGCGCGCTTGCCGATATGATCGACAGCGGGCGGCGCGTCACCGGCCCTGTCCTTTTCCTCGACCACGCCGACAAGCCGCGCCCGCCTGGCCTGCGCCAGCGGAAAGATGGCAAGGAAATTCGCCTCGTCGAGCGCGACGTGCAGCTCCCCGTCGATGGCCGGGCCCGCTGCCTCGATATCGGCGACATAATAAACATGGTCGTAGGTCCCGCCGGGAAAGCCGACCCCGAGCAGGTGGCGAACGGTCGAGCCTGCGCCGTCACAGCCTGCGAGCCAGTCGGATTCGCAGACCTCCTCGCCACCGTCCGCGCGGGACAGGCGGGCCGTGATCCGCTGGCCGTCGTCGCTGAAGCCGGTCAGTTCGGTGCCGCGTTCGACCTCGACCCCGGCGGCGCGCAGGCGTTCGGTCAGCAGGCGTTCATGTTCGTCCTGCGGGAAGATCTGCAGGAACGGATACCGGGTCAGTCCGGCACCCGCATTGTCGAAATCAACCCGCGCGCGCCGCCGTCCGCGCGTCCAGAGATTGACCGCGGGCACTTTGTGCCCGGCGGCGGCAACCACGTCGCCCAGGTCGAGTTGCCGGTAGAGCTCCAGCGTGCGGGCCTGGACCGCAAGCGCGCGCGAGGCGATACCCGGCGCTTCGGCCTTCTCGATGATCCGCACCCGGACGCCAAGCCGGGTGAGCCACAGCGCAAGCACGAGCCCCGTGGGACCGGCACCGACGATCAGGACCTGGGTGTTCATGGGACGCCTTCCGAACCGGCCACGCAGGGGCTGGTGCAAGGTAATCCCGCAGCCGCCGCCCGATCAATCGACCTGCGCCCGGCTCCCGCGAATGTGCGTCGATCCGCGCAAGGAATGCGCAGGAAGCGGGTCGCCGGCAGGATCGCCGGAGGATAGGGTCGGACCATGGAATCGCATTATCATTACGGCGTCATGCGCCGGGCCATCGAACTGATCGACGCCGCGGGAGGTGAATTGTCGCTTGCCGATCTCGCGGAGCGGCTCGGCATGTCGGAGGCGCATTTTCAGCGGACCTTCTCGCAATGGGTCGGGGTCTCACCCAAGCGCTACCGGCAGTATCTTTCCCTCGGCGAGGCGCGGAAGATGCTGCGCGACCGTTTCACCACGCTTCAGGCCGCCGATGGCGCGGGGCTGTCGGGGAGCGGGCGGCTCCACGACCTGTTCCTGCGCTGGGAGGCGATGACCCCGGGCGAATATGCGCGGGGTGGCGCGGGGCTGGCGATCTGCTGGGGCCTGTTCGACACGCCATTCGGACCCGCGCTCGTCTGCGCCACCGGACGCGGGATCTGCGGGCTGGGGTTCCTGTCGGAAACGGGGGAGGCGGCGACGAAGGCCGACCTGTTCTCCCGCTGGCCGCAGGCGACATTCATTCATGATCCCGAAGCGATTGCCCCCTGGGTCGAGGCAGCGATCTCGCAAAAGGGCGAGGCGGCACTGCACATGATCGGCGGGCCGTTCCAGATCAAGGTTTGGGAAGCGCTCCTGCAGGTGCCAGAGGGCGGTGTCACGACCTATTCCGAAATCGCCGGGGCCATCGGCCGTCCCCGGGCCATGCGCGCGGTCGGAACCGCCGTGGGGCGCAATCCGGTCTCATGGCTCATTCCCTGCCACCGGGTGTTGCGCAAGGAGGGGGCCCTGGGCGGCTATCACTGGGGCCTGCCGGTGAAACGCGCGCTTCTGGCGCGGGAATCGGCACGGGCCGAGGCGCGGTCCGAGGCTTTGGCGGAAGCGGCGGAATCCGGCGGGACTGGCGAAGAACCTGACCGCGCTATTGCATAACAGGGCCCGTCGCCGCTAGATCGCCTCGTTGCGGGCGCGTGCTGCCCATATTCATGCGCGCCGCCCATATCTTGCGAATGGAGCGCCACATGAAGACGTCACGCCTCAGCCTGGTCTTTGCCGCCACCGCCCTGTCCGGTCTGGTCGCCTGCCAGGAACCCTTGCCCGGCCAGGGCAACGAGAACACACAGCGCGGTGCCGCCGTCGGTGCCGGTCTCGGCGCGCTGGTAGGGGCCGCGACCGGCTCGAACTCGCAGGAGCGGCTACAGAACGCCGCGATCGGCGCCGTGCTCGGCGGCGGTCTTGGCGCGATTGGCGGCGCGAATCTCGACCGGCAGGCAGCGGAACTGCGCCAGCAGCTTCCGGGCAATGTCGGGGTCGTCAACACCGGCTCGCAGCTCGTGGTCACGGTGCCGCAAGACCTTCTGTTCGCGGTCGACAGCGCCACGGTCTCGAGCAGCCAGCAGGCCAATCTGCGCACCGTCGCAGCCAGCCTGAACCGCTATCCCGACACGACGGTGAACGTGATCGGCCATACCGACAACACCGGCGCGGCCAGCTACAATCAGACGCTTTCGGAGCGGCGTGCGAATGCCGTGGCTTCCGTGCTGATCGGGGCAGGCGTGGCACCCTCGCGCGTCGTTGCCGCCGGTCGGGGCGAGAACCAGCCCATCGCCTCGAACCTCACCACCGAAGGCCGTCAGCAGAATCGCCGGGTCGAGATCATCATCACCCCGCGCAGCTGAACGGAAGCCGTCGCCCGGTTGCCCGGGCGGCGGCCATTCGACAACAAAAGGCCCGCGCAAGGCGGGCCTTTTTCATGTCTGTGGTGCTGCGGAAGATCAGTGCAACTTTTCGCCGGCCTCGGCAATCGCCGCGTCGATGAGCCGGTTCGTCTCGGTCGTGGTCATCTGACCGGCGATGATCTCGCGCGAGGCGGCGATGGCCACATTGACCGCCTGATCGCGCACCTCGCGCAAGGCGCGGGATTCGGCGGCGTGGATCTGGTCCTCAGCGGCCTCGAGCCGTCGGGCGACGCTGCGCGTGATCTCCTCGCGCGCGTCCCGGGCAGCGCGGGTCGCCTCTTCCTTCGCCTGGGCAACGATCCTGTCGGCCTGTTCGGCAACGTCCTTCTGCTTCTTCTCGAACGAGGCAAGCAGGGCCTGTGCCTCTTCGCGCAGGCTGCGCGCCTCGTCGAGTTCGCTGCGGATCGTCTCGGCCCGCTTGTCGAGCAGCCGCCCGATGATGCCCGGCACCTTCAGCCACAGCAGGACCGCGACAAAGATGATAAACGCGATCAGCACCACGAAATCGGTGTTGTAGAGCGAGAAGAACGGGATCTCCACATGGGAGGGGGCCGGCTCGGCCTCGGCCAGGGCACCGGCGACGACGTCTTCCCCGGCCTCGACAGCCTCACCCTCGACCACTTCGGCGACAGGTTCGTCACCCGCGTCCTGCGCAAAGGTCGCCGGGGCAAGCCCCGAAAGCGCGACGGCGAAGACTGCGGGCAGAAGCAGGCGTTTCCAGTCGGTCATCATCCTACCCTTTCACGCGCTGGTCGACGGCAGCCTCGATGGCCTTGTCGTCGGCCTTGGCGTCGAAAGCCGCGACAATCTCGCGGGCGGCGTCGCGGGCAACGGCCGTGACATTGGCGGCAGCCTCGTCGCGGATCGCGGCGATGGCCTTCTCGCTCTCTGCGACGCGGGCAGCGATCTGCGCCTCGGCCTTTTCCATTTCGGCGGCGAGTTCGGTCTGGATCTCGGCGCGCGCCGCGTCGGCGATGCGGCCCGATTCGGCGCGGGCGTCGGCCAGCGCCTTTTCATAGGCCTTCTCGGCCTCGGCCGCCTGCACACGCAGTTCCTCGGCCCGGGCCAGATCGTTCGTGATCGATCCCGCTCGCTCGGCCAGAACCCCGCCGATCCGGGGCAGCGCAACGCGGACCAGGATCAGGTAGATGACGACCAGCGTTACCACCAGCCAGAAGATCTGATTGCCGAAGGTCGCGAAGTCGAGCTGCGGCATTCCGGCGGAACTGGTCGCCTCGGTCGCGGCCTCTGTGATTGCGTCTGCCATGTCGGCCTCCGTCGTACTGTCCTTCAGGTCAGAGCGGAAGGCGCATGAAGCGCCCTCCGCCCGTCAAGGAGAAGCGGTGACGGCTCAGACGGCGAACATCAGCAGGAGCGAGACGAGGAAGGCGAAGATGCCCAGCGCCTCGGCGAAGGCGATGCCGATGAAGAGCATCGCTGTCTGCGACGCGGCGGCCGACGGATTGCGCAGGGCGCCCGCCAGGTAGTTACCGGCCACGTGGCCGATCCCGATGGCCGCGACGCCCGAACCGATGGCCGCGAGGCCTGCACCGATGAGTTTGCCAAGAGCGGCGGCTGCTGCGACTTCCATTGCGTTTCTCCTTGATGGAAAGGTCTGTCGTGAGGGATGCGTCCGGGCGTCAATGCGCCGGATGCAGCGCGTCCTTGAGATAGACGCAGGTGAGGATGGTGAAGACATAGGCCTGGATGACGGCCACCAGCACTTCGAGCGCATAGATCGCCGTGATCGCGACAATGGGCAGGATCGACCCGATCCCGAGCACCCCGGCAAAACCCGCGAATACCTTGAGGACCGCGTGACCGGCCATGATGTTGCCGGCAAGACGGATGGAGTGGCTGACGGGGCGCACGAAATAGGAGATCACCTCGATGACGGCGAGGATCGGCCGCAGGATCAGCGGCGCGGATGCGACCCAGAACAGGCCGAAGAACTTCGTGCCGTTGAGGACGAAGCCCAGCACCGTGACCGCGAGGAACACCGCCAGTGCAAGCACCGCCGTCACCGCGATATGCGAGGTGGTGGCAAAACTCATCGGGATGAGGCTGAGCACGTTCGCCATGATGATGAACATGAACAGGGTCATGATGTAGGGAAAATAGCGGATGCCTTCCTTGCCGCTCACATCCTCGACCATGGAATAGACGAACCCATAGGTCAGTTCGGCCATCGACTGCAGGCGGCCCGGAATGATCGCGCGGTTGCGCATGCCCCAGACCAGCAGGAGAAGCGTCGCGAGGACCGCAAGCGCCATCCACAGGGTGACATTGGTGATCGTGTAGAAGGCGACATCCCCCTCGCCGCCGCCAAAGAGCGGGGAGACCACAAACTGGTCCATCGGGTGAATCTGCAGCCCGCTCGGGCCTTGCGTGGCGTCTGCCATTTCTACCCCTCGTCCTTCCCGTCCTTCGCGCGCGTCTCGCGCGCCTGAAACTCCGCCGCCGAGCGGAGCATGATCCGCACCCCGGCCGCGAACCCAAGCAGGGTGAAAATCACCATCAGCACCGGCATCGTGCCGAACAGGCTGTCGAGCCCGTAGCCGATGGCGAAACCGACCAGCAGGCCGGACACCAGCTCGATCACCATTCGCCAGCCGAGTTGAGCCTGGCTGTGGTGCTCCGCGACCGAAGACCGCCCCTCCCCCCTGTCCCGCACTTCTGCGAGGCGTTCCTCAAGCGCGCGCAGGCGCGCTTTTTCGTCCGCATCAGGCATGGAAGGGCCCCTCGGATCCGTCGCGCCGCTTCTATGGGTCACGTCAGCATGAGTCAAGTCAAGCAGAAGCACAGACAACATACTGAAATAACATGAATTTCATTACGGCCTGGCCGGCCGG
>CAYUBT010000123.1:0-7682 GCA_964443055.1 uncultured Rubellimicrobium sp.
GCTGCATCGTGATCGACAATTCCTCGCTCTACCGCTACGATCCCGACGTGCCGCTGGTCGTGCCCGAGGTGAATGCCGATGCGGTGCTCGACTGCAAGAAGAACATCATCGCCAATCCGAACTGCTCGACCTCGCAACTCGTCGTGGCGCTGAAGCCGCTGCATGACCGCGCGCGGATCAAGAGGGTCGTCGTCTCGACCTATCAATCGGTTTCGGGCACCGGCAAAGAGGCGATCGACGAACTGTGGGACCAGACCAAGGGCATGTATGTGCCCGGCCAGGAGGTCGAACCGAGCGTCTATCCCCGCCAGATCGCCTTCAACGTCATCCCCCATATCGACAGCTTCCTTGATTCCGGCGACACGCGCGAAGAATGGAAGATGTCGGCCGAAACGAAGAAGATCCTCGATCCCGCGATCAAGGTGACGGCGACTTGCGTACGCGTGCCGGTCTTCGTCGGTCATTCCGAGGCCGTGAACATCGAATTCGCGGATCTCCTCGACGAGGACTAAGCCCGGGACATCCTGCGCGAAGCGCCCGGCATCATGGTCGTCGACAAGCGCGAGGACGGCGGCTACGTCACCCCGGTCGAATGCGTGGGCGACTACGCGACCTTCGTCAGCCGCATTCGCCAGGATTCGACCATCGAGAACGGGCTGAACCTGTGGTGCGTCTCGGACAATCTGCGAAAGGGCGCAGCCCTGAACGCGGTCCAGATCGCCGAGGTGCTGGGGCAGAAGGTGCTCAGGAAGGGCTGAGGGCGCGCGGGCCACGGGAGATTTCCCGTGGCGGGTGATCCGGTCGACTGTCCGAAAGACCCCCGCATTGCGGGGAGGCGAGGCGGGTGCAGCAGGCCGGAACGTCGGGACCGCCGGGTTGCTTCGCTACGCTCGCAATGACGAAGGGCGTGATGGAACCGGAGCCCTCAGGCGGCGGCGCGGCCATTGCCGCCCCCTCGCGTTCGCGCTAACGCTCGCGCGATCATCGCGTGAAGGCCCTCTCATGATCTCCGACCGTTTCATGACCGCACCACGGCGGGTCTTTGCCGGATTCGCCATCTATTCCTTTGCCATGGGCAACATCTTTCCCCGCCTGCCCGCCGTGAAGGCGGCCATGGGTGTGGGCGAGGGCGCGCTCGGGCTTGCGCTGATCGGCGCGCCGGTCGGCACGCTCGTGGCGCTGACCTTCAGCGCGCCGCTTCTCGACCGGATCGGCTATCGCCGCGCACTTCTGACCCTGATTCCCGTGCTTGCGGTCTTCTATGCACTGGCCGTCCATGCACCGACGCCGCCGATGTTCTTTCTCGCACTCATTCCTGTCGGGCTCTGCCTTGGCAGCATCGAGATCATCCTCAATGTCGAAAGCGACCGGGTCGAACATGCCGTGGGCTTTCGCATCATGAATCGGGCCCATGCCTTCTGGTCCTTCGGCTTTTTCGGCGCAGGGCTGTTCGGTGCACTTGTGGCCCATTCCGGGCTAAGCCCGCAGCTTCATCTCGCGCTCGTCGTGCCCATCGTCATTATCGCGACGATCCTGTTCCTGGGGGGCTACCGGCCCGCCCCCGACCGCCACAAGATCGCCCATGCCACCGTGCCCCGCCTCGCCCGGCCAAGCTGGCCGATCCTCGTTCTCGTGGGCGTGACGCTGTCGGCCATGCTGCTCGAGGGGGCGAGCATGGACTGGGGCGCGATCTACATGCAGAGCGAGTTCGCGACGGGTGCCTTCATCGCCGGCCTCTCGGTCGCCGTCGCGGCGCTGAGCCAGGCACTCGCCCGGTTCTTCGCCGACTTCTTCATCATGCGCCACTCGCCCGAACGCGTCTCCCGCATACTGCTGATGCTTCTGCTCGCCGGCTGCCTGCTGGTGGTCTTCTCGCCGCACTGGCTGCTGTCGCTTCTGGGCTTCGGCCTGATCGGCGTGGGCTCGTCGGCGATCTTCCCGCTCGCCATGTCGGCGGCCGCACAGAGAACGGATCGGCCTGCGGCGCTGAATGTCGCGGCGCTCGCGCAGTTTTCCTTCCTCGTCTTCCTGATCGGCCCCCCGCTCCTGGGTATCGTGGCCGAGCACTGGGGCCTACGCACCTCCTTCGGCGTGGCGCTCCCGCTCGTGATCCTGAGCCTCGTTACCGCCGGGGCCCTGGGGCGGCGCGAGATCTGACTCAGACCGGGAGGAACGTGTCCCGCGCCTCGTCAAAATATTCGAGCCCCCCCTCGCCAATGTCGTTCCACAGGCCATGAAGCGTGAGGCGTCCGGCCTCGACCGCATCGCGCACGAAGGGGAAGGTGACGAGGTTCTTCATCGAAGCGACGACCGCAGCCTTCTCGAAGGCGGTGATTCGCTCCTCGCGCGAGCCTTCGGGCAGTTCCTTGAATGCAGGCTTGAGGATGTCCATCCAGCGACCGACGAAACTCGTCGCCTGCTCCAGCTCGGGGGCCTCGCCGAGGCACATGTCGTAGCATCCCGAAACCCCGCCGCAGCCGGAATGGCCCAGCACGATGAGATGGGCGACGCCCAGGGTCTTCACCGCATATTCGATCGTGGCCGAGGTGCCGTGATGCTCCTCGTCCGCGGTGAAGGGCGGCACGAGATTGGCGATGTTGCGATGGATGAAGAATTCGCCCTGATCTGCCCCGAAGATGCCCGTGACGTAGACACGTGAATCACAGCAGGCGATGACCATGGCCCGCGGATGCTGTCCCCCTTCGGCCAGTTGACGGAACCAGGACTGGTTTTCCTGAAAGGTCGTGGCCTTCCATCCATTATAACGGCGAACCAGATATTCGGGGAGCGGGCGCGAGATGGGCATCGGATGTTCCTTCGCCGGTGATGTCACCCGTCCATAAGGCCGTATTTTCCAAAGTTCGAGACATTTCCCCGGATTTTCCGGGCCGGCGCGGTCTCCCCATGCAGGTCGGATTGCTTCAGGCTACGCGCAATGACGACCCGCCCTTGCGGCCCCTTCCCCGCGCGATAGGGTGGCCGGGAAAACGGGGACCATCGCCATGACGCTCGCCTTTCTTCCACGCGACACCGACGCCTTGCCGCTGATCGCCACCGCGCCGGACACGCTCGACACAGTGCTTGACCGGCTGGCCAGGGAACAGTCCGCATGGGTGCGCGCGGCGGGATTCGCTGCCAAGGCGGGCGAGGTCGTGCTCCTGCCCGGTGCGGATGGCGCCGTCGTCGGGGCGCTGGTCGGCACCGGGTCCGACAGCGAACGGGCCCGGGGACGATTTCTTGTCGCACAGGCGGCGGGACGACTTCCTGCGGGGGCCTGGCGGATCGAGGGGCTTGTGGGCGACGCGCTCGAGGAAGCGGCACTCGGCTGGCTGCTCGCCTCCTATCGTTTCGACCGCTACCGCACGGGCGACACGCCGCGCGCCGCGCTGGTCGCGCCCGAGGGCGTGGACGCCGCGCGGATCGAGCGGACCGCCAATGCCGAAGCACTGACCCGCGATCTCATCAACACATCACCCGCCGACATGGGACCGGCCGAACTCGCCGGTGCCGCACGGAAACTCGGCGCGCGTTTCGGCGCGCAGGTCACCGTGACCGAAGGAATGGAACTCGAACGCGGCTTCCCCCTCATCCATGCGGTGGGCCGTGCGGCCGTTCCCGCCCGTGCTCCGCGCCTGATCGACCTGACCTGGGGTGATACGGGCCCGCTCCTCACGCTCGTGGGCAAGGGGGTCTGTTTCGATACGGGCGGCCTCGACATCAAGCCCGCCTCCTCGATGGGCCTGATGAAGAAGGACATGGGCGGCGCTGCCACGGTACTGGGTCTTGCGCAGATGATCATGGGCGACAGCCTGCCCCTGCGCCTGCGGGTCCTGATCCCGGCGGTGGAAAACGCCGTCGGCCCGGACAGTTTCCGGCCGCAGGACATCCTGACATCGCGCAAGGGACTGACGGTCGAGGTGAACAACACCGATGCCGAGGGGCGGCTGGTGCTGGCCGATGCGCTGACGCTCGCAGGTGAGGGCGAGGCGGGCCTGACCGTCTCCATGGCCACGCTCACCGGGGCCGCGCGGGTGGCGGTCGGGCCGGACCTTGCCCCCTTCTATGCCAGTGACGATGCGGATGCCGCGGCGCTGGCAGGCGCGGCGGCGCGGGTGCGCGATCCTGTCTGGCGGATGCCGTTTCACGCCCCCTACGAGGACATGATCGAGCCCGGCATCGCCGATCTCGACAATGCGCCCTCGGGCGGGATGGCCGGCTCGATCACGGCGGCCCTGTTCCTGCGCCGCTTCGCGCCCGCGCGCTACATGCATTTCGACATTTACGGCTGGCAGCCCAAACCCGCCCCCGCGCGACCCAAGGGCGGTGCAGGCCAGGGCGCGCGCGCCATGTTCGCGGCATTGCCCGCACTGCTGGGGCTCTGACATGGACCGCCGCCTCACCCCCGCCAATGGCCGTGTGGCCGACAGCACACTCGAAGGTCAGGTCACCGCCTTGCGCTTCACCGCCGGAACGCAGGCACGCGTCACCGCCGCCGTCGAAGACCTGCGCCCGGCCCCCGGCGCGATGCGCGACCGCCAGCTTCTGTGGGGCGAGGAAGTCACCGTCTACGAACGCCGAGACGGCTGGGCCTTTGTCCGTGCCGCCCGCGACGGATATGTGGGTTATATCCGCACCGCCGCCCTTGGCGCGCCGCGTCAGGCCACCCATCGCGTCGCGGTGCCTGCAACGCATCTTTACGAAGCCGAGAACATCAAATCGCCCGATCTGGCGCATCTGTCCTTCGGAGCGCGGATCACCATTGTCTCGGAATGCAAGCATTTCTGGGAGACGGCCGAGGGCTTCATCCCCAAGAAGCACCTGCGTCCGCTGGACAGGCCCTTCACCGATCCGGTCACGGTGGCACAGGCGTTTTTCGGCACGCCTTACCTCTGGGGCGGCAACTCGATCCTCGGGATCGACTGTTCCGGCCTCGTGCAGGCCGCCCATCTGGCCTGCGACGTCCCCTGCCCCGGTGACAGCGATCTGCAGGAACGGTCGCTCGGTCGCGAGACCTATGCCGACCCGCGCCGCGGCGATCTGTGGTTCTGGAGGGGCCATGTCGGCCTTGTCGTCGATGAGGAAACGCTCATCCATGCCAACGGCCATCACATGGCCGTGGTCTACGAGCCCCTGAAGGCCGCCGAACTGCGCATCCAGGCGCAGGGCGGCGGCGACGTGACGCAGCGAAAGCGGCTCTGAATCATTCGACCAGTTGCAGGCGGCGCGGCTCGAGCACGCGCAGCACCTGCCGCAGATCATGCCCGCGCCGCAACACCTGCCCCTGCGCGCCGATCACCGCATACTGCCCCTGCCGCAGCCGCAGGGCGGGGCGCTTCTCGACCCGGAACAGCGGATGCTCGGCCGCACGGCGGAAGATCGAGAAGACGGCGACATCCGGCAAGGTGGAGATGGCATAGTCGCGCCATTCACCCGCCGCAACCATCCGGCCGTAAACATTCAGGATCGGGGCGAGTTCGGTGCGGTGAAAGGCCGTCACCTCGGGTGCGGGCCGCGGGAGCGGGGTCTGAGGAACGAACGACATGCGGCCAGTTTGCGCGAAGCACGCAACAAATCAAGCATGATCAGCCACAAGCCAAGGCTCCGGATCCGTCACCTCCCCCGTCATTGCGAGCGTCAGCGAAGCAACCCGGTCCTCACGCTGCTGGCTTGCCGCACCGCCTGCGGCTCCCCGCAATGACGAGTGAGACGGAGGTTCACTTGCCCCGCCCTAGCCGCAGGTGATCGCTGTGATCCGTTCGGCGATCATGGGTGGCACATCGGCGGGCGTGTTCGCGGGAATGGCCACATGGAAATTGACCCGCGCGGGCATCATGGCATCACCGCCCGCATCGCCCCCGCGCAGGACACGGACGGGCCGCATGACGAGCTGTCGTTCAAGTGCGGTCGCAGGCTGGCCCAGGAGATGCGCGAAAGGCGCGGCCCCGCAGGTGTCGGCCGCGCCCTCGGGGAAGGCATGCGAAACAGGTGCGGAAACCGGCAATCCCGTGCCGCAACCCGCCAGCGCGAGCAGGAGCGGCAGCACTCTCAGACGCAATGCACGCTCTCGATCAGCCCGTCCTCACCGATCTGGATGTTCAGACGATCAGGGCGATAATCCATCGTCACCGGCATGCCGGGCTGGATGATCCGCGTTCCCTCGGGGAAGGTCATGGCATCGAGCACGGCCTGCGGCTGGCCGACCAGCGATTGCAGGGCGGCCGCGCCGCATTGGTCCTCATCGGGCATGGTGTCAGGCTCATCGGCGAGACAGGCGGCGAGGGCGAGCGGGGCGGCAAGCGCAAGGGCGATCCTTTTCATGCCCGTATCGTGCCTCTCTGCCCGGAGCGGAACAAGGGAAAAGCCGTCCGTCGGCCCTCATGCGCTCATTCCCGCCCGCGGGCGGGGGTTCAGCCGCACCAGATCCGCGTGACAAGGCCCGTGGACTCGACATCGACATTGAGCCGGGCGTCGATGAAATCCCCGCCGGGATGCGCGCCATGGGCATGAAAGCGCGTCCCTTCGGGAAAGCTCAGAAGTTCGACCGGGTAGCCGACATGTTGCTGGATGCTGGCCGCGCCGCATTGGCCGGGCGGCAGGGCCGAGGGATCATCCCACGGCGCGGGGCCGGGCAAGGGAATCGGCACGATCAGGCAGCCGCACAGGAGGAGCGGCGTGAGCGCGATGGCGGGGACCAGGAGGTTCACGCGGGTCGCCACATTCAGCCGCAGGTGATGCGCGCGACGCGATCATCGCGGCCCATCTCGAAGGTCAGCCGGTCGGGACGCTCGGCCCGCGCCTGCCCGGCCTCGACGATCCGCGCCCGCCCCTCGCGGATGAGGGGACCGATCTCGAACTGTGCCTCGGCGCGCGTCTTGCCGGTAAATCGCTCGCGCCAGGTCGAGGCGAGGCAGAGGTCATTGGCCGCCGACATGCCGCCGCCACCGGAAACGACGGAACCGCCGTCCGAACAGGCAGCAAGCGCGAGAAGGGCGACGGGAAGGAGTTTGGTGAGGATCGGTTTCATGATCTCTCTTTGCCGCGTCACGGCGCCTCTGGCAACAGGCTCCAGCACCGTGGATACGAGATCGGCATCAGCCCGCCGCCCGGCCTCTCGCCACGGGTTGAAACCGCGCACGCTTTCGGCCAGCTTCGGATCAACGCCGTTCAGGGAGGATGACATGCGCACACGCGCCGCCGTGGCCGTCGAGGCCGGAAAGCCGCTGGAAATCATGGATGTGAATCTCGAAGGCCCGAAGGAGGGCGAGGTTCTCGTCGAGGTGAAGGCCACGGGCATCTGCCATACCGACGAGTTCACCCTCTCGGGCGCGGACCCGGAGGGGCTCTTTCCCGCAATCCTCGGGCACGAGGGTGCGGGCGTGGTGGTCGATATCGGCCCCGGCGTGACTTCGGTGAAACCGGGCGACCATGTGATTCCGCTCTACACGCCGGAATGCCGCAACTGCCCGTCCTGCACCTCGGGCAAGACAAACCTCTGCACCGCGATCCGTTCCACACAGGGACAGGGGCTGATGCCCGACGGCACTTCGCGCTTCACGATGCTCGATGGCACGCCGCTGCTGCATTACATGGGCTGCTCGACCTTCGCCAACCACACGGTCCTGCCCGAGATCGCGGTGGCGAAGATCCGCGAAGACGCGCCCTTCGACAAGGTCTGCTACATC
>CAYUBT010000124.1:0-7680 GCA_964443055.1 uncultured Rubellimicrobium sp.
GGCGTGGAACTGCTGCGGTTCGACATGTCGGAATATATGGAGAAACACGCCGTCTCGCGCCTGATCGGCGCACCGCCGGGCTATGTCGGCTTCGATCAGGGCGGCCTGCTGACCGACGGCGTGGACCAGCACCCGCATTCGGTACTCCTGCTCGACGAGATCGAGAAGGCGCATCCGGATGTCTACAACATCCTCCTGCAGGTGATGGACCACGGGAAACTGACCGACCACAACGGCCGGCAGGTCGATTTCCGCAACGTGATCCTGATCATGACCTCGAACGCGGGCGCGGCGGAACAGGCGAAGGAGGCCATCGGTTTCGGCCGCGACCGGCGCGAGGGCGAGGATACCGCCGCGATCGAACGCACCTTCACGCCCGAGTTCCGCAACCGGCTGGATGCGGTCATCTCCTTCGCGCCGCTCACGCGCGAGACGATCATGCAGGTGGTCGAGAAATTCGTCCTCGAACTCGAGGCACAGCTTCTGGACCGCAACGTGCATATCGACCTCTCGCCCGAGGCCGCCGCATGGCTGGGCGAGCGAGGCTACGATGACAGGATGGGCGCGCGCCCGCTGGCGCGGGTCATCCAGGAACATCTGAAGAAGCCGCTGGCCGAGGAGCTTCTGTTCGGCAAGCTGGTGAAGGGCGGAATCGTGCGCGTGGGCGTCAGGGACAACGCGCTCGACCTGCAGTTCGAAAGCCCCGGCCAGCCGCGCATCGCAACAAAGAAGCCGCCGCTGCTGACGGCCGAGTGAACAGCCGCCGCACGTTTCGTCACTGCGGGCGTTTCCGGTCATTGCGAGCGGCAGCGAGGCAAGCCGGAAGCCCCACATCTCTGGTTTGCCACACCGGCTGACGCCTCCCCGCGATGACGAAGGGAAGGGGATTGCCCCGATGCGTCCCCGGGTCAGTTGTCCATCTTCAGGGCCGAGATGAACGCCTCCTGCGGGATTTCCACGCGGCCAAACTGGCGCATCTTCTTTTTGCCCGCCTTCTGCTTGTCGAGCAGCTTGCGCTTGCGGCTCGCGTCGCCGCCGTAGCATTTCGCCGTCACGTCCTTGCGCATCGCGCTCAGCGTCTCGCGGGCGATGACCTTGCCGCCGATGGCTGCCTGGATCGGGATCTTGAACAGGTGGCGGGGGATCAGCTCCTTGAGCTTCTCGACCATCGCCCTGCCCCGCATCTCGGCCCGGTCGCGGTGGACCATCATCGAGAGCGCATCGACCGGCTCGTCATTCACGAGGATCGACATCTTCACCAGATTGTCCTGGCGATAGCCCGTGAGCTGATAGTCGAAACTCGCGTAACCCTTCGTCACGCTTTTCAGACGGTCATAGAAGTCGAACACCACCTCGTTGAGTGGCAGATCGTATTCGACCAGCGCGCGGTTGCCCGCATAGGTGAGGTTGAGCTGGATTCCCCGCCGTTCCTGGCAGAGTTTCAGCACGTCGCCCAGATAGTCGTCGGGCACCATGATCGTGGCCTTGATGCGCGGCTCTTCCAGATGGGCGACATGGGTGAGGTCGGGCATGTCGGCGGGGTTGTGCAATTCGCGTATCTCCCCGTCCTTCATGTAGAGATGATAGACGACCGAGGGCGCGGTGGTGATCAGGTCGATGTTGTATTCACGCTCGAGCCGGTCGCGGATCACCTCCAGGTGCAGCAGGCCCAGGAACCCGCAGCGGAAGCCGAAACCCAGCGCGGCCGAGGTCTCCATCTCGTAGCTGAAACTCGCGTCGTTCAGTGCCAGCTTGTCAATCGCTTCGCGCAAGTCCTCGAACTCGCCGGCATCTACCGGGAACAACCCGCAGAACACCACCGGCTGGGCCGGCTTGAAGCCCGGCAAGGGCGTCTCGCAACCCTTCTTTTCATGCGTGACGGTGTCGCCTACGCGGGTGTCGCGCACCTGTTTGATCGAGGCCGTGAAGACACCGATCTCACCGGGGCCAAGTTCGGCGATATCCTCCATCTTCGGGCGCAGCACCGCGAGGCGGTCGATCCCGTAGACCGCGCCGGTCTGCATCATGCGGATGCGGTCCCCCTTGCGGACGACGCCATCCATGACGCGGATCATCACCACCACACCGAGATACGGATCATACCATGAATCGACCAGCATCGCCCTGAGCGGTGCCTCGCGGTCGCCGACCGGCGCAGGCAGGCGGGTGACGATCGCCTCGAGCACGTCCTCGATCCCGATCCCGGACTTGGCCGAAATGAGCACGGCGTCATGGGCATCGAGGCCGATCACGTCCTCGATATTCTCCTTCACCCTCTCGGGTTCGGCCGCCGGCAGGTCGATCTTGTTGAGGACCGGCACGATCTCGTGGCCCGCATCGAGTGCCTGATAGACATTGGCGAGGGTCTGCGCCTCAACCCCCTGGCTCGCGTCCACGACCAGCAGCGAGCCCTCGACCGCACGCATCGAGCGGCTCACCTCATAGGTGAAGTCGACGTGGCCCGGCGTGTCGATGAGGTTGAGGATATAGTCCCGGCCGTCCTTCGCACGATAGTTCAGCCGCACGGTATTGGCCTTGATGGTGATCCCCCGTTCGCGCTCGATGTCCATCGCGTCGAGAAGCTGCTCCTTCATCTCGCGGTCGGCGACAGTCCCGGTCCGCTGGATCAGCCGGTCGGCAAGCGTGGACTTGCCATGGTCGATATGGGCGACAATCGAGAAATTG
This sequence comes from uncultured Rubellimicrobium sp., assembly GCA_964443055.1. Lineage (GTDB taxonomy): Bacteria > Pseudomonadota > Alphaproteobacteria > Rhodobacterales > Rhodobacteraceae > JADYZU01. Next base: position 2,686 of record CAYUBT010000124.1, read on the forward strand.
CGGATATGGGAAAGGTCGGTCATCTCACTGGCCGGTCTGGAGTCCTGCCGCACATGGCGGACGGGCGCGCTTTTGGCAAGGGGCGGCGGGGCGGCGTGACGGGCCCCGATGCAGGCCCCGGCATGGCACGCATGAGCAGGGCAACCCGGAATCCCTGCCGTGCACGCTGCCGCGCCAGCCTTCGCAATGGCGGAGAAGGACGGATCACGACCATGTTTTCCGACATGCTTGCGGCCTCCGGGGAAACCTTCATGCTGGGCAGACCGCCGCCTCGGATCAGGGAACCGCCGCAGAATGACGTTCGACATCGTGCTGGTCCTGATCATCGCCCTGGCGGCCATCATTCTCTTTGCCACGGAGAGGCTGCGCATCGACGCGGTGGCGTTGCTGGTGCTGTCGGCGCTGGCGGTCCTCGGCCTCGTCAGCCCCGGCGAGGCGCTGAGCGGCTTCAGCAATCAGGCCACGATCACGGTGGCTGCAATGTTCGTCCTGGCGGCCGGCCTGCAGAACAGCGGCGCGCTCTCGGGGGTCGGGCGCCTGCTGGGCAGGGCCGGATCGCCGGGGATGTTCCTGCTCATCCTGTTCGGCGTGCTCGCCGTGGTAGCCCCCTTCGTCAACAACACCGCCGTGGTCGCGGTGTTCATGCCGCTGGTCATGAGCGCCACGGCGGGAATCGGGCTGTCGGCCTCGAAGGCGCTCATCCCGCTGTCCTATGTCTCGCAGATGGCCGGTGTCTGCACATTGGTCGGCACCTCGACCAACCTGCTGGTCAACGGCATGGCCCGCGATCTGGGGCACCGGGGCTTCACCATGTTCGAATTCACCCCGCTGGGGGTGATCTGTCTCGTGACCGGCTGTCTCTATCTGCTGACTTTCGGCCGCTGGCTTCTGCCCGAGAGCCGCGCAACCGGACTGGTCGATCAGTATGAACTGGGCAAATACATCACCGAATTGCGGGTCACGCCGGAATCCTCGTTGATCGGGGTTTCCGCGGGCGAGGTGAAACTTGGCGAGGATTACGGCGTCTTCGTGCTCGAACTGATCCGCGGCGATGAAAAGGTCTGGTCGCCGCGCGCGCAGATCCTCGAGGAGGGCGATGTCCTGATCGCGCGGGGCGACTGGTCGAAGCTCGACAAGCTCAGGGCGGAGGCCGGGCTCGAGATCAATACCGAGTTCCGGTTCGGGGCCCAGACGCTGAAGGAGGACTCGCGGCAGATCCTGACCGAGGTGATGGTCGCGCCCCGCTCGCGGCTGGTCGGCAGCACGCTGGCCCTGCTCGAGCGGCGCTGGCCACATGAAGCGACGATCCTCGCCATCCACCGGCGCGGCGAGATCCTGCGCGAGCAGCTCAAGGACGTGCGGCTGAACGTGGGCGACGTGCTGCTGATGCTTGCCCCGGAGGCGGGGATGCCGGGCCTGCGGCGGGATTCCGACATCATCGTGCTGAGCGCGCGCGATGCCGCGCGGCCGGTGGGCTGGCGGGCACCCTTCGCGCTGGTCACCATGGCGCTGGTCATCGTGATTTCTGCCATCGGCTGGGTGCCCATCGCGATCACGGCTCTGACCGGGGCGGTGGCGATGACGCTGGCCGGCTGTCTGGAGGCGGATGAATCCTATGATTCCATCGACTGGACCATCATCATCCTGATGGCCGGTCTCCTGCCGCTCGGCGTGGCCATGAGCCAGACCGGCGCGGCCGAATTCATCGTCGCCAACTCCATCGGCCTCGTTGCCGGATTCGGGCCGCTGGTGGTGCTGGCGGTGCTCTATCTGATGGCGCTGCTGCTGACCGAATTCATGAGCAACGCCGCCGCCGCAGTGCTGCTCACGCCCATCGGCATGTCCACCGCGGCGATGCTGGGCGTCGACGCCACGCCCTTCCTGGTCGCGGTGACCTTCGCCGCCTCGACCAGTTTCGCCACGCCGGTGGGCTATCAGACCAACACGATGGTCTACAGCGCCGGGGGCTACAGGTTCGGCGATTTCGTCAGGGTGGGCGTGCCGCTCAATCTGATCTTCTGGGTGCTGGGCGTGATCTTCATTCCGGTGTTCTGGCCGTTCTGAGACCGCCCCGGACTCAGCGGCTCAGCGCAACGTTCTGGCGCAGGTGCCGCCCGGGCGTCTCGACCCGGATCAGGCCCGAGACCGCCGTCCACCGCCGTCATCGTCGCCCGCTGGAGCGGAATCCGGTCGGCCGGAACCGTCTGTGTCATGCCGTCGAGCGTGATCACCCCGGCCACGATCTTCAGGGCCCAGTTCCCCGCAAGGTCCTGGAACATGGCCTGCTCCGACCGGGTACCAAGAGAACAGGCATCGTTCCGGGCATGTGCCAGCGCCGCCCTCGCGACCGTCCTGCAACGGGCGGGCATGACGCCTCCGTGGTGCAATGCCGTTCCTGCGATAACGGTTTGTTGATGAGCCGTCGCTGGTGGCGGGTCAACGACGGCAAGAATCGGCCGGGGCTCCGACTCCATTCTCCCCGTCATTGCGAGCGCAGCGAAGCAACCCGGTCCCCACGTCTCCGGCTTGCCGCACCGGCTGCGCCTCCTCGCAATGACGACGAGGGAAGGCCCCCGGATCAGAACAGGTCCAGCAGCCGTTCCAGATAGTCGAGTTCCAGCGCCTCGCGGCTGCGCTCACCTGCACGGCGGCGCAGTTCCTCCAGAAGCTCCTGCGCCCGGCGCGCCGGGTCGGGTGCGTCGCGCATCGCCTGTTCCCCGCCGTGCCGGCCGCTGTCGCCCGTCTGGCGGCCGAGCGGGTCGCGCCGTTCGGGAACCGGGCGGCCCGAGCCGTCCTCGGAGCGGGCATAGCTCTCGCCCGTCTCACCAAGCCGCTCGTTCTCGGCGAGCGCCTGCCCCAGTTGCTCAAGACCGTCACGCAGGGCCGTGAGTGCATCGGCCTGGTGGTCGATGGCCCCGGCCAGATCGTCCTCCTCGAGCGCCTCGCCGGCACGGGCCATTGCGTCCCCTGCCCTGTCGAGCGATTCGCGCGCACGTTCCGCCGCCTCGCCGGTCAGGCCGGGCAGTTCGGCGCGCTGGCGGTCAAGCTCTGCCTGCAATGCCTGCTGGCGGGCGGCAAGGCTGTCCTGATCCCCCGCCTCACCCCCGGCCTCTCCGCTCTCCTCGCCCTGCGTGCCCTCCCCCGCCTCCGGGGTGCGGCCGTTGAAGCGGTCCTGCAACTCGCGGAAGGCATCGTCGGACAGGTCCTGCTGACCGCGCAGGGTCTCCTGCATTTCCCGCATCTGCTCGCGTCCCGGCCCGCTGCGCCCGCCGCCGGCACCTTCCTCCTGCTGCATCTGCAGATTGCGCAAAAGCTCGTCGAGCTGGCGCATGAGGGCTTCGGCCTCCTCCATGCGGCCCTCTTCCATCAGTTCCTGAATCCGGTCCATGAGCGCCTGAATCTCGTCCTCGGTCACGCTTTCGCGGTTGTCGGGGCCGGATTGCGGCTGGTCGGTCGTGTCGGGGGCGGGTTCGGCATTCTGCGCCAGCAGATCGAGCCAGTCGTCCGTCGCCTCTCGCAACTCGCGCATCAGTTCGGCGATTTCCTCGGGCGAGGCCCCGTCGCGCATCGCCTGGCCCAGCCGTTCCTGCGCGCGTTCGAGCCGGGCGAGCGCATTGGCCAGCGCGCCCTCTTCCAGTTCGAGCGCGACCTCCCAGAGCGCATCGGCGATCTCCGCCTCGGCCCCGGCCAGCCGGTCTTCGGCCATGGCCTCGTCAAGCAGGGCAATGGCCGCCCGCAGGCTGTCCCAAGCCTCGCGAGAAGGGAAAAGGTCTTCGGGCCGGTGAGCGATGGCGCGCAGCAGGTCGCGGCTGCGCGCGGCATTCTCGTGGCTCCAGAGCAGGTCGCGGCGCAGTTCGATCACCGCACGGGCCACCGGCTGGAAGAAGCGCCGCCCCGGCAGGACCATCTCGACGGGGGCGCTCTGTCCCTCCTGGTCGATGGCGTCGCGCACGGCCAGCGTCATGATCACCGGCATGTTGGCGAGGGGATGGCGCGAGAAATCCTCGATGAGCGACTCCTCGATCTCGCTGCGGTCACCCGCGAAGGGCATCGGCAGATCGACGGTCAGGGCCGGGCGCGGGTCGGGATCGGGCGCAAGGCCGAAGCGGCGCACGACTCGGGGCAGATCAAGCGTGAAGGTCGCACTGCCCGCGATCACGCCGTGGTCATCCCCGGCCGCGAAAGGCTGGGACATGCGGCCCGAGGCCTCGGTCTCGGCCGGGCCGGGCACGGTGACGGCGGGCGGCCGGTCGCGCTGCATCAGCACCTGCCATTCGGCCCCGCCCTCTCCCAGGATGGCGATCCGTCCGTCACGGGCGATGGTGAAGGGCTCGCCGGCTTCACCGGCCTCCGAGACGCTTTCCTCGATCCGCAGGCCGCCGTCGCCATAGAGCCGGATCGTGATCCGGGCATCCTGCGGCAGGGTGATCTCGCCCTCGGGCAGATCCGCCAGATAGAGGGTCGGCCGCCCCGTATAGGCGGGCGGCTCGATCCAGCCTTCCCAGGCGGGCCCCGCGGCAAGCGTCTGGCCGGGCCGGGCACCCGTGCCCCCCGCGCCGGGCGCGGCCCCCGGAGAGGCGAAGATGACGGCCGTGACAAAGACGAGAAGCGCGACAAGGCGCAGCCCGAACGGATCATGGGCAGCGAGATCAAGATCGGGGGGAACGGGGCGCGCGGCACGGCTGGCGCCTGCCATGCGCCGAAGATGCGCCTGCCAGAGCGCCCCGGTCGCCGCATCGTCCCCGCCGGTGGCCTGGCTGTCCGCCAGCGCCGCCAGCGGCCGTCCCGCAAGCCGGGCGTCGATCCGGGCGAGCGCCTCCTCGCGGCGCGGCCAGCGCAGGCGGCGCAGACCATCGAGAAACAGCACCACCACGATCGCCGCCCCGCCCAGAAGCCAGGGTGCGCGCAGTCCGGGCGCAAAATGCGCATCGAGACCGGCATGGATCGGCGCGGCCACCGCCAGCAGCACCGTGAGCACCGGCCAGAAGGCGCGCC
>CAYUBT010000125.1:0-7678 GCA_964443055.1 uncultured Rubellimicrobium sp.
AGGATGACACCGTGCGAATCGCCTTCCTCGCCGCGTCGAGCCAGAACGGCTACAACGACGCAACCTGGCAGGGTGTTCAGGCGGCGGCTGCCGAGTTCGAAAATGTCGAGGTCGAGATCTTCGACGGCGAATTCAGTGCCACTGTCCAGTTCAGCCAGGTCGAGGATATCGTGGCCTCGGGCCGTTTTGACGGTATCGTGATCGCCCCCAACGACACGGTCGGGATCGCCACCGCGCTCGAAGACGCGGCCGCTGCGGATATCCTGATCGCCTCGACACTCTTCCCTGTCGGGCCCGAGCTGACCAACATGGAACCGCAGGTTCCCGGCCTGACCGTGACCGTGGCCCAGAATCCTGAGACCGGTGCCATCGCCCAGGCCGAAGCACTTGCCGAGTTTTGCGCCGACTACGACCCCTGCAACGTGGTCGTCTTCATGGGGCAGAAGATCTTCCCCTTCGACAACCTGCGCAACGAGGCGCATATGTCGGTGTTGAACCAGCATCCGAACATCAATGTTGTCGCCACCGGCGAGGGCAACTACAGCCCTGACACCGCACTTACCGCGATGTCGGACATCCTGCAGGCGAATCCCGATATCCATGCGGTTCTGGGCGCAGCAGACCAGCATCTGATCGGCATCGAGATTGCGCTGGAAGACGCGGGCATTCCGGTCGAGCCGGTCTACCTGATCGGTGGCGGCTTCAACCAGATCACTGTCGATGCGATCCGTGAGGGCCGCTACGACGCCACGCTGTCGCAGAATCCGTGGACCGAAGGTTATCTGGCTGCAAAGGCCCTGGTCGAGGTTGCTCGCGGCGGCGAAAGCCCGACCTGGATCGACCCCTCGGCCTCGATCGAGAATCCGTTGATCGTGGACCAGGCCTGGCTGGACGCCCACCCGGATTTCACCCCGGAATGGGAAGGCTGATCGCCTTTTGAGCAAACGGAGGTCGGGGCCGGGCCCCGACCTCCATTCTCCTGCGTGAGGGAGGTCGCCATGCGTGATGAAGAGATCGCCGTCCGGGTGCGCGGCGTGGACAAGAGCTTTGGCGGAGTGCGTATCCTGGAGGATATCGCGGTCGATATCGCCCGAGGCGAGGTCCATGCCCTTGTCGGGGAGAACGGGGCAGGCAAGTCCAGTCTCGGCAAGATCATCGGTGGCTACTACACGCCTGACCGGGGCCAGGTGGAGCTTTGGGGCACCCCTGTCACCCGCTTCTCGCCGCGTGACGCGCTGGCATATGGCGTGGCGATGATTCACCAGGAGCTGCAACTGGTACCGGCGCTGACGGTGCTGCAGAATGTCTTTCTCGGTCAGGAGAGCAACCGCAGCGGCATCCTGTCGCGCGGCGACCGGGCCAGATTTGAGGAACTCGAGAAGACCTGCAGTTTCGGCCTCGATCCGGACGCGAAAGTTGCCGACCTGCGCATTGCCGAGCGCCAGAAGGTCGAGATCATGCGCGCCATCGCCCGCGATGCCCGCGTCATCATCATGGACGAGCCTACCTCCTCGCTGACCGAGGATGAAGCGTCGCGGCTGCATGCGCTGATCGCTCGGCTGAAGGCCCAGGGGAAGACCGTCATCTATGTCAGTCATTTCCTCGACCACATCCTCGCCAATTGTGATCGTGTCACCATCATGCGTGACGGAGCGGTGGTTCGCAGCGCCGATATCGCCGGTGAGACGAAGCAGAGCCTGGTTGCGTCGATGCTTGGCCACGAGGCGGATATTCTGTGGCCGGAACTGCCGCCGGCCCCGGCTGCCGAGACGCCACCGATCATAGAACTGCGCGATATCTCGACCGGGGCCGGGCTCTCGGACATCTCGCTCACCGTGCGTCCGGGAGAGATCGTCGGCCTGATCGGCCTTGTCGGCGCGGGACGGACCGAGGTCGCGCGCGCGATCTTCGGTGCCGATGCGATCACCAGCGGACAATTGCTGATCGACGGGGTGGCGCAGGAGCGGCTCACGATCAACGCGGCGGTACGGAAGGGCATCGCGCTCGTCCCGGAGGATCGTCGTAAGCAAGGCCTTGTGCTGACACAGACCACACGACCGAACATCAGTCTCGCCACACTCGGACGGATCAGCAAGGCAGGCATCCTGCGCAGCCGTGCGGAGATTGACCGCACCGAGGAGATGATCCGGCATTTCGGCATCGTTCCGGCGCGGGTCGACGGGCGTGTCGTGTCCTATTCCGGTGGTAATCAGCAGAAAGTTCTTCTGGCGAAATGGGCAGTGGCGCGGCCACGCCTCCTGATCCTCGATGAACCCTCACGCGGGGTCGATATCGGGGCACGTCAGCGAATCCATGAATTCATCACCGAGATAGCGCGTGCCGGGACCGGCGTCCTGCTCATCTCGTCGGAACTCGAAGAGGTCATCAACCTGTCCCACCGCAGCTATCTCATGAGCGAGGGACGGATTTTCGCAGAGGAACGATCGGCAGACCTGACGGTGAACGATGCACTGGCGCGTGTCTTTGCCGAACAGGACCGCAATTCGGAAAGTCAGGAGACCCGCGCATATGTCTGACGCTACCGCTACCGCCCGGAGCGCTGCCCGACGGCCACAGCTGCTCGAGATCGCCCGTGAATACGGCATTCTCGTCATCATCGCACTGCTGCTGATCGGACTGACCTTCGCCTCCGACAGTTTTCTGACGCCGCGCAACCTGCTGAACATCCTTAACCAGTCGGCACCGCTGGCGATCATCGCCTGTGCGCTGACCTTCGTGATCATCGGCGGCGGGTTCGACCTGTCGACCGGGGCGATATTCGGCGTCGCAGCGGTCAGCGCCGGCTGGATCGCGGTAAATGTCGATCCGATGCTGGCGATCATAATCGGGCCCGTGATCGGCATGGTGCTGGGGGTGGTGAACGGGGTCATCATCACCGCGTTCAACGTACACTCCTTCCTTGTCACTCTGGCCACGAGCCTCGTCTATCGCGGCATTGCCATCCTGGTCACCGACGGAAAGCTGATCCCGGTCAGGATCCCGGAATTCTCGTGGGTCGGGCGCGGCCGGGTATCGCTCCTTGGCCTCGAGATGAACGTCGCCGTGCTGGTGATGCTGGCATTCATGGTACTGATGATGTTCGTGCTGAACCGCACCGTCTTCGGTCGCGCGGTGTTTGCTGTCGGCGGCAATCCCGAGGCCGCCCTGCTGTCGGGTATCCGCACCAAGCTGATCATCGTGACCACCTTCGCCATGTCGGGCATTGCTTCCGGCCTTGCCGGCGTCATCACCGTCTCGCGTATCTCGATGGCCGAGCCACAGGCCGGTGCCGGAATGGAGCTTGAGGCGATCGCCGCCGTCATCCTGGGCGGCACCTCGATCATGGGCGGCGCCGGAGCGATCTGGCGATCGGTCGCGGGCGTTCTGCTCATGGCGCTGATCGGCAATGGCTTCAACATCCTGAACGTCAATCCGTTTTTCAAGGACCTGACGACCGGGGTCATTATCGTCATCGCCGTGGCCCTTGCTGCGGCAAGCCCGAAGCGCTGAGGCGATTTCCCTTTGCCGGCAGCGCCTGCGTTGCCGGCAATCATCCGACCACCGGGCGATTCATCGCCCCAAAGAGGCCCGAGAATGACCGACAAAATCATCCGCGTCGCCACCGATGTCGGCGGCACATTCACCGATCTGGTGCATTTCGAGACCGACGTGGCGACTGGTCGCCAGACCGTTGTCACCGGCAAGTCCGACACGACACCGCCCGATTTCGAGAAGGGTGTGATCAATGTGCTCGACAAGGCCGGGGTTGATATCGGCTCCATGGATTTCTTCGTCCACGGCACCACCGTGGTCATCAACTCGCTGACCGAGCGCAAGGGTGCCAAGGTCGGGCTCATCACCACCAGGGGCTTTCGCGACGTGCTCGAGATCGGGCGCGGGAACCGGCCTGATTTCTTCAACCTGATGTATCGCAAGCCCAGGCCTTTCGTCGAACGGCACTTGCGTCGCGAAATCGCCGGGCGGATCGACTTCCGGGGCCAGGAGCAGCATCCCGTGGACCTGTCGGAACTGCCCGCGATCATCGAGCACTTCAAGGCCGAAGGCGTCCAGGCCGTCGCAATCTGCCTGATCCATGCCTATGCCAACCCGGCACACGAGGAAGCGGTCCTCGCCGAGGTGCGGCGACTCTGGCCCGAGGCGTCGGCCGTCGCCAGTCATCAGATCACCCGCGAATGGCGTGAATACGAGCGGACCTCGACCACGGTCCTGTCGGCCTATGTCCAGCCCGCCGCCGAGCGCTATCTCGAGCGGCTTGAGGAGGGGCTGATCGGCAAGGGCTATGAAGGTCAGCTCTTCATCATGCAGTCGAACTGCGGCGTCGATTCCGTCCAGTCGATCAAGTCCGTACCGATCACCATGGTCGAAAGCGGCCCCGCCTCGGGCTTCTGGGGTGCTGCCGAACTCGGCCGGATCATCGGCGAACCGGACGTGCTTGCCCTCGACATCGGCGGGACCACAGCGAAATGCTCGCTCATCCAGGGCGGCAATGTTACCATCAAGACCGACTACTGGATCGAGCGCGACCGCAAGTCGGCCGGTTATCCGATCATGGTGCCAGTGGTGGATCTGGTCGAGATCGGCAACGGTGGCGGCTCGATCGCCTGGGTCGACGATTTCGACAAGCTGCATGTCGGCCCACAGTCGGCAGGGGCAAGCCCCGGTCCGGCCGCCTACGGCCGCGGCGGCGAGAACGCAACGACGACCGACGCCAATCTCGCACTTGGTCGGATCAACCGCGACTATTTCTGCGGTGGTTCGGTGATTGCCGATATCGGTGCCATGGAATCGGCCCTTGGAAACCTCGCGGAACGTCTGTCGATGAGCGAGGCCGAAGTCGCCCGTGGGATCGTCCGGATCGCCAACTCCAACATGGTCAATGCGCTGAAGCTGGTTTCGGTCAACCGTGGCTACGACCCGCGCGATTTCACGCTGGTCGTCTTCGGTGGCGGCGGGCCCATGCACGGCGTGGCGCTGGCGCAGGACCTGGGCATGAAAAAGGTCGTCGTGCCACGCGGCGCTCCGGTCTTCTCGGCCTGGGGGATGCTGATGAGCGACCTGCGGCGTGACTACTTTGTGACCGAACTCATGGAAGCGACCGACCATGAAGCGCTTGCCGACCTGCTCGACCGCACCAGAGAGCGTGCACTTGCCGATTTCGCTGCTGAAGGAATCGGGGAAGACAGGGTCAAGCTGACCCGCATGGTCCGTGCCCGCTACCAGAATCAGGAGTTTGCTGTCGAAGTGCAACTCCCCGACGGTCGCCCGACGAAAGAGACCACCGCCGAAATGATCGCGGCGTTCCATGAGGTCTACGAGCGCGAATACACCTATCGCCTTGACGCCGAGGTCGAGATCATCGGCATTCACCTTGTTGCTGCCTCCGAGGTCGGCAAGCTCGAGATCGTTGCGCTGCCGAAGACCGGCGCGGTGCTGGAGGATGCGGTGAAGGGCCGCCGCATGGTCGACTACGCGACCGAGGGCACGCATGAAGCCACAATCTACAACGGTGAGCTTCTCGAGCCCGGCATGAGCTTCACGGGTCCGGCGATCATCGAAGATCCCGGCACCACCATCGTCGTGCACCCCGGCAACCGGGTGCATGTGGACGATTTCGGCAATACTCACATCACGATCAGGGACTGAGCCATGACCCGGACCGAACACGACCCCGTCACCTTCGACATCATCCAGAACGCACTTGAGGCGATCGCAGACGAAATGTTTGTCGCGCAGCGCAAGGCGTCCATGTCGGCGATCATTTATGAAGTGCTCGACCTGTCGTCCTCGATCCTTGCTCCCAACGGCGACATCGCCGCTGCCGGGGCGGGCATCCCGGCCTTCATCGGCGTCCTGGACAAGGCGGTGAAGGGTATCCTGACAAAATACCCGCTCGAGACCGTGAAACCCGGCGACATGTTCGCCTCGAACGACCCTTATTGGGGCGGGGTGACCCACCTCAACGACATGGTGCTTGCCGCACCGGTCTTTGTGGATGGCGAGATTGTCGCATGGGTCGCCAATATCGCGCACTGGAACGATGTCGGCGGCAACGTCCCGGGCTCCATGTCCTCGGAGGCGACCGAGATCTTCCAGGAAGGCGTGCGCATCCCGGCGGTCAAGCTGTTCGACCAGGGGCGGGTCAATCAGGCGGTGCTCGACATCCTCTATGTGAATACCCGCCTGCCTGACTTCCTGCGCGGCGACCTCTGGGCCGGCATTGCCGGTCTGCGCATCGGGGAAGCGCGGATCCTCGAGCTTGCGGAGAAATACGGGGCCGATACCTACGCGGCCGCCGTGGCCGATTACATGGACCTTGGCGAACGGCGCGCGCTGGCGGCGCTCGCCCGGCTTCCGGCCGGCGTCTATGACTACGAGGAAGAGCAGGATAACGGCGCGATCCACAAGATCCGCATGACCATCTCACCCGACAAGTTCAGCGTCGACCTGACCGACAACCCGGCGCAGGCAGGGTCGAACAACTCCTCGCGAGAGGGATCCGAGATCGCGCTACAACTAGCGTTCAAAACCTTCACCGACCCGGAGGGGCCGGGCAATGGCGGCTGCTTCCGTCCGCTCGAGGTCATCACCCGGCCCGGCACGATCTTCCATGTCGAGGAGCCCGGCGCGCTCGGCTATTACTCCGAAGTCGAGATCCGTCTCTTCGACCTTACCTTGCGGGCGCTCGCGCATTACTTCCCCGGCGTCGTGCCGTCGGGCAACTTCGCGTCGATCTGCGGAACGGTCATGGGTGGGAAGCATCCCGACACAGGCCGTCACTACACGATCGTCGAGCCGCAGGTCGGTGGCGGGGGTGCCTGGGCAGGAAACGATGGGCCTTCGGGCCAGGTTTCCGGCTTCCACGGCGAAACCTTCAACTGTCCCGCCGAGATCGCCGACGCGCGCTATGGCATGTTTGTCGACCAGGTCGCTCTCAACAGCGAACCCGGAGGCGAGGGACAATGGCGTGGCGGCAAGGGCATCGAGGTGCACTACCGGGTACGCGGTGACCACAACTTTCTCTCGCTGGGCTACACTCGTTCGCGCCTGCCGCCCTGGGGACAGGCCGGCGGGCTGGACGGTTCGCTCAACTATGTCGAACTGCGCCGCACGTCGGGTGAGGTGGAACGCTATTCCTTCGCCACCAATGTCGAGGTCAATACTGACGATGTCATCCGCATCGTCACCGCCAATGGCGGTGGCTACGGCGATCCGGCGGAGCGCGCGCCCGAGGATGTCTCCCGCGATATCAAGAATGGCTACGTGACCCCGGAACGTGCTGCCGAGGTCTATGGATGGACCGGCGAATAGAGCTGCCGGCCCGTGATGCCCGCACCGCTGCCATCTCCCTGCGGCAGTGCGGGCGCGGGCTTGCGCGCATGGCGCGTAAGCCCATTTTTCTGAAATCTGGCCCGTAATCCGCCAGGGTCACCCTGGCTGTTTCCCGAGAAGGCTGACGGTATGAGCATTGACCCGGCAGATATCGACCGCGTGGTGGCAGAGCGGTTTCCCGCGCAGATCGACTGGCTCAGGCGCCTGGTCGCCTTCGACACGACACGCGGCAACGAGGAGCCGTGCCAGGACTGGCTCGCCGGCGAGTTCGCGGCGCGTGGCTATGATGTTGATCGCTACGTGATCAATGAGGCCGAAATCTCCGGCC
>CAYUBT010000126.1:0-7650 GCA_964443055.1 uncultured Rubellimicrobium sp.
GCCCAGCGGGAGACCCAGATATTCACGCTCTGGGGGGTTGCGGTGGTACTGCCGGTGGTGTTGAGCTATACCCTGTACAGTTACCGGGTTTTCCGCGGCAAGGTTGCGGATGGCGAGGGATATCATTAGAAACGACCTGCCGGGGCTTTTGAGGACTATGTCTTGATGTGCCGGCGATGATTTCGGAAGTTGAAGTCTGGTCAAACTCGACGCTGACACTCGATGACGGGGTCACGATGCGCCAGATCCCCTCGAACGGGCAGAGCGATGAACTCGGCCGGTTCCGCATGGGCGCGACCAGCAATCTGGATCTGACCGACCGCCTGCTGCTGGACGCGGGCGGGGCCATCGCGATCCCCATCGGGCGCAGCAGCATCTTCGTGCGCGAGGACACGGTGCGGGTGGACGTCGGTGCGGTGGACATCTTCACCGAGGGTGACCTGCGCTTCTTCAGCGGCGCGAACACGGCGATCCACGCGGAAGTTGATGCCAACTCCTACGGGCTGGCCGGGGCTGCCACGGGCGAGACTGACGCAAACTACACTGGTGAAACGATCATCAATATCGGCGCGGGGGCGGAACTGGAATCGCTCTCCGATATCAGGCTGACAGCCGGGAACACGCAGACTGCGTTGCAGAATGTTGATATCCGGGCCGAGACGCGGGTGTTCAACAAGACGGCGGTCCCGATCCCGGCCGATCCGCGCGCCGATGCGGTGGCCGACACATATTCGGAGGTGAATATCGCTGAAGGTGCGCGAGTGCGCGCGGTGCAGGATGTTTATCTCTATGCTCTGGGTGGCAATCGCAGCGTCGTGGGTTATGGCCGCGGCACGGACCTCTATCGTCAGGTCGCTGCCGAGATCGCGAATGCCATCGGCGGCGCCTTCGGTGCCGATCCGGTGTCACTGGACATCCGCAGCGGCACCAGCACCGACCATGCCGCGAACGGCACGCGCAACGGGATCAACGTCAATGGCTATGTCCGGGCCGGATCGCGCAATTCGCAACGGCTGCTGCTGAACCAGGACAACGAAATCGACTACGCCGCCTATGGCTATGACGAGAGCATCCCGCTTTCCGACTGGGCCTGGGAATATGAGAATATCGTTTGGGAGGTGCTGGAGGACCAGCGCGTCGCCGCCGACCTTCAGGGCCGCGTGGACGAGCTGAACGAGATGATCGCCAATCCCGGAGCGAACAGCAGCCATTGGCAAGCTGCCCGCACTGCATGGGTGGCCGAGCGCGACCGGCTTGTCGGCGAGATCAACCGGCTGGGCGATGCGCGGGTGGATTACGTGCAGGTCGGCCCGATCACGGCGACGGGCGGCAATATCTTCATGCGGTCGGATTATGTCCACGGTTCGGACACCGGGGTTCTGGAAGCGCCGGGCTATTCGGTCATCGACGTGCTGGTGACGTCGCGCGCCTTCATCAGTGTCGATCGGTTGACGATCCCCGCGCGCTCGGGCGGGCTGGTGGTGTTCAACGAGGTGCCCGTCACCGAGGCCGGGCAGGCTGGCGCATTGCAGATATTCTCGCGCAGCGGCATCGGCACAGCGGCGGATCACCGCTATGCCGTCAACGCCAGCGCCACGGACGAATTGCCGCTGATCCGGGTTCAGAGCACGGGCGTGCCGCCGACCACGGGTGGAAGCGATATCCCCATTGGAACCATCATCCTGAACGGCGATGTCGAGAACCTGCGCGGGACGGTGCGGATCGAGACGGCCGAAGGCGATATCGACGTGCGCGCTGACGTGTCGGCGCTGAACCTGATCATGGAGGCCACCAACGGCAACTTCATCCAGGGTTACAAGCCGGGCATCACCAATGTCGGTGGTATTCCCATCGATTCAAGCTGGGAGACGATCGACGATCCGAACTACCCCGACGGACGGGAGGAGCTGCGACTGGAAGGGCAGTACGGACGTTACTTCACCTCGGTCGTGGACTACTACAAGGGCACGGTGCGCAATCTTGCCCAGGGCGGCACCCTGATCCGCACCAATACCGGCACGCCGCCCGCGTCGCCGAGATTCACGCTGGCCGACAGCATCAGCCGGATCACGGCGGGCAAGAATGTCTTCATCACCGCCGATATCCTGAACATCAACGGGCTGATCCAGGCCGGGCGCGGGCTTTATGAGGTAACAATCGAGGCGGGGCTGGATGACGAGCTCTTCGCGGTCCACGGCCATAACGGAACCGGGACGATACTGATCCACAACCCGGCCGAGCGCGTGCCGACGGGCAGCGACGACGGCAGCCTCATCGATATCATTCGCTCCGACTTTATCGAGAGCGACGTGCCGATCTACTACAACTACGACGAGGGCCGGATCGAGATTCCGCGCATGATCGTGCAGGGCGGGCAGGTCGAGCTTGTCGGCAACGTCATCTCGACCGGCAGCGGCCGGATCGAGGCGCTGGACGGGTTCGGCGAGATAAGGGTGAACAGCGAGTCGAGTCTGACCATCGGCCTGAGCCGGATCGACACCGGGTCCGGTGCCGGCGCAACCGGCGTCGAGGGGGTCGTGCGGATCACCGACACGGCATTCGTGCTGCAACAGGGCGGGAGTGATTTGTGGCTGGATGCCAGTGACCGCCGCTTCGTGCAGGTCGGCACGCAATATTTCGAGGTCGATCCCGCCACCGGCATCCGCTCCACCACCGCCAGCACCCCGACTTTCTTCAACCCCGGCAGCGACCAGTTTTTGCAGCAGGTGTACAGGACAACGGAATACCGGCGCGCGGGCGACGCGATGACTGTCTATGATAACCAGACCATCATCGCGCAGCCGATGTTCGACCCCGATAGTTGGGAATCCCCTTACCCGATACCGACCCGCTGGGTGCCGAACAATCTGGTCACTACGATCACCGGATCAGGTAGCCGCAGTGCCAGCTACCAGCCAATGGAAGGGCGGGACCTGATCTTCGTGCTGGCCGAGGATGTCACCAACACGACCTATTGGCGCGAAGAGGAACTGGTGATCATCGGCATCAGCGGGGTCAAGCGCGAGACGACGTTTGTCGAGCTCAGAGTAGACGTAGAGCGTACACCGATCGGCGCAGGCGCTTATTTGGGAGCATCGCTGACCGGCCAGGGTGATTATGACTATGCTTTCGTCGGCTATCAGGAATTGAACACGACCAGCGGTCAGAACGACCGGCACAAGACCCACGATTCGGTGCGCTGGTGGAAACTCGGCTCGGGCTGGATCCACCACGAATACAACATCGTCAACACGACGCGGCAGGTCTATGAAAACCGGCTGAGTGCCAGCCATCCGATCGATATCGTCTTTGCCGGCGGAAGTGAGGGGCTGGTGGATATCCACGCACGCGGCGATGTGATTTTCCTTGATACCACCATCAACACCGTGGGGCAGACGAATATCACCTCGACAGAGGGCTCGCTCTATACCGCCGATTTCGGCATCGAGTTGAACACCGCCGATCTGAACATGTCCGCACTCGGTGGCTCGATCACCGGGCTGGGAAGCGAGTTCCGCGTCAATCAGGTCGATGGTGCAGGCATCACCCTGCTGGCGCGTGACAACATTCTCGTGCGCGAGATGACCGGCGACATGAATGTCGTCTCGGCAAGCGCGACGGCCGTCTCCGCAGGCGGGGCGCTTGGCGGTGCGAGTTCGGGCAATGTCCACCTCATCGCCGAAGGCAGCCTCCTGCACGCCGACGCGACCGGTACAGTCCGCGGCGCAAATGTGACACTGCAGGCCGTGCAGGGCGAGATCGGCAACGGCGAAGCCGATCCGTTCCGCATTGATCTGGAGGATGACGGACGGCTGAACGCGCGCGCCGCGCTGGACATCGCCATCACGGAAGTGAACGGCGACCTGGGCGTGGACCTGGTGGAGTCGCTTTCGGGTTCGGTGACGCTCATCGCCAACCACGGCTCGATCCTTGACCGCAACGATGTCGAGGAGCGCGATATCCGCACCGAAGCGGAGCTTTCGGCGCTCTATTTCGATCAACTGGGGCTGGGCGAAGGTGAGAATGGTGCGCGCGCCCAGCGGCAGCTTGACGGGCTGAAGGCGCAGCGCGAGCGCGAATACGACGATTACTGGCAGTTGCGCGAGGACGGCATGCCGACGCTCGCCGATGTCGAGGCAGAGGCCGACCGTCAGTTCGGCGAGTTGGCGGATGCCTACCAGCAGCTCTATGGCTGGGATAGCGCGGACGCCGAGGCGCAGGCCGAGGCCGACCGGCAGCGCTTTGTCGAGGAGCGCTGGGCGCTTTATCAGCAGTGGAACACTCTGGACCAGCCTGATCCAGATTTTGTCTGGACCCCCACCGCAGCCGAGACCGCCGGCATCCTCGAAGGCATCACCTGGACCGCAGACGAACTGACGCGCGGTATCAGCGCCGGGCTGGTGCGGCAGACGGGCGACACGCAAACCCGCAATGAAGACCCGAACATTCTCGCCGCGCAGAATATCACGCTGATCGCGCGCGATTCCGTCGGTGAACTGCTGGATGACTACGTCATTGATACCAACGTGCCCCACTTCAAGCTGTCAGTCGATGATCTGATCGCGCTGGCCGGTGCTGACCGACTCGACCTGGAGGGGCTCGACCCCGACGGGCCGGTGAGCTTTGAAGACGGGATCATCCGTATTGCCCAGCGCGAGGATCTGAACTTCGCCTTTACAGGCACGGATGCTGACGGCGTCCCCTTCGGCACACTCCGGGTTGTGACCTCGGATGAGGAAATCTTCCTCGGGGCGGAAACGGCGGCGCGGATCAGGCAGGTTCATGGCACGGGCGAAGTGCAGATCCTGATCGACGGCGCGATGACCGACGCCTCGAGCTATGACCCCGACGCGCCGGACGAAAACCAGGTCGCGGTGCGTGGCACGGTTCTGGTGCTGGAATCGGGTGCCGACAACTCCATCGGTACCGAGGACCGGCCGCTCAGCGTCCAGATCCTGGATGGCGGTTCGCTGAATGCGCGGGCGGGTATTCCCGGCAGCCAGAACGTCTTTGTCACCGCCTTCGGGAACCTGCCGGTCGAGGCGCTTTTCGCCGGCAACATCGCCTCGCTGCATGCAACAGGCGCGATCACCGACAATGTCGGTTCGGATCTGCCCCGGATCGTCGCGAGCAATATCCGTCTCTCTGCCGCCAGCATCGGGGAGGAAGACAACCTGCTGGGCATTGAACTGATCGACGAGGAGGACGGCCGCATCACCATCGAGACCTTTGAAGACGCCGCCCATGACGGTGATGTCTATCTCGATGTGGTCAGCGAGATGAACCTGCTGAGCGCGCTGATCGCCAACGGCGGGCTGATCGAGGCGCGCAAGGGCATCACGCTTTTTGGCACCGATACGCTGGTCTTCGGTGATGATGCGCTGCTGCGGATCGACACCGCGCTCGGCATCGACGGGGAAAATTCCTCGGGCATCGACATCGCGGGCCATCAACTGCGGATCGACAGCGGCGGCGAGACTGGTCGCGATGACGAGCGGCTGATCACGAGCCTCGATCTGTTCGACTACTACGGATACGGCGACGCGATCACCGCGCTGTGGATGCACGAGGCGGATTCGATCACCATCGGCGAGATCCTGCAAAACGACAGCGAACTGTCAGAGACGGATGTGGTGGCCCTGGGCGATATTGCTCTGGGGCTGGCGCAGTCGGTGTCACGGACCCGGCTGGAGGCCGTTGGAGACATCATCGGGGGCACCGTGATCGCCGAGGAGACCGATCTTTTCGCCGGTGGCGGCATCGGCAGTGATGAGCGCTTCGAGGCGGTAACGGCGTTGTTCCGGGCTGAGACAGAGAACGGCTCCGCCAATCTGCTGCTGCGCGACCGGGCGGTTGATGTTGATCATATCACTATAGCTGGTGGCGATCTGGACCTCATCAGCCTCGATGCGCCGATGCGGCTTCTGGAGGACGGGGCAGAGCGGAGCTTTGTGCATGGTGATGTGACCTCGGACGGGCTGGGGATCACGACGCAGGGGGGGAATATCCTTCTGGCGGTCCAAGGTGTTGTACCCGACCGCGTCCCGGAGACGGCGACGTCGTTGTCACTCGGGGCCGATATGCGCTCGAACGGCGGCAATATCGACATTCTGGTCGAGGGCGATGCCGATCAGGATGACGGCATGCGCATCGCCTCGGGCACGGGTATTGTCGAGGCAGAGATCGAGGGCGATTTCGTTCTGGCGTCGATCCGGACAGAGAATGCGACTGATGATGCGCTGCGGCTGACGGTGGGGGGGACATTGTCCAAGGCGGCCGACCCGGCCGTCGCCGACCATCTGAACCTGAGCGCCAACGCCACCGGCGCGCTGACAACCCTGCGGCTGGGTGCGCTTGCCCCGGAAGGCCCGTGGGGGCTGGAGACCGACCTGGACCGGCTTGATGCCGAGGTGACGCAAGGCGATGTCCATATCAACGACCTGGGCCGGCTGACGCTGGAAAGCGTGCTCGCGCAGGACGGGAATATCGACATCTTCGCCGGCAGCGATGCCGACGACGATCTGCTGGTGCATGAGGTCCGCGCGCTGGGTGACGACGCGACGGTCGTGTTGTCATCGCTCGGTCATCTCCACTCGGGCGGGGCGACCACGATCGAAGGCGGAACCATCGGGCTCTTCGCGTTTGGCGGCGACATCGCCGGACCGGACGGTTTCTTCGAGGCCGAGACTTCGGACGGGGCCGAGCTGCGAATGCTGGCAGGCCGCGACCTGCGCTATCGTGAGCGGGAAGATGATCTGCGGGCAGCATTCATCTTTGCGGGTGCCCTCGGCGGTGACGGCGAGATGGAGGTGGAGGTCACCGATGGCGCGCTGGATGTCGGCGAGATGGGTGCCACCGGTGATATGCGGGTCGAGGCGCAAGGCAGTGTCAGGATCAACCTTGTGGGTGCGACCGAACGCGACATCATGGACGAAGTGGCGCTGCGTCTCGTTCGGCCGGACTATTATGGCACCTATCAGGCCCATGCGCCCGGAATGGCCACCATTACTGCCCAGGGGCCGGGTAGCGGGATCGAGATAGGGCTGATCAATCTGCGCAGCCAGCTCAACCTCTTTGCCTATGAGTTGATCGACGTGCGGGCCTATGACACCACACCCGAGGACGGGTTGGGCCTGACTGTCACAAACCCCGAGGGCGGCTTTGTCGGCTCCGAGGACGTGCCGCTTTACATCAGCGTGATCGGCGACGGGCCGCGTATCCTGCTGGATGATCCGTTCGACGATTTCCAGGATCGGCTCACGGGGCGGTTGATCTCGCACGGGGATTTGCGGCTGGAGAACAGTCGCGTCGGCTGGGGCCAGATCCTGCACGCGGGCCCGTATTTCGACGGGCAGATCAACAACCGGATCGACGGGGATGTGTATTTCCGGCAGCGCAGCTTCGACCTCTATGCGCATATCCTCTATCGCTTCCTCGATACCGAAGCCGATGCGCAGGTCTATTCCTTCCGGAACGAGGGCAGGATCGGCTTTACCATCAGGGACGAGCTGGTGCTGACGACGGCAGAGGTTCTGGTGCTGAATCGCAAGCTTGGCGGGCTGGATCTCGATGGCGGCCAGGGCTTCACCTATGGAGTCGCTGTCGAGACGGACCTCCTGGGCGGCTCTTTCATCCGCGGTACCGCACCGG
>CAYUBT010000127.1:0-6245 GCA_964443055.1 uncultured Rubellimicrobium sp.
TGCCACCGGCATCCATTGCCCCCGACTCCCGCGCGGCCTAGGCAGGGCCGGACAGGAGGCGGATCATGAAGGAACTCGCGGCCGTTTTCGGTGGCATGGCCTTTGGCGATTCCGGGCTCGACCGGGCCCAGGACCTGCGCCGCGACCCGGATGCGCGCGCGGCGCTTGATGCCGAATGGCTGGTGATGTGGCGTGGCAAGCCGCTTGTCCGCGGGCCCGGGCATGCGCCCCGGCTCGCCCTGCTCGGCCCCGATCACCCCACTTTGACGGCACAGATGGGGCCGGAGATCGTGCTGGCGCGCAGTGACGACGGCAAGGCGATCTTTGCCGAGGACATTTCGACCTGGGAGCCGCATGCTGCCGATCTTGCCGCGATGGGCGGGTTCTTCGATCCGACCGAACAGCACCACCCAGACCTTCCGGCCGATCATCGTTTCATCGAACTGCGCGCCATGATGACGCAGCTTTCGCCCCGCGATCAGGAGCTTGCGGCCACGGCCCGCGCGCTGTTCTCCTGGCATGAGACCCATGGATTCTGCGCCCGTTGCGGCGTGCGCTCCGAGATCGCCGAGGGCGGCTGGCGGCGTGACTGCCCCGCCTGCGGTGGCCAGCATTTCCCGCGCACCGATCCGGTGGTGATCATGCTGGTGACCCATGGCAACGACCTTCTTCTCGGGCGCTCGCCCGGCTGGCCGCCGGGGATGATGTCGCTTCTGGCGGGGTTCGTCGAGCCGGGCGAGACGGTCGAGGCCGCCGTGCGTCGCGAGGTGCGCGAAGAGACGGGCATCGCGGTCGGCGAGATCGGTTTCGTCGAGAGCCAGCCCTGGCCCTTTCCGGCCTCGCTCATGCTGGGCTGCCGCGCCCGCGCGCGAAACACGGAAATCCGTCTCGATCCCGTCGAACTCGAATCCGCCGCCTGGATCCCGCGCGAGCGGATGATGCGGGTGATCGAGGGCGCGGATGATGCGATTCTTCCGCCACGGCCAGGCTCGATTGCGCGCCATCTGGTCGAGATGTGGCTTGCCGGACGGCTCGCCCCGGGCGAATAGGGGAAAGCACCGGAGTCAACCGGGCGCAATGCGGGCAGGCGGAATGAAACTGAAGTCACGGCAGGACATTGCCGTCCCGTGCGAGGACGTCTTTGCACGGCTCACCGATTTTGCGGCGTTCGAGCGACGCGCCATCAGCCGGGGGGCGAGTGTGCGCCGTCTGGACGAACCGCCCGTCTCCGGCGCGGGGGCCGAATGGGAAGTGCGCTTCCGGCTACGCGGGCGCGAGCGAGTGCTGCATCTGATTCTCGCCGAATGCGACGCACCCTCCCGCCTCGCCTTCACGGGCATTTCGCGAGGCTTCAATTTCGAGAGCACGGCCGAACTCATCCCGCTCTCGCGCCAGGACACCCGGATGGCGGTGGTTCTCGATGCGAAGGCGCGCAGTCTGGCCGGGCGTATGGCGCTGCGATCGCTCAGCCTCGTGCGCGGCGCAACGCAACGCCGCTTCGACACGGCCGTCGCCCGTTTTGCACAAGAGATCGCGGCGGGATTCTGAGCCTTTCAGACGTGGCGCTTGCGCGCCTGCGGATAGACACCGATCACCCGCATCATGTCGGTGAAATAGCCCAGTTCCTCGAAGGCAAGCTGCAGGCTGCGGTCATCCGGGTGGCCCTCGACCTCGGCATAGAATTGTGTGGCGGTGAAGGCACCGCCGACCATGTAGCTTTCCAGCTTGGTCATGTTGACCCCGTTGGTCGCAAAGCCGCCGAGCGCCTTGTAGAGCGCGGCCGGAATGTTGCGCACCCGGAACACGAAAGAGGTGATCATGCCCAGATCGCCGCGCCGTGACAGGTCGGGCTCGCGCCCCATGATCAGGAACCGGGTGGTGTTGCGGTCGTTGTCCTCGATATCCCGGGCGAGGATGTCGAGCCCGTAGATCTTCGCCGCGATCTCGGAGGCGAGTGCGCCTTCGGTGGGGTCGCCCAGGCGGGCCACCTCGCGCGCGGCGGCGGCATTGTCGGACCAGTTCAGCGTCTCGAACCCGTTTTCGTTGATGAAGCGACGCGCCTGACCAAGCAGGATGCCCATTGCCCGCACCCGCCGGATGCCGGCAAGTGTCGCGCCTTTCGGGGCCATGAGGTTGATGCGCACGCGCACGAAGGCCTCGTCGACGATATGCAGACCGCTGTCGGGCAGAAGCTGGTGGACATCGGCCACGCGGCCGTAGGTCGTGTTCTCGACGGCGATCATGCCGAGTTCGGCGTCTCCGGAACGGACAGCGGCGAAGACCTCCTCGAATGTCGTGCAGGGCAGCGCCTCGAAGCCGGGGCGCGCATCGGCGCAGGCCTGATGGCCATAGGCACCCGGATCCCCCTGGAAAGCGATGCGTCTCGCCGTTTTCGCGGCCATGCGTTTCTCCCGTGTCACATCTGCCCCGACCGGAGCCGCCCTCGCGCACCTACACCTTGCACCTCGGGGCGGGAAGCGGATACATGGGCGTGAATTGGCGAAGGGAACGGCTCGCGACATGTTCGACACGATGACGCTCACCAAGATCGGCGGCAGCCTGACCAGCGCGCTTCTGGTCTTCATGCTGGCCGGGTGGTTCACTGAATCCGTCTATTCCGGCGGGGCCCCCGCCGATGGCGTGCAGGGTTACGTGATCGACACCGGCGACGATGACGCACCTGCCGAACCCGTGGACGAAGGCCCCTCCTTCGAGGAAGTCTACGCCAGTGCCGATCCGGCCGCAGGCCAGACCGCTTTCCGCCCCTGCGCTGCCTGCCATTCGGTCAATGCGGGCGAGAACAAGTCCGGCCCCTCGCTTCATGGCGTCGTCGGCCGCGCGCCGGGGACCGAGGAGGGATTCTCCTATTCCGCCGGCTTCAGCGATCTGAATGATGCCTGGACCCCCGAGGAACTGGAGGCTTTCATCGAATCGCCGCGCGGCTACGACCCGGACACCAAGATGACCTATGCCGGGATGCGCAGCATGACCGACCGCGCGAATCTCATCGCCTATCTGGCGACTCTGACCGACTGACAGCGGGCTTCCGAATCCGTCACCTCCTCCGCCGCGTCATTGCGAGCGTAGCGGAGCAAGCTAGTGGTCCAGTGTTCTGGCTTGCCGCGTCGGCTGACGCCTCCTCGCAATGACGATGGGCGAGGGGCCACCACCTCCGTCATTGCGAGCGTCAGCGAAGCAACCCGGTCCCCACGCTTCTGGCTTGCCGCCCTCGCAATGACGAACGGGGCGAGATCGCCTCACCCCGCCATATTCAGAATCCGTGCATCCTTTTCGGCCATTGCCAGGTGACCA
This sequence comes from uncultured Rubellimicrobium sp., assembly GCA_964443055.1. Lineage (GTDB taxonomy): Bacteria > Pseudomonadota > Alphaproteobacteria > Rhodobacterales > Rhodobacteraceae > JADYZU01. The sequence continues at coordinate 3,313 of CAYUBT010000127.1, forward strand.
TCATGCCCTTGAACCGTGGAAGAAGGGCAAGGAGCAGGCTGACAGACAGCGGCACCATGATCATGATCTGATACATCGGGTCCATGCGCCAGACCATCCAGAGCACGGGAATCAGGATACCGAGGAAGTTGGCGGCCACAGAAATGGTCAGATAGGCCGGGCCAGATCGGCGCGGGCATGAGAGAATGTCTCGCCGCATTCCGGGCAGGAGTCTTGCACCTTGAGATAGCGATGAAGCAGCCTGTCCGGGCGGCAGCGCCCCGACATCGACGCGCTCCCAGTCCAGATGGGGCACCGGGTCAAGCCCGTCGAACCGTGTCAGCACCATCTGCTGGAGGCGGTAGAGTCGCCGCGCGCTCTCGGCCTCGAGGCGCAGGTCGATGCCGCCCAGGCTGTCGCGCAGGGCAATCTGCCCGCCGGTCAGGCGCAAGGTGAGACTGTCAGCCCGGGTCTCGAGCGGAAGTTCGAGAAGATCCGCAAAGTCGCTGATGACCGGCAGCACCTGCGCAGTCGAGACATCGGGGATTCGGGCTTCGATGGATTGCATGATCCACACCTTACAGCTGCATTACTGAAGGCTGGCGACGGCGATCCCCGAGGAGGTGCGACATGCTGGCTCGGGGCTGCCAGCCCGGAACCCTGCACAAGGCAAGCCCTCTCGGCGCGACCGCGCCGCCGAGGTGACGGGATTGAACCACGGCCCGCACCTGGCATAGGCAGAGGCGAATCAGACAGGAGTTTCCATGACACAGACGAACAGTGTCGAGCCCGGATTCCGCGAAACGCTGGTCAGTCCAGATGCCGCGCAAATTATTGATATTGCGTCTGAAATTGGAAAGGTGATGCTGATCTGCCAGGCCGAAGGCGTCACGCATGAACGGATCGGTCAAGTTGAATCCGCGCAGGTCGATGGAGGTGAAATCCGGGTCTCCGGCGCTGCCCATGACGCGCGGATCGACCCGTCGGCGGTCGCCTCGGTCGTCCTCGACACGACATCGGTGATGGGCGGCAAGGTTTACCCGCGGCTCGATTTTCTCGGGTCCGAAGGCGAGATGCTCTTCGCCATCTCGGGCATGGACGGCCTTGATGCGTTTCTTCCTCCGGTTGCGGGATTCGCCCGCTCTGCGGCACCTGAGCGACCGGCCCGGGCACCTGCGTCGTCCGAACGGCCGGAGGTCGCGGACGACGATCCGGGCCGCGCGCCGCTGGCGCTTGCCCGGGAGCAGGCAGCCGAGCTCCGCATCATCTTCGAGCGCCCCGGCCTGCGCCAGTCCTGGCGGGGCCGGATCGAGGCGCTGAAGCCCGCCATGGGCTTTCTCAACGTGATGACCCCCGATTTCCACCTGCATATGCGGGGTGGCAGTGTGGCGCGCTGGCGGGAAGAGGCGGGACGGCGCATCGCGCTTGATCACGAGGGGCGGAGGACCGACCTCGTGCTCGAATCGGAGGGCTTCGCATGACAACCCCGCAATCGGCTCAGGGCGGCGGACGGTGGCTGGACGCCGGGGGACGCCCTGTCGAGCATCGGGACATTCTCGAACAGGCCGCCATGGCCGATGCGGTCCTTCTGGGCGAACGACACGACCGCGCCGATCATCACCGCTGGCAGTTGCATGTCGCGGCGGGGCTGTTCGCATACCGCCCGCTCGTGCTCGGCTTCGAGATGTTCCCGGCCCGTCTCGACCCTGTCCTTGCGGAATGGGTCGCGGGCGGCCTGTCCGAGGAGGCGTTTCTCGAGCGCGCCGAATGGGCGACGATCTGGGGTTTCCCTCCGGAAATCTACATGCCGCTCTTCCGCTTATGCCGCGACTGCGCGATCCCGATGGTTGGGCTGAACTTGAAACGCTCGCTCGTGAAGGCGGTAGGGGCCGGAGGCTGGGAATCGGTGCCCGAGGAGGAGCGCGAGGGCCTGACCCCGGCAAGCCCCTCGCCGATGCCCTATCGCCGCTTCATCTTCGACCTGACCGGCGGCCCCCGCCCCGATCGCGCGGCACAATCGCCGGAAGATCCGGCCTTCGATCGTTTCCTGCGGGCGCAGGAGGTCTGGGACAGGGCCTTCGCCACCCGGATCCGCACGGCGCTGCACCGCCCCGAAACGCCGCTGGTTGTCGGGATCATGGGGATGGGGCATGTGCAGTTCGGCGGGGGCGTGTCCTGGCAGCTGGCCGATCTCGGAGTCCGGCGCAGCCATGTGCTCGTTCCGCAGGACGGGACGGAGCTCTTCCGCCCCGGAGCGGCGGACGGCACCTTCCTGTTGCCGCCCCGGCTCGATCCGTCCGCTCCGCGCGAGGGCTGAGCCCGTCCCGCGCCAGCCACCCGGCAGCTTTCTTTCATGAGAGATTGCCGACCAAGCTGCAGGACACCATCACATATCGGCGCCGCGCGGCCTTGCCGTGCCCGCCGATGATCGTGATCGCTGTCATGTCGCAGTTTCCGGTCGGGGCGAAATCCGTTGTCGGGGTCCGGCATCTCAGCTCCCGGCACTCTCCTTCGAGGCAAACAGCGCCCGATACTGACGCGGCGCCGACCGCAGATACTGGTCGGGCGCGTCGACGCTCGCACCCAGATGCGCGGCGGCGTGCCAGGGCCAGCGCGGATCATAGAGGATCGTGCGGGCAAGCCCCACCATGTCGGCATCGCCCGTGGCGATGATCGCCTCGGCCTGTTCGAAGCCGGTGACCAGCCCAACCGCGACCACCGGCAGGTTGGTCGCCTGCTTCACCGCACGGGCCAGCGGCACCTGATAGCCTGGCCCGACCGGGACCTGCTGGTGCGGATCAAGGCCGCCGCTGGACATGTTGATCGCCGCACAGCCACGCGCCTCCAGCGCCCGCGCCAGTTCGATGGTCTGGCCGATGTCCCAGCCTCCTTCCACCCAATCGGTGCCGGAAAGCCGCATCGTGACCGGACGGTCGGCGGGGAGCGCGCCCCTC
>CAYUBT010000127.1:6255-7625 GCA_964443055.1 uncultured Rubellimicrobium sp.
GTCGCGGCGATTGGAGAGCGGCGACAGGAATTCATGCAGCAGATAGCCATGGGCACCATGGATCTGGATGGCGTCGATGCCAAGCCGTGCCGCCCGTGCCGCCGCTGCCGCAAAGGCTTCGCGCACCCGCGCCAGCCCGTCCCGGTCGAGGCTCTGCGGAGCGTTCTCGCCAGGCCTGAACGGCAGGGCCGAGGGCGCGACCGTCTGCCAGCCGTTCGGATCGTCGGGCGGAAGCTGCGCACCCCCCTTCCATGGCAGATCGGTCGAGGCCTTGCGCCCGGCATGGGCCAGCTGGATCGCGATCGGCATGTCGGACCAGCGGCGGACGCTTTCGAGCACATCCCCCATGGCTTTTTCGGTCGCACGGTCCCAGAGGCCGACATCGCCATAGGTGATCCGCCCTTCCGGCAGTACGGCGGTCGCCTCGATGGTCAGCAGCGCGGCCCCCGAAAGCGCCAGATGGCCCAGATGAATGACATGCCAGTCGGTCATGCGGCCATCGACGGCTGAATACTGGCACATCGGCGCGATGGCGATGCGATTGCGCAAGTGCAGCTGGCCGACGGTCAGGGGCTCGAACAGTTTCGGATCGGACATGGGTGCTCCATGTTAATGCTGAAAAGGCGGGCTCGATTTCAGTGTAGGTCCTGGGAGTGATTTTCCAAGTGTTCCCGTTTTTGACCAGATGCTGGCATTCGATGAAATCGTGGCCGTATAGCGTATCATCCTCGGCACGGTCGGGGATACGTTGGTGGACCGCATCAACAATCCGGGGGTCGAGGGGCGTAAGATGATGCGTATGCCGGGGCAAAGACGGTGCCGATGCCACGTGCCGAAAGGGCTTCTGGATATATCGCAATGCGGTGGAACTGGCCCAGGCCAATGGCTGGCTCCTTGCCTGCAGGTTGGGAATGCAAGCCGATACCGATATTCATGAGGCGACAAGGTGGAATGACGCGCCGCATGTTCCGCGCCTTCAGCTTTCTGCCGACCGGCTCAATCGAGATGTGCAGGATATTCGCTCGCAGCCGGATCGTGGACTCGGTGAGGGGGCAATTTCGGAACTGCGCGTGCTGGTGTGAGCAACTTTTGAGCGCTTTTGAAGCCTACCTGCCCAAAGCTCCACCCAAATCATTGACTTGTTTATGGTGGGCGACCCTGGAATCGAACCAGGCATGGGTCTCCCCGGCGGAGTTACAGTCCGCTGCCGCACCTTGCAGCTCGTCGCCCGTGACCGCGTCGCGGCACAGGGCGGCTGATTAGCTGCGGCGCGGCGGGGCGTCAAGACATGCGTTGCGCCGGGGTGCAGCCCCGGTCAGGGGGGGGGGGGGGGGGGGGGGGGGGGGGGGGGGGGGGGGGGGGGGGGGGGG
>CAYUBT010000128.1:0-7364 GCA_964443055.1 uncultured Rubellimicrobium sp.
CAGCCCTTCACGTCAGCCATCACGCGTCCTCCCGCTTGCGAGTGGTGCGCTGTTCGATGCGCTTTTCATGTTCGCCCTGCACGATCCGGTGGACATAGATGCCCGGCAGGTGGATGCCGTCGGGATCGAGGCCGCCGGGTTCGACGATTTCCTCGACCTCGGCCACGCAGATGCGACCACAGGTCGCGGCAGGGACGTTGAAGTTGCGGGCGGTCTTGCGGAAGACGAGGTTGCCGGTCGTGTCGGCCTTCCAGGCCTTGACGATGGCAAGATCGGCGACGATCCCGCGTTCGAGGATGTATTCGCGCCCGTCGAAGGTCTTCACCTCCTTGCCCTCGGCAATGACGGTGCCCACGCCGGTGGGGGTGTAGAAGCCGGGGATGCCCGCGCCGCCCGCGCGCATGCGCTCGGCCAGCGTGCCCTGGGGATTGAATTCGAGTTCGAGTTCACCCGCGAGATACTGGCGCATGAATTCGGCATTCTCGCCCACATAGGACGAGATCATCTTCTTCACCTGCCGCGTCGCCAGCAGCACGCCGAGGCCGAAGTCATCCACCCCCGCGTTGTTCGAGGCGACGGTGAGATCCTTCACTCCCGCATCGCGGATCGCGGCGATCAGCAGTTCGGGGATGCCGCACAGGCCGAACCCCCCGGCGGCGATGAACATCCCGTCCCGCAAGAGCCCGTCGAGCGCGGATTCCGCGTCGGGCCAGACTTTCTTCATTCGCTTGTCTCCCCCTGTCAGGTACCGGCATGAACCTGCGGCGCGGCGGGGCACTTGTCAATTCGCTGCGGCGCGGCGACAGGATTCCGAACGCAGGTTGCGGTGAGGTTCATGTCCTCCGCCGGAGTCATTTGACGGTCCCGGACAGGGTAGCGGTGCGGGCATGCCCCATCCCGTCATTGCGAGGAGGCGCAGCCGACGCGGCAAGCCAGCGATGTGGGAAGTCTGGCTTGCGTCGCTGCCGCTCGCAATGGCGGGAAGAGGCGACCCCCCTTTCTCCCTCGCCATCCCCGCACGGCCCGCGACGCGATCTGGCCGGCTCCGGCGAGGCTACTCGCCCGCCTTCCTTGCCGCCTCTTCCTCGGCAGCTTCCTGCGCCTCGATCTGGGCGGCGCGTTTCTCGACCAGACCGACGATATGGTCGATCATCCCCTCGTTGTCGGCGCGGTGGTCCTGCTTGCCCGCAAGATAGACCATCCCGTGCCCCGAGCCGCCGCCGGTGAAGCCCACATCGGTCATCAGCGCCTCGCCCGGCCCGTTCACGACGCAGCCGATGATCGAGAGGCTCATCGGTGTGCGGATATGTTCGAGCCGTTCTTCAAGGATTTTCACCGTCTCGATCACGTCGAAGCCCTGCCGCGCGCAGGAGGGGCAGGAGATGATGTTGACGCCCCGATGCCGCAGGCCGAGTGCCTTGAGGATCTCGAATCCGACCTTCACCTCTTCGGCGACATCGGCCGACAGGCTTACCCGCAATGTATCGCCGATCCCCATCCACAGCAGGCTGCCCAGCCCGATGGCCGATTTCACCGTCCCCGGCATCAGGGAACCGGCCTCGGTGATGCCCAGATGGATCGGCGCATCGGTGGCCTCGGCCAGTTGCTGATAGGCGGCAGCGGCCATGAACACGTCGGACGCCTTCACCGAAATCTTGAATTCGTGGAAATCCTGATCTTCAAGCAATTTGATGTGATCGAGCCCGGATTCCACCATCGCATCGGGGCAAGGCTCGCCGTATTTGTCGAGAAGATGCTTCTCGAGACTGCCCGCATTCACCCCGATCCGCATCGAACAGCCATGGTCGCGTGCGGCGCGGATGACCTCGCCCACGCGGGCGGCATTGCCGATATTGCCGGGGTTGATGCGCAGGCAGGCCGCGCCCGCCTCGGCGGCCTCGATGGCGCGTTTGTAGTGGAAATGGATGTCGGCCACGATGGGCACCGGGCTTTCCCGCACGATCTCGCGCAGGGCGCGGGTCGATTCCTCGTCGGGGGCCGAGACCCGGACGATATCGGCCCCGGCCTCGGCGGCGCGGATCACCTGGTCGATCGTGCCCGTCACATCGGTCGTCAGCGTGTTGGTCATGGTCTGCACGCTGATCGGTGCATCGCCGCCCACCGGCACATTGCCCACCATGATCCGGCGCGACTTGCGCCGCTCGATGTTGCGCCAGGGACGGATCGGGTTGTGCGTCATGAGGAAAGCCTTTCTCGCCCGCCCTCACCTATGCTCCTCTGCAGACACGGGCAAGGGCGCGCCGGGACCGGGCCTCCGGAGGCGCTTCGCCCCCTGACCGGCGTTCAGTCGCGCGGCGGCTGTGCGGGATCGTCCGTCCCGGCCCCCCCGACCTGCATCTCGGCGACATGGACGATCTCGGCCAGCGCCGCATCGCGCGAGAGGTCCGCAAGCTCGTAGTCCCCGGCGATCTTCTCGGCGTCGAGCGCGACATTCGAGGTCACCTGTCCCGACGGGCCGACCGGGCCATGGGGCACGCCGTTGATCGCGAAATAGAGTGCGCCGGATTCACCCACGCGCAGGGTGGCGGGTTCTTCGGTCACCGGGACTTCCCAGGTGTCGCCGGGTTCAAGGATGCCCTCGAAGAGGATCGATCCGTCCGAGGCGGTCACCCGCACCCAGGCGGGGCGCGCGGCCAGAAGCTGCAGTTCCGGGGCGGCCCCCGCCGTCACCTGCACCGGGGGCGCGCCCTCGTCTCCGGGCTCGGGGACAGCCATCGCCTCGGCCAGCGCGACCGAGATCGCGTCACCCGCCTCGGCCCCGGCCGGAGCCTCCGGTGCGGGAATGCGTGCGGCGATGGGGCCGTCGCGCGGCACGAAGACCGGCAGGTCGAGCGCCTGCGGCCGGTAAAGCCGGTCGAGCGCCTCGGCCGAGGGCGGGGCCATGGCGAGGACATCGCCCGTCTCCGGCCCGCCGCGCGAGGCACCTGCGAGCGGATCGACCTCGGCAATCACGGTCGGGGCCTGTTCGACCGGGGCGAATTCGACCTTCTGCACCTCGTTGAGGACTGTCCAGGCCCCGAAGCCGAGCCCGCTGACGATCAGCAGCAGCACGAGCACCGATCCGGCCGCGCGCGGCTCGATCCCCGAAAAGACGCTGTCGCGCGGCGGCAGGAACGGGGTTGTCGGCGCGGCGAAAATATCCTTGCCGGGCGTGACCGAGGCCGCAAGCCGCGCCTCGCGCGAGGGGCGCGGCGGCAGGGCCGAGGGCGACATGCCATGCGCGGTCTGGAAACCCGATTCACGGCAGAAGGTCTCGAAGGCCCAGTCCGGGTCCATGTTCAGATAGCGCGCATATGAGCGCACATAGCCCGCGATGAAACCGGGCGTGTCGAAGGCGGTCGGGTCGGCATTCTCGATGGCGGCGACATAGGCGGCCTTGATCTTCAGCTCGCGCTGAACGTCGAGCAGGCTCTTGCCGAGAGTCGCCCGCTCCCCGCGCATGAGATCACCGAGGCGCAGTTCGAACGCGTCGAAACCGGCACCGGCCTGCTCGTCGCCGGGTGCCTCCTTCCCGCGCCTGAATGTCCGCCCGATCATGCAGCTGTCCCGCTACTGCTCGTGTTGCGAGGCAATCCCGACGCCAGTGCTTGTGTCGATTCGGCTGCAGCCTGCCCCATTGATTGCCGATTATCACAGACCTGTGCGGCCTGCACTCGCAGAAATGTGTTCATCCCGCCATTTCGGCGCGATTCAGCGCACAGAGCCCCCAGAGCCGGTCGAGCGCCCGTACCAGATGATCGGTCTCCGCGGGGCCATGGACCGGCGACGGCGTGAATCGCAGCCTTTCCGTGCCGCGCGGCACGGTCGGATAGTTGATCGGCTGCACGTAGATGCCCGATTCGGCCAGCAGCCTGTCCGAGAGGATCTTGGTATGGCGCGGATCGCCGACGATCAGCGGCACGATATGCGAGCCGTGGTCGATGATCGGCAGGCCGATGCCGCGCAGGCGGTATTTCAGCACCCGCGCCTGTTCCTGCTGCGCCGCGCGCAGGCTTCCGTCGGCCTTCAGATGCGCGACCGAGGCCGCCGCCCCCGCCGCCACCGCCGGGGGCAGCGAGGTGGTGAAGATGAAGCCCGGCGCGTAAGAGCGCACCGCATCGACCATTTTTGCCGAAGCGACGATATAGCCGCCGAAAAGGCCGAAGGCCTTGGCCAATGTGCCGTTGATGATGTCGATCCGGTGCATGACCCCGTCGCGTTCGGCCATGCCGCCGCCCCTCGGCCCGTACATGCCGACGGCATGGACCTCGTCGAGATAGGTGAGCGCGCCGAATTCATCCGCCAGATCGCAGACCGCCTCGAGCGGGCCGAAATCGCCGTCCATCGAATAGAGCGACTCGAAGGCGATGAGCTTCGGGGCGCCCGGGTCATCGGCGACCAGCAACTCGCGCAGATGGTCGATATCGTTATGGCGGAAGATGCGTTTCTCGCCCCCGCCCCGTCGCACGCCCTCGATCATCGAGGCGTGGTTGAGGCGGTCGGAATAGATGATGAGGCCGGGAAACAGGGTCCGCAGGGTCGAGAGCGTCGCGTCATTGGCGATATAGGCCGAGGTGAAGACCAGCGCTGCCTCCTTGCGGTGCAGGTCGGCGAGTTCGGCCTCGAGCTGCTTGTGGTAGATGGTCGTGCCCGAGATGTTGCGCGTGCCGCCCGATCCCGCGCCCACCGCGTCGATGGCCTCGTGCATCGCCGCGAGGACGACCGGATGCTGACCCATGCCCAGATAATCGTTGCCGCACCAGACCGTCACCTTCTGCTCGCCGCCGTCGGGCCGATGCCAGACCGCATGGGGGAACTGTCCCCGTGTCCGGGCGATGTCGATGAAGGTGCGGTAGCGTCCTTCCTCGTGCAGGCGGTCGATGGCAGCGGTCAACTGGGCGTCGTAATCCAATGATCTCGTCCTGGCTTGGGGCGAGGCGCACCGGCCTCGTCCTCTGGCTGATAGACCCCGGACCCCCTGCGGGCAAGGCCACCGGGGGGCGGCATCCTGTCCGGGCTGGCAGGACGTGGGGCCACTCTGGACAATGGGTCGGGCTTTGGCAAGTTTCACGCCGTCAACCGTTTCCGGAGCCAGCCCATGTCGTCCCGACTCGATCCCGTCCTCGCCCATATCGACGCGGGGCGCGACCAGGCGCTCGAGCGCCTCTTCGATCTGATCCGCATTCCCTCGATCTCGACCGATCCGGCCAATGCAGGCGATTGCGCGAGGGCTGCCGACTGGCTGGCCGCTGACCTGCGCTCGCTCGGCCTCGACGCCTCGCCGCGCCCGACGCCTGGTCATCCGATGGTCGTGGGCCACGGGGGTGCCGGCGACAGGCATCTGCTGTTCTACGGCCATTACGACGTGCAACCCGTCGATCCGCCGGATCTCTGGCATCGCGACCCGTTCGACCCCGCCATCGAGGAGACCGCCGCGGGCCCCGTGATCCGCGCGCGCGGCTCGAGCGACGACAAGGGCCAGCTCATGACCTTCATCGAGGCCTGCCGATCCTGGATCGCGGTTCACGGTGCCCTGCCTTTGCGCGTGACGGTGTTCCTTGAGGGCGAGGAGGAATCCGGCTCGCCCTCGCTCGTCCCGTTCCTCGAGGAGAACCGCGAGGAACTGACGGCCGATCTGGCCCTGATCTGCGACACCGGCCTGTTCGACCGTGACACGCCCGCGATCACCACAATGCTGCGCGGCCTGTTGGGGCAGGAGGTGACGATCCGCGCCGCCAGCCGCGACCTGCATTCGGGCATGTATGGCGGGGCCGCGCAGAATCCGATCCGGGTGCTGTCGCGCATCATCGCCGCCCTGCACGATGCGGATGGCCGCGTCACCGTGCCCGGCTTTTACGACGGGGTGGAGGAACTGCCCGGAGAATTGCGCGCGCAGTGGCAGGGGCTGGGCTTCGACGGTGCGAGGTTTCTCGCCGAGGTCGGCCTATCCGAGCCTGCCGGGGAAGCAGGCCGTGATGTGCTCGAAATGATCTGGTCGCGCCCGACTTGCGAGGCGAACGGCATCACCGGCGGCTATACCGGCGAGGGATTCAAGACCGTCCTGCCCGCCGAGGCCAGTGCCAAGGTCAGTTTCAGGCTGGTGGCCGGGCAGGACCCGCTGAAGATCCGCGGGAACTTCCGCGCCATGGTCCGCGCGATGCTGCCTGCGGATTGCGAGGTGGAATTCGCGGATCACGGTGCCTCGCCCGCCTCGGTCATGTCCATCGATGACCCCGCCTTCGAACTGGCGCGCAAGGCGCTGAGCGATGAATGGCCGCGCCCGGCAGCTTTCGTGGGCTCGGGCGGCTCGATCCCGGTTGCGGGCTATTTCAAGAGTGTGCTGGACATGGATTCGATGCTGATCGGCTTTGCGCTGGATGACGACATGATCCATTCGCCGAACGAGAAATACGACCTGCGCTCGTTCCACAAGGGCATGCGAAGCTGGGCGCGGATCATCGACGCGCTGGCGGAATAGGGGCGACGCTTTTCGTCATTGCGAGGCGTCAGCCGGTGCGGCGGAGAGGCTGGGGTGCTTCGCTACGCTCGCAATGACGGGAAGAGGCAACCCCTCCTTCCCCACCGTCATTGCGAGGAGCCGCAGGCGACGCGGCAAACCAGAACGTCGGGCATCCGGCTTGCCTCGCTGCCGCTTGCAATGACGAAAGGGGCGATGAATCCGGAACCCTGCTGCACTTCAGCCCCTCATTGACAACACCCCGCCGGGCCTCCCATGTAGCCGGCCCGGCGCTCCTGTTGTTCTTGAAGGTCCCAAAATGGCTGTCGTTGTCGTCGAATCGCCTGCCAAGGCACGGACAATCAACAAATATCTTGGTGATGACTATACGGTCCTCGCCTCATATGGCCATGTGCGTGACCTTCCGCCCAAGGATGGTTCGGTCGATCCCGATCAAGATTTCGCCATGCTCTGGGAGGTCGATGCCGACAGCCGCAAGCATGTGAAGGCCATTGCCGATGCGCTCAAGGACGACCCCGAACTGATCCTCGCCACAGACCCCGACCGCGAGGGCGAGGCGATTTCATGGCACCTGACCGAGGCCCTGCGTGACCGCAAGGCGATCAAGAAGGACACCAAGGTGAGCCGCGTCACCTTCAACGCGATCACGAAATCGGCCGTGGCCGAGGCGATGGCCAATCCGCGCCAGGTCGATCAGCCGCTGGTCGACGCCTATCTCGCACGCCGTGCGCTTGATTACCTGGTCGGCTTCAACCTCTCGCCCGTCCTCTGGCGCAAGCTGCCGGGGGCGAAATCGGCCGGACGGGTGCAGTCGGTCTGTCTGCGCCTCATCGTCGAGCGCGAGATGGAGATCGAGGCCTTCCGCCCCCGCGAATACTGGAGCGTG